>NZ_JACJFL010000003.1:0-297031 GCF_014164575.1 Pseudoalteromonas sp. SG41-1
TGCTAGGTGCTAACAAATGTTTTAATAATTAAGC
Source organism: Pseudoalteromonas sp. SG41-1 (assembly GCF_014164575.1). Lineage (NCBI taxonomy): Bacteria > Pseudomonadati > Pseudomonadota > Gammaproteobacteria > Alteromonadales > Pseudoalteromonadaceae > Pseudoalteromonas > Pseudoalteromonas sp. SG41-1. Next base: position 35 of record NZ_JACJFL010000003.1, read on the forward strand.
TGGCAGTGCCAGCTTTTTTGCGTTTATACGGATACTTTTCATAAATGTTCTAATGTACTTTCATTTAAAAAACGACTTAGCTTTCTCAGATTTAAGCCCTCATTTATTTCTCATCCTTTCCTCTTTGTGCAATAAAATTTTAGTGAATTATTCACAAAGAAATTAAGGTTCGCTGCGCTTAAAGAGCTAGCCTACACAAATAGAACCGATTTGATTAATTATTGGCTCTATTCGTATCACTGCAGTGCCCTTCCTTTTAATACATAATCATTTTGACAGCGGTTGCTAGCAATAATGCGGCGAAGATTTTTTTGACTAACGAGACTGGTAAGTAATGGGTGGCTTTGGCGCCTAACGGGGCGGTAAACCAGGATGTGCAAATAATACCGAATAACGCTGGTAAATACACAAATCCAGCAAATCCATCTTCTAGTGCAAAATGGCCGCTACCTGAGCTGATGTAACCAATTGAACCAAATAATGCGATAACAATGCCGCATGCGGATGCACACCCTATGGCTTTTTTCATATCGACTGAGAAGAACGTTAACAATGGTACCAAAAGCGCGCCTCCGCCAATACCGATCATCGCAGACAAGCCGCCGGTGATAGTGGTCATAATGGCTAACACACCTTTATTGGGCATGTCACGCTCAACCGATGGCTCACGCTTATTACTTACAAACATCTTTATCGCAATAAGTACCACTGTGACAGCAAACACTAAGCGAACAACCTGCTCAGGTAATAGTGCCGCTATAAAGCCACTGATAAGCGCCCCCAGTGCAACGCCCGTCATTACCCAAGGAGCAAGAGTCCATGGAACATTGCCATTTTTATGATGTGCGATTGCGGAAGACGTTGATGTAAATAATATTGATGCTAATGACGTTGCAATTGCGGCAATAACGATTTGCTCAGCTGGTAGAATTTCAAAATGCAGTAAAATAATACTCAACACAGGAACAATAACCAGTCCGCCCCCAATACCTAGCAGCCCTGCTAAAAAACCTACGCCACTGCCAAGTAAGGCGCAGTATAAAATCAACATTATCAATTCACTCATTGCGTTTATCTCTTATTATAATTTGGGAGCACTCATGCTAAATGAATGCGATTCTATTTCCTATTGAGCAGCTATCACTCACCATATTGGCCGCGAGTATATCAATATAACTGATGCCTATTGATATATTTGGCTACATTAAGCCCTGAATAATCCTCATGTTTTAGATGAAATAAACACAAGACACCCATCTAGAAGTCTAAATGTTTGGATGGCCAAGTTGGAACTCTGTTTTTTCAAGTGCCACTTCAGATAATTTATCGCTAATGGCGTGCAATATTATTAGTTGATGAATACAGCTCATGTTTTAGGTGAAATTAAACCGTTTTTATTCATGTACCGATACACGTATAAATAGCTCAACTCTTAGAGGTAACACAGTTTTACAGCGGTTTTAATCAAGCCATCAGGCACAACACAAAAACTGTGAACATCACTTACCGAGAGATCAGTAACGTTAATTCGCTCAAGAGCACAGCATAAACGCAGGTTTTAAATCAGATAATTGGATACAGATCACCATGACTAAAGATTTCACATTTACTATTAAGAGTATTTGTCTCGATGAAAATTATCATCCAGCAGCTAATACACGTATCACTACCAATTTTGCAAACTTGGCCAGAGGCAGTTATCGCCAAGCAAACTTACGCAACGCCTTAAAAATGATCGATAACCGCTTTAATGCCTTGGCGCAGTGGGATAACCCAAAAGCGGATCGTTATTCTGTAGAGCTTGAAATCATCTCTGTTGATATGGATATTGCTGGCAGTGGTAATAGCTTTCCATCGATTGAAATATTGAAAACAAATATTGTTGATCATCACACTAACAAACGCATTGAAGGTATTGTAGGAAATAATTTTTCCTCCTATGTGCGCGACTATGATTTTAGTGTATTACTGCAAGAACATAATAAAGATCAGCCTAAATTTAGTATCCCTGATAACTTTGGCGAGCTGCATGGCAAACTATTTAAATATTTTATTAGTTCTGACAGCTACAAAAAGCACTTTAAAAAGCCGCCAGTAATATGCCTAAGTGTTTCGGATAACAAGACCTATCATCGTACTGAAAATCAACACCCTGCGTTAGGTGTTGAATATCAGCCAAATGAACCGTCTTTGACTGAGCAATATTTCAAAAAAATGGGCTTGCAGGTGCGTTATTTTATGCCGCCAAATAGTGTAGCGCCCTTAGCCTTTTATTTTGTTGGTGATTTGCTAAATGATTACACTCATCTTGAGCTTATTAGCACTATTAGCACAATGGAGACATTTCAAAAAATCTACCGACCAGAGATCTATAATGCCAATGCGACTGCGGGGAAATCATATCAACCAAATTTGAAGAACCTAGATCATTCACTCACGCAAATTGTTTATGACCGTGAAGAGCGCAGTAAATTGGCGAATGAACAGGGGAAATTTGCTGAGCAGCACTTCATCAAGCCATATCAAACAGTGCTTGAGCAATGGTCTGCTAATTACGCGTAATAGCGAGTTCAATCGTTAGATTCAATCGCAACTTAAAAAGTTAACCCAAATAAATGGCATTATTTATTATGAAAACATCTATTAGCAAAACAATATTACCGACTTCAACTGCAGGCAGCTTACCTAAACCTTCATGGCTTGCAGAGCCAGAGACTCTTTGGTCACCTTGGAAACTTCAAGGTGATGAATTAATTGACGGCAAACACGATGCATTACGGATCTCTCTACAAGAGCAACAACGTGCAGGTATTGATATTGTCAGTGATGGCGAACAAACACGCCAACACTTTGTTACCACATTTATTGAGCACCTTAACGGTGTAGATTTTGAAAACCGTAAAACGGTGAGAATTCGTGACCGGTATGATGCCAGTGTACCTACTGTGGTAGGTCCTGTTAGTCGTATCAAACCTGTTTTTGTTGATGATGCTAAGTTTTTACGCAGCCAAACCAAACAACCGATCAAATGGGCGCTACCAGGTCCTATGACCATGATAGATACACTTTATGATGACCATTATAAAAGCCGCGAACAGCTCGCTTGGGAATTTGCCAAAATTCTTAATCAAGAAGCCAAAGAACTAGAAGCTGCGGGGGTTGATATCATTCAATTTGATGAGCCTGCATTTAATGTGTTTTTTGATGAAGTAAATGATTGGGGAATTGCGTGTTTAGAAAAAGCCATTGAAGGCCTTAAATGCGAAACGGCCGTACATATTTGTTATGGTTATGGTATCAAAGCCAATACAGATTGGAAAAAAACGTTAGGCTCAGAATGGCGACAATACGAAGAAGCATTTCCAAAACTGCAGCAATCTAATATTGATATTATCTCATTAGAATGTCACAACTCTCATGTACCAATGGAACTACTTGAACTTATTCGCGGTAAAAAAGTAATGGTAGGCGCCATTGACGTTGCCACCAATACCATAGAAACACCAGAGGAAGTGGCAAATACGCTACGTAAAGCACTGCAGTTTGTCGATGCTGACAAGCTCTACCCGTGTACTAACTGTGGTATGGCTCCGCTACCTCGCGCAGTTGCAAGAGGTAAGCTCAATGCGTTAACCGCAGGCGCAGAGATTATTAGAAAAGAGCTGGCTCAAAGTAATTAAAATCTAATTTATTTCATGAGGTGGAGTAACCACCTCGTCCTAATTTATTTTCAACAATTAGACTTACTACAAATACAATAAGCCTATATACACATAAAGTATTTAATACCCGCGCTTTTGCCAAAACTCAATTTCTGACATTGACTCTTGTTCAAACACTGAAAATGTTTTATCTGCAATCAGTTTGCCGTTTAGCTCTATGGTCATACGCCAGTCACCTATTTTATTGCTGATGGGTTGCCACAAGGTATCACCTAGGTAAAAGTGCCAGTCATTGTCTTTAACGTATTCAAAGCCGTCAAATGGTGGCATTACCTCACCATCAGCATCCGGTATATCAGGATGGTATATACAATAATGAAGTTTTTCGCCTTTGGCTTTTTTAATATTAATGATAAAACCAAACTCCACATCGAGTTGTGCCGGTACTTTTGTGGTAAATGCTTGAATTTGCGGTAAGGCTTTTGATGATGAGTCCCACTTTGTATAAATACCAAAGCTTTGCATAGTGATTGCGGGCTTAGTTTTTGCCATTATTTATCCTTTTTTTGATGCATTAGTTTAACGTATTTACACGGCAAAATTAAGCGCCAAAACGTTTAGGATCTTTAGGATAGAAAAAATCAGGCTGGCGATCACACAAGGCAAACTCACGGGTATTTTTGTAAGGTAGTTTCATAAACCCGGCAACCCCCACATCAGTAATGCTCACCGCATATTGCATCAACTTATTAAGCAAGCGCTTAAACTGTGCTTCTTTAGTGCCATCTAACAAACGATAATAATGATGTATTTTCATTCTATCTGGTAAAGCTTCAAAAATAATGCAGCCGGTATGATGTATTTGGTTTAACTCAAATACGCATTTGATCACTTTTTTAGGTAGCTGCAGTTGCTCGTCCGGATCTTTACCGTCTTCAAAATAAGAATGTGGTCGGGTGACTTCTGAGCTTTTTAAATTCATTACCTCATAGTCAAGCTCTGGAAGTTGTTCAAACTTAAATGCCCCTGTGCCATCACGCTCCAGTTGAATGGTCTTTCTTGCATCAAATAAACAACACTTAAATAAGCCTTTTTGATGAATGCCTTGTGCCAACATCACGGTATTATTAACCGCTTGGGTAAAAGCATGGCCTAAACTTTCATCATGCATGATCAGTGATGATTCAACGAACAGTGATTCTTCTTTCCAATGAAAGCTTAAGCCCCCTACTACTGGGTATTTTGCTAATCGGCTGATAGAGGCTAAAAATGCTTTTTCAGTATCACCGGTATCAAACAGGAATTCTTTATAATACCGGTCCAATTGAGCGTCATTTACATCAAGCAGTTGTTGATTGTGGTCGGCTTGGCGTAAAAATTGTTTACGTGAGCTATAAACCACAGTATCAGGTCGTTCGTCATCGTTACCAAACCAAAATGGAATATTGGCTCGCACATTTTCAGCTAAATTGAGCTCTGGTAAATATGCTTTAGCCATAGCAGGCATATTACGCATAAAGTAATCACCCGCCCCGTCTCTTGTAATTTTATTTTTAGAGAGCATACCGTCAATCACTTTTGCAAGCTCCATAGGGAGCCCTAATGAACTGGCTGGGATCACTTGCGCGCCAAATCGGCATGACTGTGCAGAAGCCAGTGCGTATAAGGTGGACGCCACGCCTTGCTCATCAAAACGCGGCGATGATTTAGCACCTGACATTTGCTCATCACCAATAAAATACACATCCCCCATCCGCGCATTGGTGGTACTTAAATCGCCAGACATTAAATCCATAAAGTTACTGGTAATTGGCTCGCCATTACTGTCTATTTGGGCATACACAGAGCTGCCCCAGTCCACCAGCGATAAGCCTTGGGTATGTTCATCCCACACTAGATTAGAAGGCTTGATATCGCCATGCACAATCGGTTGTGGCGTTATGCCATTTTGCTGAGTGCGAAGGTCTATTAATACATTACGCAGTTTTAGCGCTAAACTGGTGATTGCTGCGGCGCTAAAGCGGCCTTTTTTAAGTGATACTTTTTCTAAGTCTTCGCCCAGCGCGCGGGCCATCATTAAAATGCCCTGCTTTTTTATCCGTTCAAAAGCATAAAACTTAGGCACTAATGGGTTATCAACTTGCGAGAGCATATACGCTTCGTCCTCAAGTCGATCACGTACACTTTGCGCCAAGGTGATACGTGAAAATTTAAACACCCAAGGAAGTTTACGCTCATCTAAACCCGCAAATACAAATCCAAAAGCACCCGAGCCAATCATTTCAACCTGGCTGTAGCCTAAATTAGTGAGTTGCTTAATACAGATATTCAACCATTGGCGGTGTTTTTTTGCGTCATGGTGCGAAAGCAAATAGACCGACTGCTCTTCATTGATATAAAAATTGCGGATTGCTTTGGTTTTCACTGCGAGGTCTCAACGTATTCTAAAAAATGTAAGGGATAAGGGTGAAGCTAGCTTATTGATTATTAATTTTTTAGTTCTAAATTTCTAGTCATTTAGCCTCAGCTTAGCGTGTCCTGACATTTTGCGCAAAAAAAGTGTAAAAAGGCAATCTGTGTTAAAAAATAATGCACCCAACTCACTAAACGACAGGTGATACTCTTTATTCATGGTAATTGCTTAGTTAGATATTACAGACTTTCTGATTGGTAAAATAAAAGAAAAAAAGCCGCGTGATCAGCGAACTGATCACAACAGCTTTTAACAACCAGAATCGTTATAAATTAGAGTGCTTGTTCAAGCTCTGGTAGCACATCAAATAAATCTGCTACTAAACCATAATCCGCCACTTGGAAGATTGGCGCATCGGGATCTTTATTGATAGCCACAATCACTTTAGAATCTTTCATACCCGCTAAGTGCTGAATTGCGCCACTAATACCTACAGCAATATATAAGTTAGGCGCAACGATCTTACCGGTTTGACCCACTTGCATATCGTTTGGTACAAAGCCTGCGTCAACCGCAGCACGAGACGCACCAATTGCCGCGCCTAGTTTATCGGCAATACCATTAAGTAATGAGAAGTTCTCGCCATTTTGCATACCGCGTCCACCTGATATAACCACTTGCGCAGCAGTTAACTCTGGGCGCTCAGATTCGGTTTGCTCAACACTTACAAATGCGCTTAATTCACTGCTAAACACAGAATCAACAACACGACTCTCAGCGGGAGCTTGCTCACTTTGCAGATCAAAGCTACTTGCACGAACGGTGAGCACTTTTTTGCTATCCAGTGATTTTACAGTTGCGATGGCATTACCGGCATAGATTGGGCGTTTAAATGTATCAGCGTCAACCACATCAATGATTTCTGAAATTTGTGCAACATCAAGTAATGCGGCAACACGTGGCATAAAGTTTTTGCCCGTTGTAGTAGCACTAGCAACAAGATGCGAATAATCTGGCGCAAGCGATAATACTAAATCTGCGATGTTTTCAGCTAACTGATGCGCATACTCGCTATGATCAGCCACCAGCACGGTGTTTACACCTGCAATACTGGCCACTATTTCACTCATTGGTGCTACGTTTTCACCAGCAATTAGTACATCAACAGCAAAACCAAGCTTTAATGCTGCGTTTATGGTTTTAGAAGTTTCAGGCTTTAAACTGCCATTGTCATGATCTGCTATAACTAATGTTTTCATTTAAATCACCTTCGCTTGTGTTTTTAATAAATCAACTAACTGCGCTACATCATCAACAATGATACCGCCACTGCGTTTTGCCGGTTCATGTACCGCAACAAGTTCGATACGCGGGGTTAAGTCTACACCTAAGCTATCAGCTGCAATTACCTCAAGTGGTTTACGTTTGGCTTTCATAATATTTGGCAATGATGCATAACGAGGTTCATTCAAACGTAAGTCTGTTGTGACTACAGCCGGTAACTTTAATGCCACTGTTTGTAAACCGCCATCAACTTCACGCGTCACATTAACAGTGCCATTTGCTATGTCGACCTTTGATGCAAACGTACCTTGCCCGCGCCCGGTAAGAGCCGCCAGCATTTGACCTGTTTGATTGTTATCTGAATCAATCGACTGTTTACCTAAAATCACCAGTTCAGGGGCTTCTTGCTCGACGATTTTAGCAAGCAACTTTGCAACGTGCAGTGATTCTAATTTTTCGTCAGTCTCAATATGAATCGCTTTATCGGCGCCCAGTGCCAGTGCTGTACGTAATTGTTCTTGAGATGCTTTAGCACCAATGGTTACAGCAATTACTTCAGTGGCAGTGCCCGCCTCTTTTAAGCGGATAGCTTCTTCAATGGCAATTTCGCAAAATGGGTTAAGTGCCATTTTCACATTAGTTAGATCAACGTCGCTATTATCTGCTTTAACGCGTGCTTTTACGTTGTAGTCGATAACTCTTTTTATTGGAACGAGAACTTTCATAGGAACTCCATAATTATTTAAACCTACAAGCTAACGTGTACGTCAACCTATTTATTTTATGAAATCAGACTACCTCCTGTTGACGTAAACGTCAACCTAAAATAACCTTAAACTATTCATCGCCTGTAACGTTTCATTTGCAAGTATGAAATTGCCCTCGTAAAGGCACAGGTCCGTCACATAAAAGAGGTTAATATGGTCGAACGCGAAACCATGGAATTTGATGTCGTTATTGTCGGCGCAGGCCCTGCAGGCTTAGCTACCGCCATACGATTAGCGCAACAAGCACGAGAAAAACAACAAGAGTGCATGATCTGCGTGGTTGAAAAAGGCTCCGAAGTGGGCGCCCATATTTTATCGGGCGCAGTATTTGAAACCACCGCTTTGGACGAGTTACTGCCCAATTGGCAAGAACTTGGCGCACCAGTGACCACTAAAGTAACCAGTGATGAAATATATTGGTTTAATAATGACAGCAAAGCCACCGCTATCCCTCACTTTGCCGCACCTAAAACATTTCATAATACTGATAACTATATTGTCTCTATGGGTAATGTATGCCGCTGGCTTGCAGAGCAAGCAGAAAACCTAGGGGTTGAGATTTTCCCAGGTTTTAGCGCACACTCACTGATTATTGAAGATGACACAGTAAAAGGCATTATTACCGGCGATATGGGCCTTGATAGTAATGGCAATGAAAAAGATGGCTTTATGCCTGGCATGGAACTTCGTGCTAAATACACTGTATTTGCTGAAGGTTGTCGTGGTCACTTAGGTAAACAGCTGACCAATCAGTTTGCACTTGATCAAGATGCCTCACCGCAACATTATGGTTTAGGCTTTAAAGAAATTTGGCAAATCGATCCTGCTAATCACAAGCAAGGCACGGTAGTTCATGGCACCGGTTGGCCCTTAAGTGCAGATACTAACGGTGGTGCGTTTATGTACCACAGTGATAATAATCAAGTTGTAGTCGGCTTAATTGTTGATTTAAATTACTCAAACCCGCATTTAAGCCCGTTTGATGAATTTCAGCGCATGAAACACCACCCAATATTTAAAGATGTATTAGCCGGTGGCGAACGTATTGCTTATGGCGCTCGTGCGATTGCAAAAGGTGGCTTGCACTCATTACCAAAAATGCACTTCCCGGGTGGTTTGTTGGTCGGCTGTGACGCGGGCACCTTGAATTTTGCCAAAATCAAAGGCAACCACACAGCGATGAAGTCAGGTATGATTGCCGCTGAGGTGATCTTTAACGCGCTTACAAACGAGCAACAGCATACTGACTTAGTTGACTACAGCGAAGCATTTAAACAAAGTTGGGCTTATAAAGAGCTATACCAATCACGTAACTTTGGCCCTGTGATGCATAAGCTAGGAAAATTTCTTGGTGGTGCGTATAACACCCTTGATCAAAATATTTTTGCAGGGGCATTACCTTTTACTTTTAAAGATAATATCCCAGATCACGCAACGCTAGTTGATAAAAATCAGGCCAGTGTCATTGATTACCCGAAGCCTGATGGTCAACTCAGCTTTGATAAATTATCTTCGGTGTTTTTATCAAATACCAATCATGAAGAATCTCAGCCGTGTCATTTAAAACTAAAAAATAGCGCTATTCCTATCTATGTTAACTTAGTTAAATTTGACGAGCCTGCTCAGCGCTATTGCCCGGCGGGTGTGTATGAGATACAGCAAATTGCCGGCAAAGACGAGTTTGTGATCAATGCACAAAACTGCGTGCACTGTAAAACCTGCGATATTAAAGATCCGAGCCAAAACATCACCTGGGTAACACCTGAGGGAGCCGGTGGTCCCAACTACCCAAATATGTAATCTAAATACAATTAAAGCGCTTGATACAGCGTTAAAATAATATTTTACATATAAATTATAAACCTATCCTAAATTGCAGGGGCTTCGGCCCCTTTTTTGCGCTATGCTAATAAGAATTATATATGAGTGAGATATTTTTATGCCGTCGTCTAATGTTGTATTCCGTTTTTTAGCAGAGCCCACCGATGTGAATTTTGGCGGGAAGGTTCATGGCGGTGTCGTCATGAAGTGGATTGACCAAGCAGGTTATGCCTGCGCTGCTGGTTGGAGTGGTCATTACTGTGTCACTGTATCTGTCGCTGGGGTTAAATTTCGTCGCCCTATTCTAGTTGGTCAAATTGTTGAAGTTGAAGCTAAAATTGCCCACACTGGCAAAACCAGTATGCAAATCTTTATACAAGTTCGCTGTGGCGATCCGAAAACGCGTAATTTAGTTGAGACTAACCACTGTGTAATTAGCTTTGTTGCCATGGACGAAACAGGTTACCCCGTAGCAGTGCCAGAATACATCGCAGTGAGTAATGAAGACAAAAAATTAGAAAACTACGCAATTAAGATGAAAGAGATTGCCATAGAAACTGAAACTTTATTGCATAAATCAGAACCCTGATCACCTAAACTATCTATCTGTAAAAGCTACACTCTAGTCAGAAATCTTTTCTCCAGCCAAACTGAACGAGCGTTTAAATAGCGCTCATTGGTGTACTTTGTATGCTATAAAAGACTATAACTGGCTGTTTTAAAGCCAAATTAATCATGGCACGCACCATGCAATATTAAAAGTAACCGGTAATTTAAAGGTTATATTTTTTATTTTGTAAAGGAGCTATTAAATGATTAAATCAATTTCACTTTCTGCTATCTCATTAGCATTGTTAGGTTTTAATACTGCAGCTAGCGCAGAGACAACAAACATGGATTACCCTCGCGTATATACCGGTATTGGTTACGGCCAATACTCATTCCAATTTGAAGATTCTGAAAACGACATCGATTTTGACGACGACTCACAGATGCTCAAAGGCTATGTTGGTTCACAATTTAATAAGTATTTGAGTTTAGAACTGGCCTATCAAAACTTTGATGAAGTAAGTGATATAGATAGTTACGCTGAGGTAGATGGTATCTCCCTTGCTGCACGATTAGCAGCACCAATAACAGAAAGCTTTTCTGTCTACGCTAAAGGTGGTTGGTTAGAATGGGACGCCGAGGTCACCAGTGATATTCCAGCCCTTGGTGAAATATCAGCCGATCAAAGTGGTGGCGATATATTCTACGGTGCAGGTATTGAATATGCATTTACCAGTAATATGCAAATACGCTTTGAGTACGAGCGTTACGAATTAGAAGACGATATTGATCCAGATATGGACGTGGCATCAGTATCTGTACAATATATGTTTTAAGGAATGCTTAACCTGTTCTGAGGTTATTTAGCAGTAAAAGGCAGCTTCGAGCTGCCTTTTTTGTTGTTAGCGGTTAGAATATCGTATCTTTAACAGTAATTGAGTTTCATGAGCGATTTTCAACTAACGGCTATTGGCCATATTCAATCTCCTTATAAACAAAAGTTCGCCATTCCTCGCCAACCGCGTTTAGTTCCACAAGCAAAAGCTAAGTTGGTATTTGTTGCTGATTTTAACCGTGAAGAATTTGTTCGTGGTTTAGATGAATTTAGCCATATTTGGTTATTGTTTCGCTTTCATGAAACTGCTGATAAAGGCTACTCAGCCATGGTTAGACCACCGCGTTTAGGCGGTAATGAGCGCAAAGGCGTATTTGCCACACGCGCGACCTTTAGACCCAATGCCATAGGCATGAGTGCCGTCAAGCTTGAAGGCATAGAGTATAAAAATGGCCAGCTGTGTTTATTATTGGCAGGCATAGATTTACTTGATGGCACCCCGATTTTAGACGTCAAACCATATTTACCTTATTCAGATGCCATGGTTGATGCCACTGCAGGCTTTGCTGACACGCGCCCAGAAACGCAAATGACCGTTGAGTTTAGCCCGCAAGTGCAGGCGTTTATTGAACAGCAAACCAACTTCCCAGAGTTGCATGACTTTATTAGTAATGTACTTAAGCAAGATCCTCGCCCTGCCTATAAAAAGCAAAAAGAGGGTGAACAAAGTTATGGAATGACCTTGTATGATTTTAATATCCGTTGGCAAGTAAACGACGAGCATAACTATGTCACTAGCATAGAAAAAAGTTAGAAAAACACACTTAGCGCTTTAGTGTAAAAGCAACCGCTGCTAAACTGAGTGCCCAATTGAAATAATAATTTTATAACTATCGGAATAAACATGCGTACCAGTCAATATATACTCGCAACACTTAAAGAAACGCCATCAGATGCTGAAATTGTATCGCATCAATTAATGTTAAGAGCGGGCATGATCCGTCGCGTCGCGTCGGGCCTATATACTTGGTTACCCTCTGGATTACGCGTGTTACGAAAAGTCGAAAACATTGTGCGTGAAGAAATGGACAAATCAGGTGCAATCGAAATGTTGATGCCTGTTATTCAACCTGCGGATCTATGGGAAGAGTCTGGCCGTTGGGAGCAGTTTGGCCCAGAACTTATGCGTTTTACTGACCGTCACAATCGTACTTTCGCGTTAGGACCAACCCATGAAGAAGTGATCACCGACTTTGTTCGTAAAGAAGTAAGTTCGTATAAACAATTACCGCTTACTTTGTATCAAGTACAAACAAAAGTGCGCGACGAACGTCGTCCTCGTTTTGGGGTTATGCGCGCGCGTGAATTTACTATGAAAGATGCCTATTCATTTCATTTAAGTGAAGAATGTTTAGATGCAACTTATCAAGTAATGCACAAAGCATACTGTAATATATTCGATCGCTTAGGCCTTGATTACCGTCCTGTTATTGCTGATACCGGCTCTATCGGTGGTAGTGTATCTCATGAATTTCATGTGTTAGCTGAATCAGGTGAAGATGCTATCGCCTTTAGTGATAAAAGTGACTATGCAGCAAACATCGAAAAAGCAGAAGCATTAGCGCCAAGTGAAGCGCGCCCTGCTGCCGCAAAAGAATTAAAAGTATTCCCAACACCTGATGCGAAAACTATCGACGAGCTAAAGAAACACTATGGTGTAAAACCTCATCGCAGTGTTAAAACACTGATTGTTTACGGCGCGCCAAATGAAGATGGTCAACGTGGTTTAGTTGCATTAGTAATACGTGGCGATCATGAGCTTAACGAACTTAAAGCTGAAAAACATCCATTAGTAGATTCTCCACTGGAAATGGCAAACGAGGCTGACATAATTGCAGCCATTGGTGCTAAACCGGGTTCATTAGGCCCTGTTGGCTTAACAATGCCAATTTTAGTAGACCGTACAGCCAACGTAATGGCTGATTTTGTAGCCGGTGCCAACAAAGATGACGAGCATTACAGCGGTATTAACTGGGATCGCGATGTAACTGAGTATGAAGTTGCTGATCTACGTAATATTGTCGAAGGTGATCCTAGTCCATGTGGTAATGGTACTTTACATATTAAACGCGGTATCGAAGTTGGCCATATCTTCCAGCTTGGTACTAAGTACTCAGAAGCGATGAAAGCGGGAGTATTAAACGAAAGCGGTAAGAACCAAATAATGACTATGGGTTGTTATGGTATTGGTGTATCGCGTATTGTCGCAGCGGCTATTGAGCAAAATAATGATCAATACGGCATTATTTGGCCACAGCCAATCGCCCCGTTCGATTTAGCCATTGTGCCAATGAATATGCATAAATCGCATCGTATACCGGATATCGCTAATAACCTTTACGACGGTTTAAAAGCCGCAGGCTTAGACGTGTTATTTGATGACCGTAAAGAGCGCCCAGGTGTGATGTTTAACGACATGGAATTACTCGGTGTACCTTTCACGTTGGTAATTGGTGAGCGTAATCTTGATGAAAACAAGGTTGAGTTGAAAAATCGCCGTACTGGTGAAAAATTAATGATAGATATTGATACCGCTGTTGAAGCAATCAAAGCGGCCATGAACGCTTAATCATCAGCACCTTCTGAAAAAAAAACCGCGTAATGCGGTTTTTTTGTTTTTGCACGATCATTAATTGTCATAGATGTTTCGTCAAACAGTCTTATAAACGTCATTCAAGTTGCTTAACTTTGTTGTTATTACACCGTGAGTAACCTCCTATGCACGACATCGAAAAAAGTGATAAAAAGTACTACCCAGCTGTTTGGATATCCGATGTACATTTAGGCTATAAAGATTGTCGAGCAGATTACCTACTCGACTTTTTAAATAGTATTGAGTGCGATACCCTTTATCTAGTGGGTGACATCGTCGATTTATGGTCGATGAAGCGAAATTTTTATTGGCACCCTAGTCACTATCAAGTATTAGCTTGTATTCAAGCCAAAGCAGTTCAAGGTACTCGAGTGATTTATATTCCCGGCAATCACGATGAAACATTCCGACACTACGTCAATAACAGCCTATTTGGTATTGAAGTCCACCAGCAGTTTATTCACACAACCAAAGCCAACAAACGATTTCTTCTGGTTCACGGTGATGATTTTGACTCAGCAACTAGGTATAACAAACTGATCAGTATTGCCGGTGATACAGGTTATGACTTTTTACTGTTTTTAAATCGCTGGACTAATCGTATTCGACGCCTATATGGTGGTAACTATTGGTCACTTGCTGCTTGGATAAAAGCCCGCGTTCATAAAGCGCGTGAAGCAATAGAGGCATTTGAAAATGCTGCTATTCATGAGGCTAAAAAGCAAGGCGTAGACGGTATTATTTGCGGTCACATTCATCACCCACAACTCAAAGTCGTTGATGGCATTGTTTACTGTAATGATGGCGATTGGATAGAAAGTTGTACCGCAGTAGTAGAGCAAGAAAATGGTCGTATCGAATTGCTACACTGGTCTGACACTCAAACAGTGATTAATTCTGCTGATATTACCAAACTTAATCAAAATCTTGGTGGACCAAAGGCTAAACCTGAAAAATCAGTAGCTTAAAATTTAGACTGTGTGGTTTATTTTAACCACATAGCTAATTTATCTTTCAAAACTTTTGGCTTTATGGGTTTGGTAATATAATCATTCATACCAGCTGTAATACAACGCTCTCTGTCACCTGCCATAGCGCTGGCTGTCATAGCGATAATAGGCACTTTTGCATAGTCAGCACCAGCTTTGCTGCTGCGAATTGCAGAGGTTGTGTCATAGCCATTGAGGCTTGGCATTTGGCAATCCATTAAAAGCAGATCAAATAAAGGTGTGTGCTCTGTATTTAATATTTCTAGCGCATCTAGGCCATCGCTGGCACATACAATAGTGACACCGGTATTTTTTAATATTGCTTTGGCAACTTCAAGGTTGATCATATTATCATCAACCAATAATACCTTAAAGTTTGATAAATCGTATTCAACATATTCTGTTTGCTCACTACCTTGGCTAGCAACCAAAAAACTATTATTAACACCAAACAAACTTGCTAACTTATAGCTAAATTGATCTTGAGTAAGCGGCTTATTTAGCACATGGCAATTTTCAGGTACCTGCTCTTTGGCTTTTTTACTAAGCAGTAAATCACGCAAGATTAATACATATTTTTTATTCTGCTTATTACATAAATTAATCAGTGTTTGTAAGTATGGGTGATCATTATCAACAACCAGTAAATCAACTTTTAACTCTTGATATTGTGCTTGGTAGTCAAATCGTTGAATATTATTGGCCGCTACTTGGCAATTTTTAATCAATAAATTAGTGACATTGTTATATACACTGTCGCTATCTATCAGCACGCCAACCTGAATATCTTTTGCCAACTCAACGGCAGTATTAAGTCTTTTCTCAGCTGCAATATGTAATTGCACTTGCGCTGTAAAACAGCTTCCCTTGCCCTTTTCACTGGTTACACTAATATCACCGCCCATCAATTGTGCCAGCTTACGACAAATTGATAAACCAAGCCCTGTACCTCCAAAGTGGCGAGTGGTACTGGTGTCCTCTTGAGTAAAGGCCTCAAACAGCTTATCGATATTTTTTTCAGCAATGCCGATGCCTGAGTCTTCAATAACAAAGCTCATTAATAACTTTTCTTCAGTAAGATACTGACACCCAACAGTCAAACTGACTTCACCTTGATGAGTAAATTTGAATGCATTATTAAGTAAGTTTATTAATATTTGTTTTAATCGGTGGCTATCTCCGACTAACATACGGTCAATAACTTTATCAGTATACAAAAACACTTCTAAGCCTTTACGCTGTGCTTGCAGTGCCATTGAGGTGATCATATCACTGCATACAGTAATCACATCAAAACTGTGATTATCAATACCAAGTTTACCAGCTTCGATTTTTGAAAAATCCAAGATGTCATTAATCAATGTCATTAATGAGTTAGCGCTGCTATTGGCCAGATCTAAATATTGCTGTTGCTGCTGCGTTAGCGTGTCCTCTTTGAGCATTTCCAGCATCCCTAATACACCATTCATAGGCGTACGTATTTCATGGGAAATATTAGCAATAAAATCACTTTTAGTTTTACTGGCTGCCAAAGCTTGTTCAATCGCACTTTCAAGTTCAGTTGTGCGTTGTTGCACTTTTTGCTCTAACGTACTATTGAGTTTTTCAAGCTCAACTTGGGTCTGTTTAAGTGAATTAATGTTTCGTAAAATCGCTGCTACTTGGTAGCGCTGGGTAAAGATATCAAACACGCTAGTAAGTGTAATTGAGTAAAAGTGTTGTTGATCTTGCGGGTCAATAAATACGCCTTCAAATGATGGTTTTGATCCCTGTGCTATTGTTTCATCAATACATGACTTATCACCTTCTGCTAGCGAAAATAATTGCGTAAACTGGGTGTGATCAATAATGATATCAAAGCACTGTAATGCTGTTTTATTAGCATTACTGATAAGGCCATCCTCTTGTACTGTTAAAATTGCATCGAGAGAATTTTCAATAATCTTGTTATTACGCTCCTTCAAGGTGTGAAGCTCTAATTTGCGGTTTATATACCTTTGGTATAACCACACTAATAACCACAAAGCAGTGAAAAGTGAAATAATTACCAACACAAAATGATCACGGCGCTTAGCAACGTCTGTTAACAAAATATCGGTATTAATTGATACCGCAAGTTCAAGGGGCAACATGCTAATGTTATTTTCTAAACTAATACGTTGTTTTAAATAATAATGACTTGGTAAATCATGAAAAGGTAAAGTCGCTTGGCTGCTCATATCTTGGCTTTGACTAAATACACTTGACCAAGTAATGTCTTGACCAAACTCAAAACCAAATCGTAGTTTAGGATCTGGGTGAAATAAAAACTGCTGCTGATCATTTAACAGATAAACATCAACCCCAGCAGATGAACTAAAAGTAACACTATTAAATAACTCGTCAGCAAAATAATTTGTTACTAATACAGCAAATACTGCTCCTTGTTTATTAAATACCGGCTTCGCAACTCGGTAGGTGCTCACGTAGGGTATCTGAATTTGACCATGCTCTCGATTATAGTTAATCGGTGATATATAGACAGATTCACTATCTAACCTGCTGGCATTAAGCATGTAATCCCGTTGCCCTTTTTGTTGTAATAAGTCTCCCTCGAGGCGCACCACAACATCATTGATCCTATCAACACGGACAATTTCTTGACCATTATCAGCAAGGGTAATATATCAGGCTTGTAATAGCTGCTGGTCAGTGCGCATAAAGCCACTAAATATTTCAGCTAAGCGCGTTTGCCATATTGCGATGGGCGTATTTAATAGTGGATCAATAAGGTTATTTGCAGCGGCTCGACTAATACCACTGATAGGCGGCGTGACATTTAAAAAGTTGATTGACGAGACACTATCTTTTAAATGCCCTTTTAATATTTGTGCTTTTGTATCAAGCTCTTGCTGTAGTGTGGTTTGGGCAATCTGGTAAACATCTTTGCGTGCTTTTTGCTCATAAATATATAAAGCAGGAGTTGCGAAGATGAAAAAAACAGCAAAGCTAATAAAGAAAGTTTATTACTGCGAAATAAATTAGAAAATGTCAGAGGGTAGCGCATCAAAATTGCCAGTTTGCTTTCAAAACAAACTATATTATAGAGCAATTAAAAAAGTTATCTTTGAGCTTTTTATCGATTCTTAGTTTTAACCATGAAACTATAAATAAGTAATAAAAAATGACGAGCTATCCCGTCATTTTTTATTATTTAACTGAGAGTATTGTAACAACTACGCCCAGCCTACCTCTTTACAACTTGTTACCTAAATAAGACTTCTTCTTTATTAAACCATTTAACACAAAATGCTAATAGTGCACCGGCAACAATCACGGTCGCTAAAAAGATTAGTCCAAGTAACGTGTAATCAATCGTACCTTTGATAATTTCTTTAATCGCTAAAGCCACATTAGTAACCGGAATAAATGCGGTTTTAGCTGTTAGCTCAACATTCGGTAATAAAGCAACAATGATAGGAAATATCACCCCCATGCTCAGTGGTGTCATATAATTTTGTGCTTCTTTAAAACTACGCGCATAAATCGATATTGCTAACGCAAGAGAAGAAAAAATCGCCGCTACGGGTAATAAAATAATAAAAATGAGTGCCAGATCTAATACGCGTAATGAACTAAATGCTGTTTTTATAACATCCAAATCAATGAAAGAAATCGCGATACTGATCCATACGCCCATACTCAACACGGTTATCGTTGTGGTGGCGATTGACGCTGCAAGTAAAGTAATAAATTTACCTAATACAAGTTGCGTACGGGTGATTGGTGTCAGTAGTAACGTTTCTAATGTGCCGCGTTCTTTCTCACCTGCACCTAAATCAATTGCTGGGTATGTTGCTCCCATCAAAACTAATGGGATCAGTAAGTAAGGAATAAAGCCGCCTATTTTCTCACCTAAATTTTCTCGTTTATCAGCGGTATCAACTTTTACAACTTTGATTGGATCAATAATCGCACTTTGTTGCTCAACTGAAACACCATAACTCAATAGTTTTTCAGCTCTTAGCTTATTACCAAATTCTTTAGCAAGCTCTGTTACTCTGTCGAATAAAAAGTTAATCGCTTTGGCATCGTTATAAACCACTTGCCACTGGCTCTGTTTTGCGTCATCAAGGTTTTGTTTGGCATCTGCGGGTAAGAAAATACCCATATCAATGGTGCCAGCTTTAACGGCCTCAGTAAGCTCTGCAACTGTATTAAAGGTGTGTTCACCTTTGTATAATTGAAAACTTTTATGGTAAAAAACTTTATCTGTGAATGATTGCGCATATTCGCCATTGATAATGGCATAGGTATGAACTTTTTGTTCGGCTTCAAGTGTTGCTTGAGAACTAATAAATGCCATCACCGCAAATAATAATGGAAAGATAGCAACTGGCAATGCGACAATAAAAATGAGTGTTTTTTTATCACGTAATAGCTCTTTTAATTCCTTTTTAAATACTTCAAACATTATTTTTCTCCGTCAAAATATTCATAAACGCTTGATTTAGTTCGTCGCTTTTACCCACTTTTTTAAATTCGTCAAGACTGCCGTCAAAACAACTGATACCTTCGTTGATCACCGCAACGCGGTCACACAGTAGCGCTACTTCATCTAAATGATGGGTTGAAAATATAACAGGAGTCCCTTGCGCTTTAAGCCGTTTGATAAACTCGATCACCGTTTGAGTGGTCATTATGTCTAATCCAGTGGTCGGCTCATCAAGTACTACGACTGCCGGGTGGTGCACAACTGCGCGGGCTATATTGGCTTTTTGTTTCATACCCGTTGATAAATTATCAGCACGTTTATCAATAAAGCTATGCATGTCGAGTAAATCAAATAACTCTTCACACCGTGACCTAATCGCGTCTTTACTCATACCGTGCAGTTTTGCAAAATATTCGATATTTTCTTTTACCGTTAAACGGCCATATAAACCGGTACTACCAGATAGAAAACCAATAGACTTACGACCAAATAGTGGTTTTTTTATGATGTCTTCACCAGCAATAATTATTTGCCCTTCATCGGGTTTTAACGCTGTCGAGATCATTCTTAGCGTGGTGGTTTTTCCTGCACCATTAGGGCCGAGTAAGCCCAGCACTTCGCCTTTATTACAATGAAAGCTGACATCTCGCACCGAATGAAAATAATCTTTATCTTCACGGGGATCTATTTTATCGACTTTGTTTTTTTTATGGTCTTTAGTTAGCTTAAATTTCTTTTTAAGCCCCGTAACTTCTATCATGTTCATGTCCTTCGTTTTGGTCTAAAGTAATCTGTATTACTATAAAACTCGGGGTTATTATTATCATACCAGCCTGGTACGCCTAGCAGTGGTAATGGTGAGAGCTGGCTATTGTCCCTTAAACAGTTATCGACGCTAATCATCTCATAAAGGGTTTGATCAATATACTGATACTGCTGGGCTAAATCTTTACAAAATATGTCACTCGGTACTTTTACAAATAATGCTTTACCTGTCAGACCAATATACGGCTTTGTTAGCATTTCATAATTAGCGTGGCCGAACATAAATGGCGCAATGGTTTTCCCCCACAACGCTCTTTGCTCAATAAATGCCTGCTGCCATTGATGATTTTTAAGTAACGCAGGCCAAATTTCATCACTTACAGCAAGTACAACCCCACATTCATCAAACAAGGTTAAGGCATTGCGGTGTTTTGAGCGTACTTTAGTGCCGTGAAGTGTGATCTCTTCTACATGACGTTGATTGATCAATGCTTTAGTTTTAGGAAATAAACACCAGATAAGTCCACCAAATAAGTCATGCCAATTTTGTTGTCGCGTTGGTACTTTACCGGTATCAAAAATGATTTGCTCATAATAGCGCTCTTCCTCACTAAAGCAGGCGTCATCAACAAAGCGAATTGTTTGCTGATTTGCATTTTTAGCATCTAAAAATGATGAAAACCACGCACATTGCGGCCAGTCGGATAAACCATTTAAAGAAAACAGTGTATTTAAATGGCTAAATGCACCATTTTCTAAACTGTGGCTATGCCATTGTTCGTAAGGGGTAAAACGCTTCATGAGTATCTTTAGCTTTACAATTATTATGGTTGGAGTTTACCGCAAAAACTGGTTCTCTTTAATAGAAGTTCTTATACTGAGCTCACTTAAAACAAAAAAAGAGCGACTATGAAACGTTATTTTTCTCTGACACTCCTTGCAACTGCGGTACTTGCAGGATGTGCAACAACAAGTCTCACCTCTGATGATGTTAGCAAAGGGTATTATTCAATCAAGGCCCAACAACTCGCAGAGCATGTCAAAGTGCTTGCCTCCGATGAATTTGGAGGCCGCGCTCCATCTTCAAAAGGTGAAGAACTCACACTAGCTTACCTTACTGAAGAATTTAAAAAACTAGGTTATCAACCAGGTAATGGCGACAGCTTCTTACAAGAAGTTCCGTTGGTGTCTCTTGAAGCAGATCCAAACATGGTGTTAACTATCGGCGGCAAAGATTACCAGTATAAAAAAGACATGGTAATGGGCAGCAGTCGCATTAGCGAACGCCAAAGTATTAAAGACTCTGAACTGGTATTTGTTGGTTATGGTGTTAATGCCCCAGAATATAATTGGAATGATTACGCAGGTTTAGATGTTAAGGGTAAAACTGTGGTGATCTTAGTCAACGACCCTGGTTTTGCCACTAAAGATCCTGCTTTGTTTACCGGTGATGCCATGACTTACTATGGCCGTTGGACTTACAAATACGAAGAAGCCAGCCGTCAAGGTGCTGCTGGGGCTATCATCGTTCATGAAACTGCACCGGCCTCTTACCCTTGGTCTGTGGTTGAAAACTCATGGAGCGGCGAGCAGTTTGGTTTTCAAAAAGAAAACAATAATATGGACAGAGTCGCTGTTGAAGGTTGGGTAACCACAGAGGTTGCTAACGAGCTTTTCACTAAAGCAGGTTTAGATTTTGCCAGTGCAAAAGCCAATGCAGCAAAAGGCGCTTATCATGTTGATATGGGCGATTTAACAGCGTCTGTTGCGGTTAAAAACACCATCAAAAAATCAATTTCATATAACTTCATTGCGACTTTACCCGGTAGTGAAAAACCAGATGAGCATATTATATACTCAGCACACTGGGATCACTTAGGTACTGATAAAAACCGTAAAGGCGACCAAATCTACAATGGAGCACATGATAACGCGACAGGCACTGCAGGCTTAATTGAAGTAGCAGAAGCGTTTGCAAGCTTACCAAAGCACCCTAGCCGCTCAATGACTTTTTTGGCAGTGACAGCTGAAGAGCAAGGTTTATTAGGATCTAAGTATTATGCTGCACACCCAGTGATAGCAGCAAATAAGACAGTCGCTAATATTAATATGGATAGCTTGAACTTGTTAGGCAAAGTAAAAGATATCAGCGTAGTTGGTATTGGTAAATCAGAAATGGACTCGCTATTAGCACAGGCAGCTAATGCACAAGGGCGCACCGTCTCGGGCGATCCTAAACCATCTTCAGGCGGGTACTATCGCTCTGATCATTTTGCTTTCGCCAACATGGGTATTCCAGCGATGTATGCGGGTGGTGGCAGTGAAGCACTTGACGAAGATACGGCTAATTATCGTAAACGCATGAGCTTAGTGCTACGTGGTTGTTACCATCAACCATGTGACAGGTACCGTGACGAATGGGATCTATCGGGAGCTGTACAAGACTTACAACTGTTTTATCAAGTAGGTTTTGACATTTCTGAGCAACCACAATGGCCCAAATGGAATGCGAACTCAGAATTCCAAAGAAAATAACGCAAATGATATTGATTTTCATTTAATTTGAATCTAAAGTGCAACTTAGATAGTTTTTAGGTTGCACTTATGTTTTCACTTTCACTGCCCAAAATTAGTTTTCCAACGTCCACACATTTTATTACCAGTAATAAACGGATAATATTACCGCTATTGTTGTTGTGTTGTTTAGCGTATGCTCCTTTGCGAGCAATGACATTGACGGCAATGAGTGATGCGTTTTTTCAAGTTAGTATATTTGTTGCCGCCACTTTATTTATCTATTACTACGCCATCGATCGGTTGCCTCACTTAGAGCTTGGCTATTTAAGTCAAAAATCACCCTTGTTAGAAATTAGTTTTGCTTCATTACTCGGTGCTTTACCTGGCTGCGGAGGCGCCATCATAGTAGTGACACAATTTACCAAAGGACAAGCGAGCTTTGGCTCTATCGTTGCGGTATTAACAGCGACCATGGGGGATGCTGCATTTTTACTATTAGCAACGAAGCCGCTTGAAGGCTTACTTATTATGATTATTGGCCTGAGCGTTGGTATTATCAGCGGCTCCTTAGTCAATGCTTTTCATAAGCAAGATTATCTTCGCCCAGCAAAAAATGATTATGCTGATGAGTGCTTAAATCAGCCTAGTAAGGCAATTATTGTCAGCAAATCAATTTGGCAAATTATTATAATGCCCAGTCTTATTGTGGCAATAATGATTGCTTTCAATACTGACTTTTCAGCCTTTGACGCTCTACTTGCTGAGTCAATTACCTTATTTGGCGCTATTATGGCGCTATTGGCTGTGACCACTTGGGCGCTGTCGTCTAAAGGTCAAAGCTATCAACAAGTAACTTCAGAAGAAGAAACTATAACGCCCCCTTCAAAGCTATATAAAGTTTTACAAGACACCCATTTTGTCACGGCATGGGTAGTTGCCTCGTTCATGCTATTTGAGTTATTAGTTACATTTGCCGGTGTAGATTTAAAAGCCTGGTTTACCCACTATGCATACTTAGCCCCTTTAGTTGCCGTTTTGATTGGTTTTTTACCTGGCTGTGGACCACAAATAGTGGTAACTACATTGTATATTCAAGGCATCATTCCCTTTAGTGCCTTAGCTGCGAATGCAATATCAAATGACGGCGATGCCCTTTTCCCTGCAATCGCAATGGCACCACGTGCCGCATTTGTGGCAACAATATATTCGGCAATTCCCGCTTTACTCGTTGGTTATGGCTTATATTTCTTTGGGTTGTAAGTCACTGACATAAAAAAGCTCAGCGACTGCTGAGCTTTTCATTATACCAATCGTGTTAAGTTACTGACCATTTATAGCGACAAATAAATACAGTGATAACAAGGCATAAATTTTGACATGTAGTTGTTCTACTTGAAAAATTATAACGCAGTTAGCGCTTTATTTAGCTCGCTAGAATGGTTAAATATTTAAGTCAATTGGTATTATTCATTATTTAATTAAACAGTAGCGGATTCTAGAGCAACTTCTTTTGGATTTGGGCCATGATCGTTCTCCCCTTCTTGCGAATTTTGTGCATAGAAAACAATTAAAACAATCCAGCCGATTACTGGTACTAACCAAAGTAACTGCCACCAACCTGAACGATTCGTATCATGAAGACGACGAGCACCAGCACTTAGACCTGGGATCAATAGCGCGAGGCTATAGATAGTGCCAATAAACATTGTACCTAATAAGCTATCAACTGCATTACATACAATTGAGAAAATCGTATTAAATAATACGAACATCCAGTAAGCTTTACGACGGCTACGACCTGAAAAATCCGCGTAGCTGCGCAACGCATTCATATAATGTTCCATTGTATTTCCTTAGTGTTATTTTTTATATTCCCTAATAGGGCCTTTATTACTTTTCAGTAACCCTTGTATATTAATTAAAAACAACTATTTGTAAAAGAAAAACCAGCATTAAGCTGGTTTTAAAATAGGTAACGTTTAAAGTTAACTCATTGCCATCATCATTTTGGCTGGGTTCTCTAAATACGATTTCCACAAATTATTAAAACGTGCAATCGTGCCGCCATCTATCACGCGATGATCACCAGACCAACTGACTTGCATAATAGCCTTACTAACAACCTGACCTTGCTCATCAAAACGCGGGAGATGTTGTAATTTACCCAATGCCACAATCGCCACTTCTGGCTTGTTGATAATTGGCGTCGCAACTGTGCCGCCAATCGCACCAATATTAGAAATGCTAATTGTGCCACCTTTGAGATCGTCAGGGCTAACACGTCCTTCACGGGCAGCATCCGTCAATCGCGTTACTTCATTGGCTACATCAACAATACTCTTTGTTTGACATTGTTTGATATTTGGCACTAACAAACCAATTTTAGAGTCAACTGCCATACCGATATTGTGATCATCAAAGTAGCTAAGCTCAGTGCATTCATCATTTATTTTCGAGTTTAATACCGGAAATTCTTTCATAGCCAGCGATAAGGCCTTGATGAAAAATGGCATCATTGTCAATTTAACGCCTTGTTGCTTATATTGCTCTTTTAAATCACTGCGCAAAGCAATCAAAGTTGTTAAATCAATCTCATCACAAAATGTAAAATGTGGGATAGTCGTTACCGAAGCAACCATTTGTTTAGCCATTGCTGCTTTGATGCCTTTAATTGGCTCAATGCGCATGCCGCCAGTGTCGCTAGCTGTGGTTTTCGTAACGTCAGGCTTCGTTTGCAGTGGTGATGTATCAATACTATTTGGCACTTCCCCTTTCACAAACTGTTCAATGTCCTCTTTGTAAATACGGCCATTCTTACCACTGCCTGGGACTGTGGTTAGATCAACATCAAGTTCACGTGCTTTGCGTCTTACTGCCGGTGATGCGACCGCCTTTTTATTAATTACAGGGGCTGTCACTGACTTTTCAACTACTGCTGGTTTTTGCTCTACCGCTTTGGTTTGTGCTTTCACTAATGCATCATTGATATCGACAACGTTTGCTTGAGTGCCTGCAATCGACATTTGAAAAAGTGGACTGTGTACTTGTGCAACATCCCCTTTAGCATAATAAAGTTTTACCACTGTGCCGGTATATTTAGCTGGAATTTGTACGAGTGCTTTATCTGTCATTACATCACAAACGGCTTGGTCTTCTTCTATCAAATCGCCTTCGCTGACTAACCACTCAACAATTTCACACTCAACAATTCCTTCACCAATATCGGGAAGGATAAAATCCTCAACGACTTCAGAGTGAGTATTTGTTTGCGTGTGCTCTATTACGCTGGTTGTTTCTGGTTGAGTATGATCGGCTGTAGTCTCACCAGCTACATCCATTGCAAACAGCGGGGCATGCACTAAAGCAATATCCCCTTTAGCATAATAGAGCTTACTGATCACACCATCATGAACCGCAGGAATTTGCACCAGTGCTTTGTCTGTCATTACATCACAAATCGGTTGATCTTCAGCTACGGTGTCGCCTTCGGCTACTAACCATTCAACAACTTCACATTCAACGATGCCTTCACCGATATCCGGTAAAATAAAATCTTTTGCCATGATGACTCCTAAAATTCGACCGATTGCTTGATTGCTGCGAGCACTTTCAACGCATCAGGTACATATTCTTTTTCAAGCGCTAATGGATACGGAGTATCTAAGCCGCAAACACGTAAGATAGGTGATTCTAAATGCAAAAAACATTCTTGTTGGATTGTCGCCGCAATTTCTGCACCAAAACCATTAGTGATTGGTGCTTCATGGCTAACAATAAGTCGCCCTGTTTTTGTCACTGAGTTAACAATCGTTTCCATATCCCATGGTAAAATACTGCGTAGATCAATCACTTCACAACTAATACCCTGCTCACTTGCACGTTTTGCAGCATCTTCGATGATTTCCATCTGTGCGCCCCAAGCAAGTAGTGTTACATCCGTACCTTCACTAACTATTTCAGCTTTACCAAGTTCAATGCTGTAATCTTGTTCAGGAACTTCACCCGTTGATGCACGATATAAACGTTTAGGCTCAAAGAAAATAACTGGATTATCATCTTTAATTGCAGCACGTAATAAGCCCTTTGCTTGGTAAGGGTTGCGAGGGACAACAATCTTAAGTCCCGGGGTATGTGCAAAATAAGCTTCAGGTGATTGCGAATGATATAAACCACCGGCAATACCACCACCGTAAGGAGTACGGATAGTCAGGTTGCCAACATTAAACTCGTTACCGCTACGATAACGAAATTTAGCAGACTCATTTACTATTTGGTCAAAGGCTGGAAAGATATAATCGGCAAATTGAATTTCAGCAAGTGCTGGTGCGCCAAACGCTGCTAAGCCATTAGCAAAACCCATGATCCCTTGTTCGGTTAATGGTGTATTAAATACACGGTGCTGACCATATTTCTCTTGTAGACCAGACGTTGCGCGAAATACGCCGCCAAAATAGCCAACATCTTCACCAAAAATACACGCTTGCGGATGTTCAGCCATAGTTATATCAAGGGCTGAATTAATCGCATGTAACATATTCATTTTAGCCATTACTTAATTCTCCCTGCAGTCACTGGGTAAGCATCGGGGTGTTGCTTGATATGCGTTTTCAATTGCTCGTATTGACGTTGCAAAGAAGGGATCGGTGTATCATATACATCCGACACCAACTCTTCTAAGGCCGGTTTTGCAATCACTTCAGCGCGTTTTAATGCGGCTAGGATATCTTCACGAATTTGCTCTTTGGCTTTATTGTCTTCTTCTTCATTAAGCCAGTTTTGCTTAATTAACCATTTGCGAAAACGTTCGATTGGACAAGATTGATAATTTGCTTCTTCGTCTTTTGAACGATAGCCACTAGGATCATCTGATGTAGAATGCGCGCCAAGGCGATATGCAATCGATTCAATTAAAATCGGCTCACCTGTTTTAGTGGCAAGTTCACGGGCTTTTTTAGTTGCGGCATAAACAGCAAGTGCATCAGCACCATCAACACGAATCGTTTTAATACCGTAACCTACGCCACGAGAAGCGATGCCGTCGCCCTTAAATTGCTCATCCGCAGGAGTTGAAATCGCATAGCCGTTATTGCGAGCAAAAAATATAACCGGTGACTTATGCACTGCGGCCATATTTAAACCAGCATGGAAGTCTCCTTCTGAAGCAGCCCCTTCGCCAAAGTAACAGATAGTTATGTTATCTATCGTTGAGCTTAGTTCACCTGATTTTGCATCTATGTGTTTAATTTTCTGCCCGTACGCGTAACCTGTTGCTTGCGGTATTTGAGTACCTAGCGGCGATGAGATAGTCATGTAATTAAGTGCACTTGAACCGTAGTGAATTGGCATTTGGCGACCTTTACCTAAATCCAACTCATTTGAAAACATTTGATTCATAAACTGATCAAGTGTGAAGCCACGATAATGAAGTGCAGCCTGCTCACGGTATTGCGCCATGATCATATCGTCTTGATCAAGTGCCGCAGCAGACGCTGTCACTGCCGCCTCTTCGCCTAAACATTGCATGTAAAAGCTTACCCGGCCTTGGCGTTGAGCAGCTTGCATACGCTCATCAAGTGCACGAATAAAACGCATTGTTTCATATAACCGCAGCGCAGTACTTTCATCAATATCGGGGGCTGTTGCACCGTCGTGGATATCGCCATCCTCGTTTAAAATACTCAAGGTCGGAATATTTAAGGCATGACCGTCAATAAATGAGAGATCATGACTAATATTCAGCGATACGTTATTTGGATTGCTCATAACCTACCTTCTTTTGTTGTCGTAAACAGTACAAGTCAGTTGTTATTATTGGCTGTGCTCTGCAGGATAAACTTTGCAGAAACTGTACTGTATTTAAATTAAAGCTGCTAACACTTTACGTTAACGTAAAGTGTTATTCAACTAATCATAGACGAAACAAAGTTAATTGGCGACAGTGGCATTGGAAAGTTAACTATACAAAAGCATAAAGTATATACAATCATATAGTTAATGATTTGAGCTGACCTGCAAAGCAACAAATTAAATAATATTATCAGTCAGTTGTAATGGTATTACCGTTAATAATGCACGTTGTCCAAGGGCAACATCGGCATTAGGAAATATAATTGCTTCGCCTTCAACATCTGCGTAATAACAGGTCTGACCATCCGTTGCGAGTAAATCACCTTTGCTAAACCCGGTAAAATTCTCGGCATCATCCGAAAAAGGAAACGAAAAATCGTGTTCAGTGCGATTGATTGATCGGTGCACAGCAAATAACTCAAAGTCACTTGCATCAAATTCTTTATATATCACTTCTTTTTGGCTAATTAATGCGATTAGGGTCGCTTTGGTTTTCGCAAAACGACTCATATCATTTTCACCAAACGGTTTTACTTGACCAAGTTCAACGGTAAATGAATCTGCACCATGAACAAAAGAAGAATAGTAACTAAAAGTGGTGGCTGGTGATTTCATCATTAGCACCGTATTTACTCCACAGCTTAATAAAAACTGTAGTTGCGACTTTTTCCACGGTTTACCATGTAAAAAGGGATATACAGCAAATTTATCATTTTTTGAACCACGAATAGCAGTATGCAAATCGTAATGACAGCGCTCTCGCTGCTGACCGCCGCGTTGATAAAAGTCACTAACATATTGTTCAAGCTTGGCCGCTCGTGTGCGCTCATTATTCATCTTTACACCTTCGACAGTGTGATGACCATTAAATAAACGGTTTAGATTTTCTTCTACAAAACGCTTATCAATATTAATTGATTGCGGGTTACCAAAAATAAACAGTACACGCTGTGCTAGTTGTAAATCGCCTAAGATAATACGCTTAATTAATTCATCGCAAATTTCAATAGGTGCTGTTTCATTACCATGGATCGCACTTGAAAGTACCACATCGATTGTAGTTGCGCATTTTGGTTGAAACTCTATAACGCCAGTGTCATGAATAGTTACAGTGGTACCATTACTTAAAGTAAAAGCACTCGGTGCTAAGTGCCATTCATTATTACGGCTGAGAGTTAAAAAATCGCCTTGCTGTTGTAATTCGTTTAAATACTCTGAGTTGGCTGTCATAATCCAAATGCCTTCATATTATTATGCAAATGAGAAACAAAAACGGCTGAATAAATCAGCCGTTATAAAATTGTCTAAGCGTTATTAACTAATCACTGAATCAACCAACTTCTTGGCTTCTTTTTCTAATAGCGCTAAATGTTCTTCACCTTTGAATGATTCAAGGTAAATTTTATAAATGTCTTCAGTCCCTGATGGACGCGCTGCAAACCAGCCGTTTTCAGTAACTACTTTTAAACCACCAATAGCGGCATTATTACCAGGCGCATGAGTTAGCTTTTGTAAAATAGGCTCGCCCGCAAGTGTATCTGCCGTAACATCTTTCGCACTTAGCCCTTTAAGTCGCTCTTTTTGGGCAGAACTTGCAGGTGCATCTATACGTTTGTATATAGGCGCACCAAATTCGAGCTCAAGCTCTTTATAAAGTGCTGATGGAGTTTTTCCTGTTACAGCTAAAATTTCCGCGGCTAATAAACCCATGATGAAACCGTCTTTGTCGGTATTCCATACTGTACCGTCAAAACGAAGGAATGATGCCCCGGCACTTTCTTCACCGCCAAACGCGAGTGTTCCAGTACTTAGCCCTTCGACAAACCATTTAAAACCAACAGGTACTTCTTGCACTTGACGATTATTACGGGCAACTACTCGGTCAATCATCGCACTTGAAACAAGTGTCTTGCCAATTTCAACGTCTTTGGACCAATCACGATGATTTAATAAGTAATCAATGGCAACCGCTAAAAAGTGATTAGGATTCATTAAGCCGTCAGGAGTTACAATACCATGGCGATCATAATCTGGATCATTGCCAATGCTTATATCAAAATCATCTTTAAGGGCGATTAAGTTTGCCATCGCATAAGGTGATGAGCAATCCATACGAATTTTGCCATCTTTATCAAGTGGCATAAATGCAAAGCGCGGATCGACACTTTCATTGACGATTGTTAAATCTAAAGCAAATTTTTCGGCGATAATAGGCCAAAAGTTGATCCCTGAACCACCGAGCGGATCAATACCCACTTTAATATTTGCCTTTGCAATCGCTTTTACATCAACAACATTAATCAAATCTTCAATATAAGGAGTCATTAAATCTTGGTATTTAATAAAACCTGAACGGGCAGCTTTTGCAAATGGGAATAGCTCAACTTCAACTAAATCTTCTAGTAGTAGTTGATTTGCTCTGTCTTCTATCCACTTAGTAACGTCAGTATCTGCCGGGCCACCATTAGGTGGGTTATATTTAAAACCGCCGTCTTCTGGAGGATTATGTGAAGGTGTAACAACAATACCGTCAGCTAATTCATGAGGATGTAATTTGTTATGACACACGACCGCGTGACTAATCACCGGTGTAGGTGTAAAATCGTCGTTTTCTTGAGTGATCACTTGTACTTCGTTAGCAACAAGTACTTCAATCGCTGAATTGTAAGCCGCCTCACTTAACGCGTGCGTATCCTTACCTAAGAATAGTGGTCCAAAAATATTATTTTGTTTTCGGTAATCACAAATTGCTTGAGTAATGGCGAGAATGTGAGATTCATTGAATTTCACATCATATGAACAACCTCGGTGCCCTGAAGTACCAAAAGCAACACAATGTTCAGGGTTTTGCTCTAGATCGGGTTCATTTAAATAATAAGCAGACACTAATTTTGGTACATTTACTAAATCTGATTGTGTTGCAGGTTTCCCTGCACCGGAATGAATCGCCATTACATTTCCTTTATAAGTAGTCTCGAATTTTTTCAGCTTGTTCAGCACTGTAGCCTAAGCCAAGTGCCACTTCGTGTAGCATCATTTTCTTACGGGTAGTATTTGAGTTGGTCATTACCCAGTATTCACTGTCGGTAATGTTTTTTGGATTCATACTGCTGCCACTGTTTACTAACGCTTCTTTGCTGGTTGCGAAGTAAACGCGATCACGCCCTTGCACATCCAATACCGCTGAAAAATCAGTTTTATGAGTTCTATGTAAAGCAGATAAAATAAACAAAAAGCGCCCTACTACGCCTTTTTGCATCGCCAACTCTTCTTTATTGAGTATATTAAAAACACTGGCATGCGCTTGTGTCAATGGTGTGACAGCGGCTGACTTTTTATTCTCGGTCGATGAGGTGTTTTCAGTTGTTTGAGTCGTCTTTGCAACCTCATGCGTGACGGGCTGTTCTGGTTTTTCTTGCGCGGCTAAATCATTTTCGCCGTGAATATTTAATAAACGACGTAAAATAGTTGAGGCGCTTTCGCCTATACTTTGAGTGTTACTTGCAATGTATTGATATAACTCGTCGTCTATGTCAATTTTTTTCATGTTATTCCTGTCGTTACGGGTCACATTTTTTTCATCCATGCTGATTATACCCAAACCTGATTTAATTCTCTATGTTTTGCAATTTGTTATTTCACTAGGCAAACTAGGCACACTTTTATGAGATTGGTTTTGGAAACTGTGATGCTGTTAAATTACAAACAAACTGGCCAAGGGCCGCATGTAATTTTGATCCATGGATTGTTTGGTTCACTGGAAAATTTAAATGTTATAGCCAATGCATTGGCAGAAAATTTTACAGTAACGAATCTTGATTTACGTAACCATGGCCGTTCACCACACAGTGATATTATGGATTACCCGGCAATGGCTGACGACGTACTCGCCTTAATGGACCATTTAAGTATTGATAAAGCCCATTTAGTCGGTCATTCTATGGGCGGGAAAGTTGCTATGCAAATAGCACATATTAATCCAAGCTCAGTAAATAAGCTCGTAGTATTAGATATCGCTCCTGTTGCATATCAAAGTCGTCATGATGATATCATTGCGGCATTAAAGCTGGTAAAAAGCCATGCTATTAATGACCGCAAAGAAGCGGATAAATTAATGACGCAGCTAATACCTGAATTAGGTGTTCGCCAGTTTTTGCTAAAAAGCTATGCGAAAAACGAACTTGGTGAACTGCAGTGGCGCTTTAATTTGACTACCCTAAGTGAAAAATATCGCAATATTTTAGCAAATATTAAAGCAAATGATTCTTGTTTATGCGATACTTTATTTATCAAAGGGAACGATTCTGATTATATATTGCCTGAATATCGTGAAGCTATTATGGCTCAATTTAGCAACGCAAAAGCAAGAATTATTCATGGCGCAGGTCATTGGTTGCATGCCCAAAAACCAATGGCGGTTAATAAGTCTATCAATGATTTTTTAATGGCTTAATAAAGCAAAATTTAATCACGTATTTTTGACTTAGCGCACTAAATTATTACAATTTTATATGCTATAGTACGCGCCGTTTAATTTAAAGGTTATACGTTGATGGTCAGTCAGTTAATTAACGAATTTGATACCCTTGGGTTGTACTTTGGCTTAGCCGGTGTGTTCTTTTTTATCGGTATGGCTATCCAAGACGTACTAAAAAAAGGTAATGTGCCTAAATTTGGCCGTTATGTAGTATGGCTTGTGCTATTTTTAGGGTGTTCTGGTTTTATCGCTAAAGGACTTATTCAAGTTTTTTGGCAAGGTGCGGGTGTGGGTTAACCATGGCTAAGTCTGAAACAGATAGAACAACGCTCGATTTATTTGAATACGAAAAACGCCCCGGCAGACCAAAAACGAATCCCCTACCAAGGGAGGTTCAGTTAAAGGTAAATAAACGTAATCAAATAAAAAGAGATAAAGCACGTGGTTTAAAGCGTGTCGAATTTAAAGTTTCATCGCAGTTATATCAAGCGTTAAGCGATATGGCCGATGCACAAAATATTAGCCGCAGTGCGCTGATTGAAACTATTTTACAAGAAAGATTGGCTATTGATAGATAAAAGGTTTTAAATCCATGGCAAGTGTAGGTATTTTTTTCGGAAGTGACACAGGTAACACAGAACACGTAGCTAAAA
Organism: Pseudoalteromonas sp. SG41-1; assembly: GCF_014164575.1. Taxonomy (NCBI): domain Bacteria; kingdom Pseudomonadati; phylum Pseudomonadota; class Gammaproteobacteria; order Alteromonadales; family Pseudoalteromonadaceae; genus Pseudoalteromonas; species Pseudoalteromonas sp. SG41-1. Next base: position 33,741 of record NZ_JACJFL010000003.1, read on the forward strand.
TGATCCAAAAAGAATTGGGTAAAAAGTTAGTGGCTGTGCATGATATTGCTAAAAGTTCAAAAGAACAGATCGCAGAATTTGATTTAATCTTATTTGGCATTCCTACTTGGTATTATGGTGAAGCACAATGTGATTGGGATGACTTTTTCCCTGAATTAGAAGAAGTTGATTTTGAAGGCAAGCTTGTGGCTATTTTTGGCTGTGGCGATCAAGAAGACTACGCTGAATACTTCCTTGATGCGATGGGTATGATCAATGACATCGTTACTGAGCGTGGCGCTATTGTTGTGGGTCATTGGCCAACACAAGGGTATGATTTTGAAGCCTCGAAAGGCATGGCTGATGACAACCATTTTGTTGGTTTAGGCATTGATGAAGACCGTCAACCAGAGCTTACTGAACAACGTGTAAAAGCATGGTCAGCACAAGTTTATGAAGAAATGTGTTTAAGTGAACTTGCTGATTAAATGCACTTTATTGCTAGTAATCGTATAAAATAGTGACGTTCGTTTTCCTATTACACATTTTATAAGTATTTCTAGCAATTGATCTTTGCACTTAATGACTAGGCACGTTATTCTTATCGTTGCTAATGTGTCGTGTACATCTTTGTAAGGTGTCTAGTATAACCAAATATAATTGAGACAGATTTAATGACTGATCATAACTTGGAATTAAAAAAAGCCGGCTTAAAAGTAACTTTGCCGCGTATTAAAATTTTAGAGATTTTACAATCTCCAGATAACCAACACATCAGCGCTGAAGATGTTTACAAAATTCTTTTGGACCTAGGTGAAGAAATTGGCCTTGCTACTGTGTACCGCGTACTTAACCAATTTGATGATGCGGGTATTGTTAGCCGTCACCATTTTGAAGGCGGTAAGTCTGTATTTGAACTCTCTGGTAGCACACACCATGATCACCTAGTATGTTTAAAATGTGGTAAAGTTGTTGAATTTGAAGATGAAATGATTGAACGTCGTCAACTTGAAATTTCAGAAGAAAATGGTATTAAATTAACCAACCACTCTCTTTATCTGTATGGCGAGTGTACTGACACTGCAGCATGTAAAGCATTTGCTGATAGCCAATAATTTATTAGCTGAATAAAAAAAACCTGCAAATTGCAGGTTTTTTTATGTCTGTTACTTTTATCCCCTCGCCTTTGAGCGAAGGGATAAAAAACTACTGCTGTGTTTTAGTCCAAGAATCACGTAAACCAACTGTTTGGTTAAATACAATGTTCTCTGACTTAGTATCACGGCTGAAGTACCCTGTACGTTCAAATTGAAAACCTTGTGCAGGCTCTGCATTAGCAAGTGATGGCTCAAGTTTTGCGTTTGCTAAAACCACTAATGAATCAGGATTTAAAGTTGTTGCAAAGTCTTCAGCTGCTGCAGGATTTGGTACGCTGAATAACCGATCATATAAACGAACTTCTGCGGTGATTGACTCACTGGCTGACACCCAGTGGATAACGCCCTTCACTTTACGTCCATCAGTTGGATTTTTGCCCAGCGTTTGTGGATCATAGCTACAGAAAATCGTGGTTATTTCGCCATTTTCGTCTTTTTCAACACGCTCTGCTTTAATAACATAAGCACCACGTAAACGAACTTCTTTATCAAGTACTAAGCGCTTGAATTTGTTATTTGCTTCTTCTTTGAAGTCTTCACGTTCAATATAAATTTCACGGGTGAACGGAACATCACGACGACCCATACTTTCATCATTTGGATGATTTGCAATTGATAAGGTTTCAACGGTATCAACAGCATAGTTTTCAATGATGATTTTAACCGGATCGAGAACGGCCATGGCACGTGGAGCATGTTCGTTTAAATCTTCACGGATACAGGCTTCAAGCATGCCCATTTCAACCATGTTTTCTTGTTTGGTTACGCCAATACGTAAGCAAAATTCACGAATTGATGCTGGTGTATAACCACGACGGCGAAGACCTGCAATGGTAGGCATACGCGGATCATCCCACCCTTCAACATACTCATTGACCACTAAATCATTTAGCTTACGCTTTGACATTATAGTGTATTCAAGGTTTAACCTTGAAAACTCAATTTGTTGTGGATGACATTCAAGACTGATGTTATCTAACACCCAATCATATAAACGGCGGTTATCTTGAAATTCAAGTGTACACAATGAATGGGTAATACCCTCTAGCGCATCTGAAATACAGTGCGTAAAGTCATACATTGGGTAAATGCACCATTTATCACCGGTCTGATGATGGTGTGCAAATCGAACACGATAAATAATAGGATCACGCAGCACCATAAATGAGCTGGCCATATCGATTTTTGCACGTAGTACACACTCGCCTTCTTTAAATTCACCAGCACGCATTTTTTCAAATAGTGCTAGGTTTTCTGAAGGACTAGTATCACGGGTTGGACTATTTTTACCAGGCTCTTTTAACGTGCCGCGATATTCACGCGCTTGATCAGCTGTTAAAAAGCAAACATAGGCTAAGCCTTTATTAATAAGCTCTACAGCATAGTCATACAAAGTATCAAAATAATTTGACGAATACTTTATTTCACCATCCCAGTTAAAACCTAACCACTGAACATCTTCTTTGATTGAATTAACGTAGTTAATATCTTCTTTTTCAGGGTTAGTATCATCAAAACGTAAATTACATTGACCACTGTAGTCTTGCGCTATACCAAAATTTAAACAAATTGATTTAGCATGACCAATATGTAAAAAACCATTTGGCTCTGGTGGAAAACGAGTATGTGTAGACGCATGTTTACCTGATGCTAAATCTTCATCAATACGGGTTCTTATAAAGTTACTTGGGCGATTCTCAATTTCCGCCATAGGAATACAATCCTCACAATAGTGCATGGTGACAAAACTACTGCATTATACCCAAACCACCCCAAGATGCGAGTTTCAGTTGGAATTAAAAGCGATTTAGGCAAGGCATTGATTGCAAATAATAGTGGTTCTATTGGTAAAATCAATAACGCAGTATAAATCGCTTTTAAACCAACCCGTTGGGCGTTTCGCAGGCACTTACTCTCATCGTTGTTACTTCTTAAAAGGGACTGCCATTGTTGCAAAGTAACGCCTTGATATTAAGCCCCTGTGAAACGCTGAATTCTGCATATTGAGGTGGTTTGGGTATATTATAAAAACAAACTTTAACATACAGTAATAGATGCGGGTTTATTACATATTGTGTGCTTAGCGGAAAATACTAGCTAAAGAACCACGACTGGGTTGTTATTTAATCTCTTAATGACGATAAATTGTTCTAGCGCAATAAAACAGTCATTCAACCAAGCTACAGTGACGTCATTAAAGTAATTCTTTTAAGGAGAAAATAATGGCTTCACTTTCACAGCATCGCGTTTATATCCCAACTACTGCACGCGCAAACCAATATATCTTAGCGGAGTTCGTACCCAGTGCCGATTTATACGCACGTTTTAGTAATATACAGCAATGTTATGAACGTTTAGCACGACAGCTATTCTCTTCATGTGATGAATACGAGCTACACAATGTACATTTGATAGCAAACGATAAGCTCCCCGTTGTTAGGTTTCATGAAGAGTCGTATTGTTTACAAACAGAAAAACAAATTTTATTCTTTTATAACCCGCGTTACCATGAAGCGCATAAATGCATTTACGACAGCAGCAAACCCAGTAAAAAAATTCGCTTACTCTTCCTTGCTACTGGTGAAGACTTGCGTGCGAATGCTGCCATATTCCATACTCGGGTTAAAAAAGTACTCGAATACCTACAAAGCACATTATTGATCGATGAAGCAGCAATAAAAGTGCGTGATCATCAACATTTAACCTATGACTTGTTCGCCAAAGCGAAAGGATGTAAAGAAAGCTACGGTTATAAACTCAGAGGACTCTACCCTCGCTACCAAAGCCGCCATTGTACACTCCCTGCAGAACATAATGAGATGACCTATACGACATTTGCGATCCCAATAACACGTACTATTAAAACTCAGTTTCATCATTTACTTAATAAGCCAACATTCACAGAGTTTTACCAGCACTTTTATGACGCATTTATTAAGCAATGCGCCGCCAAAAATTTACATTTAGCGGCGATGATAGCAAATGGTACGATGCCAATAATTAGAAACAGTAAGACTGATAACAACGATGGCAATCATGAATTGCAAAAGCTAAGTTTTTCAACCGACGATCAAAAAACGCAATATAGTCATTATTGGCATGATGAAAAACTAGTAGATTCACTGCATTTTGTTATTGTTGCCAGTGAAAAAGACGAACAAGGAATTGGCCACGGTCGGTTTATGAATCAAGTTGAAAGTGTGATCCGTACACTCATCGAACCATTATCTATTAATATAGAGCGCCAAGATATCACTGTGCGATTTTTTCAACATATCAATCATTATCTATAATAGCGAGCTTGTCGATAATGAACCCCTTAAGCTAAGTTCAGGTTAACTACAGACCTTATCCCTGCCAGTATTTTTAGCATGGTAAAGGTTTGTGTCAGCAACTTTTAATAACGTATTAAGGGCGAGTCCTGGCTGCATTTGTGCTACACCAGCACTGCTTGTTAAAGTGATTTTTTTATCGGTCAAGCTTAACGATTTTAAACAAATGCATAAGTTACCGATAAAATCATGCCCTTGTGCAAGTGTTAAGTTTGGCATTACCACAATAAACTCTTCACCACCAAAGCGAGCAAATTGATACTCAGTATCAGCTAACTGCTCTGTAAGTAACGCGCTAAAAGCAATTAGGGCTTGATAACCGATATCATGACCATATTGATCATTTACTTGTTTAAAATGATCAATATCTAAAATTGAAACTGAAAAGTTTTGTTGCTTCCCGATAAGTTGCGCTGCAATAAAATCGAGAATATAGCGACGGTTATGAGCTCCAGTGAGTGGATCTGTATTTGCTCTGCGTTGGCTTCGTAAATATGCTTTGCGTTGATTTAATGCGAAAATTGTAATGCTTAATATCGCTAATATACCAATAACAGAATAGGCTGCTTGTAACTGTCCTTCTTTAGCTAACTTATCTAAAGTAATTTGTTGGTATTTTAATTTCTCTTCAGCCAACTGCAATTTGATATCTTGTTGAGTAGATTCAAATCGTGAGCGTGCTTCTTGCTCGAGTTTCTGCTGCGTTGTTTCTTTTGCTTGCTCTGTAAGCTTAATCAATAACTTCAGTGCATTAGTAGCCTCTGCAAAACGACCTAATTGTTCTAGGCTTTGCGCCTTTAAGCTGAGTGTATTCCGGCTGTAACGGTTATTAAGCGGCCTATCGTAATCAGTCAACAATAACTCTGATGCTTGAATATATTCAAGTGCTTGCTCTGGTTGCTGTAATGCTAAGAAAGTTTTAGCAAATCCATTATTTAATGCAATTATATGCGCTGGATTTACAATCACTTTATTGACATAACTTTTAGCCAAGTATAGTAGTTGCAACGCTTGCGAATATTTTTTTTGCTTCAGAGCAACATTTGCTTTACCAGCTGGCGCTAAAAAAAGATAGCGCGGTGCTTTTACCATTGCTGATAACATTATCATTTCTTCATAACAAGCCGCCGCTGAATCAAGTTTTTCGGCGCGCTCATATGTCATGCATAAGATATAGATAACAGGCAAACCATTGACAACATTGCCGTTTTTACTGGCGAGATCGCGTGCTAAAACTGCATATTGCTCACCTTTCTCAAATAGTGACATGGTCGAATAATATGCAGCTAAACTATCATAAACATAAAGCATGGTAGTTGATGACATATTCGCAGTTTTGGCTTCAATGTAGGCATTTTCGATAATTTCTATTGCTTTAGGGTATTCCTCTTGCCAGAGCAACAGAGCCCCTTCAATTGACTCAGCTTGTACCAACATCTCTAAATCGTTTGCTTGAATAAAGGCATTTTGTGCTAAGCGGATTTGTTTAATACTTTCAGGTAACAGCCCTTCTTCTAAAGAAAAAACACTCCGATACATTAACCAATAACCTTGGATCCAATCATCGTCTTTAGGCAGTTGTTGTTGGGCAAGTTCAAAGTAACTTTGTGAACGTGCGATATCACCTTTAAATAAATACAGCCGCGCTAACAAAGTATTATTATAAGCGTGTTCAGTGGTAGAAATACGCTGAGCTGCTTGTGTAATAACTAATTCTTCGATCAACTGATTTGGTTCAGCTAATGCGCGTTGTTCGGTTACTAAAAATGCGGTACGAAATGAAGTAGATGAAAATAAATTGAAAGAGCAACAAAAGCATACAAGGTAGACTGTAAAATAAATTATTCGCATTACTGCTAGATCTTCCAATGATAAAAAGCAATCGCACATTATAACGGCAGTTTTGATTATTACCAGTAGAGTTTATTGAAACAAGCTATTGATTTTTATTATTAAATAAACAGCTAGAGATTCGGAAATTTATCATTATCTAGACATAATACTTTATAAATAATGGCAAAAAAAAGGCTCACTAAGTGAGCCTTTTTTCAAAACATAACAGGTTATTACCAGCCAGTTTTTTCTTTAAGTGCTTTACCGATATCAGCAAGTGAACGTACAGTTTTTACGCCCGCAGCTTCTAATGCAGCAAATTTCTCATCAGCAGTACCTTTACCGCCAGCGATGATTGCGCCAGCATGACCCATACGCTTACCTTCTGGTGCAGTAACACCAGCAATGTAAGAAACAACAGGCTTAGTAACGTTAGCTTTGATGTACTCTGCAGCTTCTTCTTCTGCAGTACCACCGATTTCACCGATCATTACGATCGCTTCAGTTTGTGGATCTTTTTCGAACATTTCTAAAACGTCGATAAAGTTAGTACCAGGAATTGGGTCGCCACCAATACCAACACAGGTAGACTGACCGAAACCTGCATCTGTAGTTTGTTTAACAGCTTCGTACGTTAAAGTACCAGAGCGAGAAACAATACCTACTTTACCAGGTTTGTGGATGTGACCAGGCATGATACCAATCTTAGTCTCACCAGGAGTGATAACACCTGGACAGTTAGGACCGATCATACGAGTACCTGTTTGATCTAGTTTAACTTTAACGTCAACCATATCAAGTGTAGGGATACCTTCAGTGATACAAACGATTAGCTCGATGCCCGCATCGATTGCTTCTAAGATAGCATCTTTACAAAAAGGTGCTGGTACATAGATAACTGATGCAGTTGCACCTGTTGCTTCTACAGCATCACGTACAGTGTTAAATACTGGAAGACCAAGGTGCGTTTGACCGCCTTTACCTGGGCTTACACCACCAACCATTTGTGTACCGTACTCAAGCGCTTGCTCTGAGTGGAAAGTACCTTGGCCACCGGTGAAACCTTGGCAGATAACTTTTGTATCTTTATTGATTAATACAGACATTATTTGCCCTCCGCAGCAGCAACAACTTTTTCAGCCGCGTCTGTTAGTGATTCAGCAGCAATGATATCTAGACCAGAATTCTTAAGAACTTCACGACCTAGCTCAGCGTTAGTACCTTCTAAACGTACAACTACAGGTACGTTTACGCCAACTTCTTTAACTGCGCCAATGATGCCTTCAGCGATCATGTCACAACGAACGATACCACCAAAGATGTTAACTAAAACAGCTTTAACGTTGTCATCTGAAAGAATGATTTTGAATGCTTCAGATACACGTTCTTTAGTCGCGCCGCCGCCAACATCTAGGAAGTTTGCAGGCTTACCACCATGTAGGTTTACGATATCCATAGTACCCATTGCTAGGCCTGCACCGTTAACCATACAACCAACGTTACCGTCTAATGCAACGTAGTTAAGTTCAAAACTTGCTGCATGTGCTTCACGTGCATCTTCTTGTGATGGATCGTGGAAATCACGCATTTTAGGTTGACGGTAAAGTGCATTACCATCGATACCGATTTTGCCGTCAAGACAGTGAAGGTTACCTTCATCAGTGATAACAAGCGGGTTGATTTCAAGTAGTGCGAAATCGAAATCAGTAAACATTTTACCAAGACCCATGAAGATCTGTACGAACTGTTTCATTTGTACTGGGTTAAGACCCAATTTAAAACCTAGTTCACGTGCTTGGTAAGCTTGAGGACCTACTAATGGGTCGATCTCTGCTTTGTGGATAAGCTCTGGTGTTTCTTCAGCAACAGTTTCAATTTCAACACCGCCTTCAGTAGACGCCATGAAAACAACTTTGCGAGATGCACGGTCAACAACTGCACCTAAGTACAATTCGTTGGCGATATCAGTACAGCTTTCTACTAAAATTTTAGCAACTGGCTGACCATTCTCGTCTGTTTGGTAAGTAACTAGGTTTTTACCTAACCAGTTAGCTGCAAACGCTTTAACTTCGTCGATAGTTTTAACTAGCTTTACACCGCCAGCTTTACCACGTCCACCTGCGTGAACCTGAGTTTTAACAACCCACATATCACCGCCGATTTTCTCAGCAGCTGCTGCAGCTTCTTCAGGTGTATCGCAAGCGAAACCTTGAGAAACTGGTAAACCATATTCGGCAAAAAGTTGTTTTGCCTGATACTCATGCAAATTCATGATGCTTTATCCAATTTTTTATACTAAAAGAGCTGACTATTTTTATAAATAGACAGCTATCCCAAATTGCGCACCTAGTATAGATCCCAAGGCTTAACATGAAAACCCCAGTACGACCAAAGGCGCAAAAAAAAAGCTGTGAATATGACTCACAGCTTATATTTTATACTACTGAATTAAACATCCAGTAATAAACGAGTTGGATCTTCAAGTAACTCTTTAATTGTTACTAAGAAGCCAACAGATTCTTTACCATCTATTTGGCGATGATCATAAGATAATGCCAAATACATCATAGGAAGAATTTCAACTTTACCATTCACAGCCATTGGACGATCTTGGATTTTATGCATACCCAAAATTGAAGACTGCGGTAAGTTGATAATAGGTGTTGATAGTAACGAACCGAACACACCACCGTTAGTGATAGTGAAGTTACCACCAGTCATGTCGTCAAGTGTTAACTTACCATCACGACCTTTAAGTGCTAATTCACGAATACCTTTTTCGATTTCAGCAACAGATAGCTTATCGCAATCTTTTAGTACTGGAGTCACTAGGCCACGTGGCGTAGAAACTGCAATGCTGATATCAAAATAGTTGTGGTATACGATATCATCGCCATCAATTGATGCATTTACGTCAGGGAAACGTTTTAGTGCTTCAGTAACTGCTTTTACGTAAAAAGACATGAAACCTAAACGGATACCGTGACGTTTCTCGAACACTTCTTGATACTGCTTACGAAGATCCATGATTGGTTTCATGTTAACTTCGTTAAATGTCGTTAACATTGCAGTAGAGTTTTTCGCTTCAAGAAGACGATTAGCAATGGTTTTACGTAAACGTGTCATAGGAACGCGTTTTTGTGTACGGTCACCCATTGGTGCCGCTGGCGCTGCTTCAGCTTTCGCCGCAGGAGCTGGTGACTTCAAGAATTGATCAACATCTTCTTTTGTCACACGACCATTTTTACCAGAGCCTTTAATTTTAGAAGCATCTAGGCCTTTTTCTGCGATTAAACGACGCACTGACGGTGTTAACACGTCTGAACTATCGCTAGAATCAGCAGCTGGAGCTTGTTCTTTTGCTGCAGGGGCTGCAGCTGGTGCGCCACCGGCTTTAACTTTACCGATAACTTGGTCACCCAGTACTGTATCGCCTTCTGCGTGAATAATTTCACCCATTACGCCATCTTCTTGAGCAACAACTTCAAGAACAACTTTATCAGTTTCGATATCAACTAGGTTTTGATCGCGTGTTACTGCGTCACCTGGTTGCACATGCCAAGTAGCTACTGTCGCGTCTGCGACTGATTCTGGAAGTACAGGTACTTTAATGTCCACTTCTTTACCTTCTGATGCTGGTGCTGATTGCGCCGCTGGCGCGTTTTCTTGTTTGTCTGAAGCTGGTGCAGCTTCGCTCTTTGCGTCTTCAGTTGGCGTAGCTGCATCAGCCTCACCAATGATACCGATCACTTGGTCGCCAAGTACGGTTGCACCTTCTTCTTGTGAAATTTCAGTGATCACACCGTCATGTGGTGCAACAACTTCTAAAACAACTTTGTCTGTTTCGATATCTACTAAGTTCTGATCACGGCTTACTTTGTCGCCAACACTTACATGCCATGTAGCAACGGAAGCATCAGCAACCGACTCAGGAAGAACAGGAACTTTAATTTCTGTGCTCATTGCTTATCCTTTATTTTCAATAGTAAGCGCGTCTGCGACAAGCGCTTGTTGTTCTTTAGTATGCACTGACATATAACCACACGCTGGAGAAGCAGAGGCTTTACGACCTGCATATTTAAGCTTCGCACCTTGTGGGATTGCATCTACAAAGTGGTGTTGTGAACAATACCAAGCACCTTGGTTTTGCGGCTCTTCTTGACACCAAACAAAGTCTTTCACATGTTGATAACGCGCCATAATGGCTTCCATTTCATCATGTGGGAATGGGTATAACTGTTCAACACGCACAATAGCAACATTCTCTTGCTCAAGCTTACGACGCTCTTGTAATAGCTCGTAGTAAACCTTACCACTACAAAATACTACGCGTTCTACTTTCTTAGCATCAATATCATCGATTTCATCGATCATATTATGGAATACACCTTCTGCAAGCTCTTCAAGCGACGACGTTGCAAGTGGATGACGTAACAATGATTTAGGTGTCATAACAATCAGTGGGCGACGCAGTGGTCTTACTGATTGACGACGTAACATTGCATATACTTGTGCCGGTGTTGAAGGCACACATACTTGCATGTTGTGATCAGCACATAGCTGTAAGAAACGCTCTAAACGTGCTGAACTGTGTTCAGGACCTTGCCCTTCATAACCATGTGGCAATAAAATGGTCAGTCCACATAAGCGGCCCCATTTTTGCTCACCTGAACTTAAGAATTGGTCAAATACAACTTGTGCGCCGTTAGCAAAATCACCAAACTGTGCTTCCCACAGTACTAGTGATGTTGGCTCTGCTGTCGCATAACCATATTCAAACGCCACAACCGCTTCTTCTGAAAGCACTGAGTCAAATACTTGGAAAGTACCTTGATCTTCACTTAAGTGCTGTAAAGGCGTGTAAGTGGCCCCATCAGTTTGACTATGTACAACTGCATGGCGGTGGAAGAAAGTACCACGACCTGAATCTTGGCCTGTTAAACGAATATCAGTACCTTCAGTTGCGATCGTTGCATAAGCAAGTGTTTCTGCCATACCCCAATCAAGTGGTTTCTCACCGTTAGCCATTAATTTGCGATCATCGTAAATCTTTTTAACGCGAGACTGAGCTTTATATTGCTCAGGGTAACTTGCTATTTTGTTACCTAGTTCTTTTAATTTTTCAACTGGAACGCTGGCATCGTAATCAACACTCCATTCATGGCCAACATACTTAGCCCAATCAGATGAGTGTGATGTTTCTGGTTGAATTTCTTCAACAACACAATTGCCTTCGTCTAAACCATTACGGTAGTCATCAGCCAGTGCTTTAATTTCATCTTCAGTAAACGAGCCTTCAGCCATTAACTGATCTGCGTAGATCAAACGTGGCACTGGGTGTTTTTTGATTTTTTGGTACATGATCGGTTGAGTCGCATTCGGCTCATCCGCTTCATTATGGCCGTGACGACGATAACAAACTAAATCAATAACCACATCACGTTTAAATTGATTTCTGAAATCAAGTGCGATTTGCGTAACAAATGCAACCGCTTCAGGGTCATCTGAATTAACGTGGAAAATAGGCGATTGCACCATTTTTGCGATGTCTGTACAGTAATCTGTTGAACGTACATCGTATTGTTTGCTTGTAGTAAAACCAACTTGGTTGTTCACTACAATGCGAATACTACCACCACAACTAAACGCATTTGTTTGCGATAAGTTAAAGGTTTCTTGAACAACACCTTGGCCTGCCACTGCCGAGTCACCATGAATGGTGATAGGTAGTGCTTTAATACCTGAACTGTCACCCAAACGGTCTAAACGTGCACGAACCGAGCCCATAACTACTGGGTTTACGATTTCAAGATGCGATGGGTTAAAGGCAAGAGCCATATGAACTTTGCCACCTTTAGTAGCAAAATCCGAAGAGTAACCCATGTGGTATTTAACATCACCTGAGCTTAATGTTTCTTTATGCTTGCCAGCAAACTCATCAAATAGTTCTGATGGGTTTTTACCAAGTACATTGACAAGAACATTTAAGCGACCACGGTGAGCCATACCAATAACCGCTTCTTGTTGGCCACTTTCGCCAGCACGGTGAATAAGCTCTTTAAGCATTGGTACTAATGCATCACCACCTTCAAGTGAGAAACGTTTAGCACCGGGGAACTTAGCCCCTAAATATTTTTCAAGACCATCCGCTGCGGTTAATCCTTTAAGGATACGCAACTTTTCATCTTTACTGAATGTTGGACGTGATTGCACTGACTCTAAACGTTGCTGTAACCAACGCTTTTCTTCAGTTGATGTGATGTGCATATACTCAGCGCCAACAGAACCACAGTATGTGGTCATTAGAGCTTGATATAACTCACCTAAAGGCATGGTATCGCGGCCTACGGCAAACGATCCCACGTTAAATTCACGGTCAAAATCAGCTTTAGATAATTCATGATATTCAAGCTCTAAGTCTCGAACACGTTCACGTTGCCAAATGCCCAATGGATCTAGGTTGGCATTTTGATGACCACGGAAACGGAAAGCATTTATAAGCTGGAGAACTTTGACTTGTTTAGGGTCACTGCTTCCACCTTCTGCTACCACTACTTCTCTATGCTTGTTTTTCGCAAGCGCCGCAAACTGTGCACGAACTTCTGAATGCTTAACTTCAACATCCACACCATCAACTTTTGGTAATTGTTCGAACACTTCTCGCCATTCTTCTGGCACAGAAGTCGCATTGTCTAAATACGCTTCATAAAGCTCTTCTATATAAGCAACGTTGCCGCCGTTTAAATGTGAAGATTCTAGCCATGCCTTCATCACACCTTCGTGCATTTATAAGCCCTTTTCTTTAGCGCAGAAATTAATTGTAATAACAAGATGGCCAATTCACATTAGCCATCTTACATTTATCAAGATTATTAAACCGAACGGCTTATTAACATTGATTTGATTTGTCCGATTGCCTTAGTTGGATTAAGACCCTTAGGACAAACGCTAACACAGTTCATAATACTGTGACAACGGAACACGCTGAATGCATCGTCTAAATCAGCTAAACGCTCTTCAGTTGCCGTATCGCGGCTATCAGCCAAGAAACGGTAAGCATGAAGAAGACCAGCTGGACCTATGAACTTGTCTGGATTCCACCAAAACGAAGGACACGATGTTGAACAACATGCACATAGAATACACTCATACAAGCCATCTAACTTATCACGTTCTTCGATTGATTGAAGACGTTCACCCGCCGCTGGCGTGTCATTAATTAAGTATGGTTTAACTTTTTCGTATTGAGTGTAGAACTGACTCATGTCAATAACAAGGTCACGTACCACAGGTAAACCTGGTAATGGACGTATTACAATTTTACCTTTGCCATTTTTTTGTAGCGTAGATAAAGGAGTAATACATGCTAAACCATTTTTACCATTCATGTTAACACCGTCAGAACCACATACACCTTCACGGCATGAGCGACGGAATGATAACGTTGGATCTTGCTCTTTTAATAATAAAAGTGCATCCAAAACCATCATGTCGTGGCCTTCTTCCGTTTGCAAAGTATATTCTTGCATACGTGGGGCGTTATCAACATCTGGATTATAACGATAAACAGAAAATTGTACTTGTGCCATCGTCTCGCTCCTAGTAGGTACGTGCTTTAGGTGGAAATGCTTCGCGCAGTTTAGGCGCATAGTTAACATCACGTTTGCTCATTTCATCCGTTACCGGATTGAAAACAGAGTGACATAGCCAGTTTTCGTCATCACGATCTGGGAAGTCAAAGCGAGAGTGTGCACCACGGCTTTCTGTACGGAAGTTTGCAGCGACTGCAGTTGAGTACGCTGTTTCCATCATGTTATCTAGCTCTAGACATTCGATACGTGCAGTGTTGAAGTCTAATGATTTATCATCAAGACGCGCATGCTGCAGACGTTCACGAATTTCTTTAAGTTCTTTAAGACCTGCTGCCATTGACTCACCTTCACGGAATACCGAGAAGTTAAGTTGCATACATTGCTGTAGATCTTTCTTGATTTGGACTGGATCTTCGCCTTGACCAATTGTTGAGTTTTCCCAACGATTAAAGCGAGCAAGTGACGCTTCTAAATCTGACTCAGAGGCATCTTTAGATACTTCAACATCATTTAGGTATGTACCTAAGAAGTTACCAGCTGCACGACCAAATACCACTAAATCAAGCAATGAGTTACCACCTAAGCGGTTTGCACCGTGTACAGATACACAGGCAATCTCACCAACTGCAAATAAGCCTTCAACTACTTTCTCATTGCCTTGGGCATCGATTTTTAGTACTTGCCCATTTACATTGGTTGGTACGCCACCCATCATATAATGGCAAGTAGGAATTACTGGAATTGGCTCTTTAGCAGGGTCAACGTGAGCAAATGTTTTAGCAAGATCACATACACCAGGAAGACGTAGATTAAGCGTTTCTTCACCTAAGTGATCAAGCTTAAGCTTAATGTGTGGACCCCAAGGACCATCACAACCACGACCTTCACGGATTTCTGTCATCATTGAACGAGCAACAACATCGCGTGACGCTAAATCTTTTGCATTCGGTGCATAACGTTCCATGAAACGCTCGCCATCTTTATTTAAAAGATAACCACCTTCACCACGACAACCTTCAGTTACTAGCGTACCCGCACCAGCAATACCGGTTGGGTGAAATTGCCACATTTCCATGTCTTGCATAGAAATGCCGGCACGAGTTGCCATACCAACACCGTCACCAGTATTGATGTGTGCATTAGTCGTTGATGCGAAGATACGACCTGCGCCACCCGTTGCTAGTACAACAGCTTTAGATTTAAAGTAAACAACTTCGCCGGTTTCGATATCGATTGCAGTACAACCAACAACATTACCATCATCGTTTTTAACTAAATCTAATGCATACCATTCAGAAAATACATTGGTTTTGTTTTTAACGTTTTGCTGGTAAAGAAGGTGTAATAACGCATGACCAGTACGGTCAGCTGCAGCCGCAGTCCGTGCAGCTTGCTCACCACCAAAATTCTTCGATTGACCACCGAAAGGACGTTGGTAAACACGGCCATTTTCAAAACGAGAAAATGGTAGACCCATGTTTTCTAATTCAGTAATTGCTTCTGGGCCTGTTTTACACATATATTCGATAGCGTCTTGGTCACCGATGAAATCGGAACCTTTAACAGTATCGTACATGTGCCATTCCCAGTTATCTTCATGTGAGTTACCCAAAGCAACCGTAATACCACCTTGTGCAGACACAGTGTGAGAACGGGTTGGGAATACTTTAGAGATAAGCGCACAGGTTTTACCTGATTCAGTGATTGCAAGTGCTGCGCGCATACCCGCACCACCTGCGCCAATCACAACGGCATCAAATTCACGAACAGAATATTTCACTTAAACACCCCATAAAACGATTAGACCAATAGCTACGTATGCAACGGCCATAAGGTTTAATACAAACCCTAAAACAGCGCGTAATGTTGCATTTTTCACGTAATCAGTCAGTACTTGCCAAAGGCCAATACGGGTATGAACCATAATGCAAACGAGGGTAATTAACGTAAACCCTTTCATTGCGAGGTTTGAAAACAGGCCTTGCCATGCTTCAAAAGTAACTTCTGGTGTACATAAGAAGTAGCCGATAATAAAAATCGCATACGCGGTAATTACTAGTGCCGTGGTACGTAATGAGACATAATCTTGTACACCATCACGCTTTAGAGTTGCTTGATTTAAAACCATATCCACACCCCTGCTAGAACAGAAGCCACAACGCCAAGTGCCATAGCAATTTTAGCGCTGAGGTTACCTGATTCAAGTTCTTCCCAATGTCCCATATCCATAATGATATGACGAATACCGCCGATAAGGTGGTATGCCAATACGGAAATGGTGCCCCAAGCTATAAATTTGGCAATGAATCCGCTAAACAGACCCTTGACGAATTCAAAACCTTCAGCAGAAGAAAGAGACTCAGACCAAGCCCAAATGACAAACGTTAAAGCAAAAAATAACGCAACACCGGTGACGCGGTGAAAAATTGATGCTTTAGCCGTTGCCGGCATTGATATAGTTGTTAGATCTAGATTTACAGGTCTTTGCTTTTTCACAGTTACTTGCCCATCTTGCCCACTAGGAGCTCATCTACTTGTTTTTCTTAACCCACCAGAAAACGATTTTTCTGATGGAACTATCTAAGTAAAGCTTTTTGTTACGACTAAAATTCACATTTTTGCAAAGATTAGCTGTAAAAATAACGTTTACCTACAGACAATACGGTATAAAACCTTCGATAGTATATATAGCCAAAGGTCTTTTTACAATTCTTGTTTAGTTAGAGCTATTTGCGAATTAGCCAATGGTATAATATTTAATCCCGTCAGAATATTTATTATACATTTGTGCATAATGTTTATAAAAATTGACTTTAACCCCCTCTTTCACGTTAAAATGAAAAGGATGTGCTTAAACAGATTCAGAACATAACAATCAGAGTTGTTATCTTAATAGGAGATAAATAGATGGCGGATAAGAAAGCCACAGTCCATATTGATGGTCTAGATCCAATCGAACTTCCAATTTACCAAGGTACTGCTGGTCAGGATGTAATCGATGTACGTACGTTAGGTGCTCACGGTCATTTCACATATGATCCAGGTTTCATGTCGACTGGTTCTTGCGAATCTTCAATTACATATATCGACGGTGGCAAAGGGATATTACTTCACCGTGGTTACCCAATTGAACAACTAGCCGAAGACTCAGATTATGTTGAGTTGTGTTATTTACTGTTAAACGGTGAATTACCAACTAAAGAGCAATATACTGATTTTGCATCACAAATCACACATAGCACGATGCTTGATGAGAAAATTGCAAACTTCTTCCAAGGCTTCCGTTTTGATGCCCATCCAATGGCTATGCTATGTGGTGTAGTTGGTGCATTATCATCTTTTTATCATGAAGATCTTGATATTACTGATGCAACACAACGTAAAACAAGTGCTGTAAAATTAATTGCTAAGCTTCCAACTATCGCAGCGATGGCTTATAAATACAACGTAGGTCAACCATTCGTTTACCCACGCAATGATTTAAGCTATGCAGAAAACTTCTTACATATGATGTTCTCTGTACCAGCTGAAGAATATAAAGTTAATCCAGTGACTGCTAAAGCAATGGATAAAATCTTTATGCTTCACGCTGATCACGAGCAAAATGCATCAACGTCTACAGTACGCTTAGCTGGTTCTTCTGGTGCTAACCCATATGCATGTATTGCCGCAGGTATCGCATCACTTTGGGGCCCTGCACATGGCGGTGCTAACGAAGCATGTTTAAACATGTTAGAAGAAATTGGCTCTGTTGATCGCATCGACGAATACGTTGCTAAAGCAAAAGATAAGTCGGACCCATTCCGTCTTATGGGCTTTGGACACCGTGTTTACAAAAACTTCGATCCGCGTGCAACTGTAATGCGTCAAACCTGTCACGAAGTACTTGCTGAGCTTAATATTCAAGATCCGTTGCTAGATATTGCAATGAAACTTGAGCAAATTGCATTAGAAGACCCATACTTTGTTGAGAAGAAACTTTACCCTAACGTAGACTTCTACTCAGGTATTATCTTAAAAGCAATTGGTATCCCAACAAGCATGTTCACTGTGATTTTCGCAATGGCACGTACTGTTGGTTGGATCACACACTGGGACGAGATGTTATCTCAACCTGGTCATAAGATCAGCCGTCCACGTCAGCTATATACTGGTCACACACACCGTGATTACGTAGCAACAGACAAGCGTTAATTTTATAGTTGATGCTAAATAGGGCCGCATTTGCGGCCTTTTTTGTATCTAGTCCTTGAGAAATATCACAAAGCCATTACAATTCCGGTTCAGTTTTTAATTCGGCTTTGGTGTGCTTGATGTTGAAAAGTTATGTTTAATATAGAAAAAATTCGCGCAGACTTTCCTGCCCTAAAACAACTCATCAACGGGCAACCGCTGGTCTATCTTGATTCGGCTGCAACCACCCAAAAACCACTGTCAGTTATCAGCGCGACTGAGCATTTTTACGCACGTAATAATGCTAACGTTCATCGTGGCCGCCATACCTTAAGCGAACAAGCAACCCACGCCTATGAACAAGCAAGACAGACCGTTGCCAATTATTTTAATATCGACGCAAATGAGTTAGTTTGGACCAAAGGAGCTACTGAGGCAATAAACTTAGTTGCGAATGGTTTAACTGAGCAGCTTGATAATGATTCAACCATCATCATTTCAGCCTTAGAGCATCACGCTAATATTGTGCCATGGCAACAGTTAGCAAAGCGCACGGGAGCAAAGCTGCTGGCACTTCCGTTACAAAAAAATGGCAGCTTTGATGTTCAAGCATGTGTTGAATTCATCAGTCAGCATAAGCCATCTGTACTTGCTATCACTCACGCGTCTAATGCACTTGGTAATATCACAGATCTTGACCCAATATTACATGCCGCAAAACGCCATGACGCAATTACCTTAGTGGATGGTGCGCAAGCTGCGCTGCATTTACAGCCAAATTTACCTCAACTTGGTTGTGATTTTTATGTTTTTTCGGCTCATAAAATGCTCGGGCCGACCGGATTAGGAGGATTATATGGTCGTTATGATCGATTAAATAGTTTAGCTGTGTATCAAACTGGTGGCGAAATGATTGAAACTGTTACATTAGCAAAAACAATATTTCGTCAGGCACCAGCAAAGTTTGAAGCAGGTACACCAAACATTGCTGCAGTGATCGCTTTTGCAGCTGCAATCGATTATCTAACCAGTTTAAATAAGACTAATGTATATACTCATGAACAAGTAATTTTTAATTATGCGGCAGAAAAACTGCAAGCCATCGCAGGAATTACCGTTTATAGCAACATTGAGAACAATATTGGTACCCTTTGTTTCAATTATAAAGACGAACACCCTTTCGATATAGCAACACTTTTAGATGGTTATGGTATAGCAGTTCGCAGCGGTCATCATTGTGCGCAGCCATTAATGCAACATTTAGGTATTAATGGCAGTGTTCGAGCCAGCTTTGCATTTTATAATAACCATAGCGATGTTGATTTATTTATCGCTGCTTTGCAAAATTGCTTAGAGTTATTAGACTAATTATGGATAAGACATGATTAAAACGTTTAAAGAAATTGCTTCATCGCTTGAGAGCTCGCCATCATGGCAACAAAAATACCGTGAAATAATGCTACTAGGTAAACAATTACCAGCTATGCCGGCTGTTTTAAAAACCAGCGATGCCCTTGTACCTGGCTGTGAGAGTAAAGTTTGGCTGTATTTGGATTTTGATCTTGAAGAAAATTGCTTGGTTATTATTGGTGACTCAGATACCCGTATAGTAAAAGGGTTATTAGCGATTATTCTGTCGCTTTATAATGGTTTAACCCCTGAACAAGCTATTAACACTGACGCATTTGCACAGTTTAATCATTTAGGGCTTATCCAGCACCTTAGTCCTTCCAGAGGCAACGGTATTAAAGCCATGGTTGAGCGTATTCAAACCATGGCAGAACAGAAAAACTAATTTTTCACGGTACGTGCGCAGCGATCTAAATATTTACGTATTGATTTTGCTGCGACAAAAAAACCAAAACTTCCGGTTACCATAGTCGCTGAACCAAAACCGTTGTTACAATCCATATTCATGGAGCCATCAGCCCCCTGTTTAGCATGACAAACGCTGCCATCAGTACTTGGATATACCAATTGCTCAGTTGAATAAACACAATCGATGTTGAATTTTCGCTTTGGATTGCTACTAAAGTTGTACTGCTTGCGCAAAATATATCGGACTTTTGCCAGTAATGGATCATGGGTGGTCTTTGCTACATCACCAAAAGTGATTTGACTCGGATCAGTTTGACCGCCAGCACCACCGGTGGTGATCACCGGTATTTTGTTACGTTTACAATGCGCTATTAATGCCGCTTTTTCTTTTACTGCATCAATGCAATCTATGACATAGTCAAAACCACTTATATGCTCACGAATATTATCTAAAGTAATAAAATCATCGACAACACTGACCTCACACAGTGGATTGATCAATTCACAGCGGGCCTTCATTGCGACAACCTTTGCTTCACCCACCGTGCCTGTTAATGCATGTATTTGCCGATTCACGTTGGTTGCACAAATATCATCAAGATCAATTAAGGTTATTTTACCAACTCCAGTACGTGCTAGAGCCTCTGCCGCCCACGAGCCCACGCCACCAATACCAATAACACAAAAGTGGGCTTGTTGTAGCCATTCAAATTCAGTGTTGCCATATAATCTTTTGATACCACCAAAACGGATATCGGTTACTTTTTCACTCATTTACCAATCCAGTTGCCATGGTGTCTGCCAAGGCTGAAAATTTTCATGTTCAATTAATGTTGTAAACTCATCATCGTAATGCGGTAACAAACTAAATTGCTGTAGTTTACCTTGCCACACAAAACTTAGTGCAAAAGCATGTAAATAGGTGCGCTCAGCAGCAGTACCACCGTATATTACATCACCTAAAATCGGCGCAGAAAGGCTTTTTAGCGCGACCCGTAATTGGTGCGTTTTACCCGAGTAAGGCTTTAAGATAAATGCCCTTCTATTGGCTTTAAAATTAATAGAATAAAAGCGAGTTATGGCTGGGTTTTCTTTACTTGTTAGTAGCTTATAGGTACTACGGCGTGATTTAGCCATATCCCCTTTGATCCAACCTTGCTTTTTCTTCGGTTTGCAATCACTTATCGCCAAATAAAACTTATTAACTTGATGAGCAGTAAATAAAACTGTCAGCTTTGCAGCCGCTTCACTACTGCGTGCTAAAATTATTAGCCCCGATGTCACTTTATCAAGGCGGTGCACAGCATATAACTTTTCTGCGAGTTGTTGCTCAGCGAGTACTACAAAACCTGGGCCTTCTTCACTATGGAAATTAAGCCCGGCAGGTTTTTCTATAATATAAAAATCAAGGTGCTTTGCTATAACCTTGAGTAATGTGAACGTGTTCACCACTTAATGACTTTGCAGTATAGCAATTACACGCGCTAAATCATCAGGCGTATCAACCCCTGCTTGGGGTGTTATTTTTGCCTGTTCTATTTTTATTTTATAGCCATGATATAAAACACGTAATTGCTCAAGAGATTCAAGTTGCTCTAATGGGGATGGCGTCAGTGAGATGTATTGTTTAATAAAACCAGCGCGGTATGCATAAATACCCACATGACGTTGAAAATCTTGTGTGTCTAATCCGTTATTCTCACCAGTGTACATATGACTACGATCATAGGGAATGCTGGCACGAGAAAAGTACAGTGCATTTTTATTTACATCGCTGACGACTTTAACTGCATTGGGATTAAAGATCTCATCGACATTCTCAATGGCGGCACTCAAGGTCGCCATTGGCGCACTTGAATTAGCAAGTAAAGCTGCAACTTGCGAGACATTTTCAGCGGCTAATAAAGGCTCATCACCTTGCACATTCACTACAATAATATCGTTATTAAGTGATAATAAATCAACAACTTCAGCTAGCCGTTCAGTGCCTGACTGATGATCATCTCGAGTCATTAAGACATTATTAGTAAAGCCTTTGACAACATCAAAAACCTGTTGATGATCGGTGGCTATTACGACCTTACTAGCCCCTGACGCCATCGCCTTTTCATAAACATGTTGAATCATAGGTTTGCCACAAATATCAGCAAGGGGTTTACCTGGTAGACGACTCGATGCAAAGCGCGCTGGAATAACGACTACGAATTCCACTTTTCAATCTCTTCTAAGCTCAATTCACGCGCTTCATTTTCTAGTAATACAGGAATATCATCTCGAATAGGGTAAGCAAGTTTTGCAGCTGTGCTGATCAATTCACTGTTTTCTTTGTCTAAACGTAATTTGCCTTTACACACTGGGCAAGCAATTATTTCAAGTAATTTTGTATCAAAGGCCATCTAGGATCCCTTTTTCTCTCAGTAATAAGTTAAGTTTAGATACCACCGCAGGGGATGGCTCTGCGTCAACATGTAAAAAATACCACGTTGGTTTTGCAAATGAGTGACATTTTACCGCATCTTTCTCCGTCATAAACACTATTTCATCATTAAATTTTATGAAATCTTGTGCTGTATAACCATAATGATCTCGAAAATGATGACAACTTAGCAATGTAATGCCTTGTTGACGTAAGCTATTTTCAAAACGTTGTGGATTACCAATGGCGCTCACTGCGTGACCTCTCAAAAGCGGGACTTTAGTGGCTATATTAGTGGCAACATTTACTAAATCAGCACTTCTTAGCTGATAATTAAACATGGCATTCCCCCCATTTTCAATAACCAAATCAACTAATTTTAAACGTTTTTGTGTTTCTCTCAGTGGCCCCGCAGGCATTAACAAGCCATTGCCAAAACGTCGTTGACTATCAACAATACAGCACTCTATTGTTCTGGCCATTTTATAATGTTGCATACCATCATCGGAAATAATCACATCAAGCTGATGTTGCGCAATTAATTGCTTTATATTAGCTTGTCGATCTGGGCCTACAACTACAGGGCAGTCAAGCCTGCGTTGAATAAGTACCGGCTCATCACCTGCCTGAGTCGTATCAGTATGCTCAGTCACAGTGAGTGGATAGCTATCACTGTTGCCGCCATAGCCTCGACTAATAATGCCAACCCTTAAGCCACGCTGCTTTAGGTAATTCGCAAGCCAGATCACAAAGGGAGTTTTCCCGTTACCACCGACGCTAATATTACCTACCACGATAACTGGCACAGGGCTTTGGTATGCCTTCAATAAACCTAGCGCATACGCTAATTTACGCAGATTACTTATAAACCAAAATAATCCACTCAGTGGTAAAAGTAATACGGTAAGAAAGCTTATACCTCGATACCAGCTTTGTTCTAATTTACTCACCCGTGCTCACCAAATTGCATCTTGCAAAGCGCTGCATACGTGCCATCATTAGCCAGTAAGCTGATGTGATCACCACTTTCTATCACTTGACCATTATCAATAACATAGATGTGGTCGCTTTGTTCTATTGTTGATAATCGGTGAGCAATCACAATAGAGGTTTTATTTTTCATTAATGCTTCTAAAGCTTGCTGGATCAGTTTTTCAGACTCTGTATCTAATGCAGAAGTTGCTTCATCTAAAATCAAAATTGGTGCATCTTTTAAGATTGCTCTTGCAATCGCTATACGCTGGCGTTGCCCGCCAGATAACATAACGCCATTTTCACCGACCATGGTATTTAGACCGTCGGGTAAATCTTTCACAAACTCCCACACATGTGCTTGTTTTGCCACATTCAAGACCTCGTCATCACTAAGTGGACGTGCAATACCATAACTGATGTTATTGGCAATGGTGTCATTAAACAACACTACTTGCTGTGATACTAGAGCAAATTGGCGACGTAAATCTGTTAACTTATAATCCGCCAGTGGCACGCCATCGAGTAAAATCTCGCTTGGCGGTTGTAAGTCATAATAACGTGGTAATAAGTTTGAAATAGTTGATTTACCAGAACCTGAACGCCCAACTAACGCAATACTCTCGCCCGCTTTTATAGTGAGCGATAAGTTTTTTAATACAGCTTCTGCTTTCGTTGGGTAATTAAAGGTGACATTTTTAACTTCAATCATACCTTTTACTTTATCTACACTAATTGTACCAACGTCTTTTTCGGCCTCTTGGTCAAGCACTAAAAAAATGCTTTGCGCTGCAGATATGCCACGCTGTAAATCGCTATTTACATTAGCTAATTGCTTTAAAGGGCGTAATAACATCATCATCGATGAAATAAGCACCACAAAATCCCCAGAGCTCACTGTATCAATCATTGATGGCATAGAAACCACCCAGAGAATAACTGCCATTGCACTTGCAGCCAAAATTTGAATCACAGACACACTAAGTGCTTTAGTGGCATCCATTTTGATACGCTGCTGACGATTATGATTATTAATTTTTGCAAATTGGGTTATTTCTTGCTGTTGACCGCCAAAGCCATGAATAACTTTATGGCCACTGAGCATTTGCTCTGAGCTACGGGTAACTTGCCCCATTGCCGATTGAATATTTTTAGAGATAAGACGAAAACGTTTTGATACAACGGAAACAATAACTGCCACCAGGGGGATTATGATCAAAAAGATTAATGACAGCTTCCAACTTGTATAAAACATAACAGCCAGTAAAAACACCACAAATGCGCCTTCTCTGACTACTATAAGCATTGCTTTGGTGATCGCTTGCTGCACTTGCTCGGTATCGAACGTTATTTTTGAAATTAAATCCCCAGTTGAATTTTGATCATGAAAGGCAACGGGTAAATGTAAAATATGCTCAAATAATTGCTGACGTAACGAGCGGACAACTTGTGAACCCACATAACTTAAACAATAAGACGAGATATAGTTAAAAATACCCCGGCCAAACACTAACGCGATGACAACAAATGGTGCGTATTTTAATACTTCAGCGTTGCGTTGATTTAAGCCCTGATCTATAAATGGCTTCATTAGTTGGATAAATAAAGCATCCATAGCTGAGTAGCCAATCATGCCAATCACAGCAAAAATGGCAACGCTTTTATAATCCCCCACATACGTCAATAAACGCTTATAAATTTGTGATGTAGTTTGGTCCATAGTACTCTCTTATTCATAATCTGTGGCTATTGTAGCCTCCAGTTGCACAAAACTAAACTCAATCTTTTAGAAACCAATAACTTTCATCTTCACGAGCTAGGTTTACTGTGTAGTGATGTTGATAAAACTCAATTTTAACCTGCCCTTTTTCAGCTGTTGTATATTGTAAAGCGTGCTGCTTAGCATAACGTGATAAAACTTCTGTACGTGGAAATTGCCACTGCCCTTTATATGCCGTTGAATGAATAACAACCTCAGGAGCAACCGCATGAATAAATGCATCACTTGATGAGGTATTACTACCATGGTGAGGACTCAATAATACCGTACTTTTAAGCACACCTTGCTGCTGGATTAGTTGTGCTTCTCTTTTTGTTGAAATATCACCAGGAAGCAAAACACTGAACCTGCCATCACTGATATGCACTACACAAGAGTTATCATTGTCAGTTATTAAATGCTGTGCCGGCTCGCTCACGGTAATGATTAAGTCATAAAAACTATATTCGCCCGCTCTGCAAACTTGCTCTGGGCCAGTTGGTTGTAGCAATTTAAAAGTATGCTGGTAACCATGCTCTAACCAATGGGTAAGCCCTCCGGCATGGTCTTTATCCATGTGGCTAATAAGCGAAACTTCAACATCAATACCGTTTCTTTTTAAATAGGGTATTAAGGTGCTATTGACCCGCGTAAATGTATTAAAATAAATTGGGCCAAGATCATAAATAAAACCTTTGTCTTGATTACTGACTAACACCATGGTGCCATGACCCACATCGAATACATTAAGCTGCCAGCGCGGTTTGGTCAGTAAATAGTGATCGAGTACAACCAGTAGTAATGGTATGCATGCCAACAAACGCCAGGGCAAAAAACACACAATTATTGCTGCAATATAGCTACTAACAAGCAATTGCTGGCTAAAATTTGTGGTATCAAACCAACGAAAATTCTGTGGGATCAACAATAAGAGCTGATAAATATGCTGTAATAATGAATCAAACACACTAATCAACCCGCTAATATCAATAAATACACTGATTGCGGAAAATAATACTAAGCAAGGCATGATAATAAAACCAAGTAATGGGATAGCCACTAAATTAACAACTAAGCCAATTACGCTGACCCCATTGAAATAATAAAGCGATAGCGGTAATAAACCAATAAACAAAGCAAACTGTAGGGTAATGAGTGTTTTTATGATGGCTAAAAAGCCGGAGCTGGTTATGGTTATGACACTAAAAACCCAAAAGATAATTGCTACCGCAGTGAATGAAAAATAAAGTCCTGGATTAAGTAAACTAAATGGGTCGATGAGCAATACACATACTAATGCAAACAAGATAAATCGCCAGCGCAGTGCCTGTTTAGCAAAGTAATAAATAACTAAATAACATCCTAACATGATCAAAGCGCGAGTTGCCGATACGATAAAACCACTTAAGTACACATAACTAAAAGCAAGCACAAATCCACCTAAACTATAAATAAGCGACAAATTGATCTGCTGTACTGTTGGTTTAACCACAAAAATAAAAAAACTTATTAAGTAGCGGGTTATAAAAAAACCGATACTAAACATCAAGCCAATATGTAATCCAGAAATGGCTAATAAATGGCTAATACCAAATTGTTGTAATTCTTGCTTTTGTGAAAAACTCATAGCACTGCGGTCGCCAGTCATTAGCGGATAATACAGCCAATTTAGCGAGTTATGTTGGTAGGTGTGTTTGATAAAATCACGGTATTTTTCAATTAGGTCAGCTTCATAGTTATTAGAGATTTCGATAATACTACCAACTTGCTTGCCTTTAAAAAATAGTCGCTCACTAAATGCGTAACGCTCTTTATCAAACACATCATAATTTTTTTGGCTGCGATATTTTTCTAATTCAAGCCACGTTTTAACATGATCACCCACCTTAAGTAACTGGTCGTTATTAAAAGTCAGCAATGCAAAAGGAGGCTTAATATTTGATAGAGGTTGATTATCTATCTTATTGAGCCGAACTTTTAAATAATAGTGATCACGCTGAGAAATAACCTCAACAATCGTAATATTACTTAGATATGGTTTATTTTCATCCAAAGCCAAGCTGGAAATTGCGTAGAAGCTGGTAAAATGTACCCATACACACAAAATTCCACAAATAAAACCTAACAATACACTGTAAAACGGCTTAAAATAGAGACTCGCAATTAACAGAGATAACGCGAAAACTGTAAATACAAGGGTCTGATAATAAAAAACGGTTATAATACAACCAACGACAAACCCAACGCTTAACCAAACAGATGTAAATGGTTGCTTTAAATGGCTAAAAAAACGATCCAACGGTTTTTACCCGATCACAATAAAGTTAAACATCATAAATATTTAAAAATTTTTGGTCGTTTACTCCACGATGCCAATCTATGGCATTTAAATCGTCGTTCAGCTCGTGGGGCATTTTCCGTCGGTTTATTCTTTGCTTTCATTCCGGTTCCTTTTCAGATGGTGCTTGCTGCTGCATTGGCAATTCCGTTACGAGTAAATCTTCCTATTTCTGTCGCAGTAGTTTGGATCACTAATCCGCTAACCATGCCACCTATCTTTTATTGTTCGTATTTAATTGGCACATTAGTGTTAGGACAGCCGGAACAACATTTTGCATTTCAACCAAGTTGGCAATGGTTTATGGAAAGCTTAACAACTATTGGCCCTGCTTTTTTAGTTGGCTCTTTGATCAGTGCTTGTATCGCATCAGTAATAGGCTACTTCGGTGTTGATTTACTATGGCGTCGTTCAGTGCGTAAAGCATGGTTAAATCGTCATAAAAAATAACTGTTTCTAATTTAAAGTATAGACAAAAAAAAACCCTGCTTAGCAAAGCAGGGTTTTTTTTCAATACTAAGTGACCGTTAATGCTGGATCACCCAGTAATAATTTCAAAAACTAACGAAATATACGACGTAGACCAACTAGAGGAAGTAATAATAACGTATACCAAGGGAAACTAGACGATTGACGCTCATATGTGTCAGTTTCAGGATCAGAGCAGCTATCAATAGTCCCATTAATAGGAGATAACTTCACTGGCACAGCAATACTTTCGTATTCTATCTCACCATTAATATCACGAACAATACCACCTAATGAATCAGTTTTTTCTACTGTTTTAGTAGCAACACCAAAAATTTCATTTTTATTGTTAATCACTTTCGCTTCTGCAACGACATAACCATAACGAGTTTCACCGTCTGCTTCATAGCAAGGCAGTAAATCATTTATGTTTGTAATCGCATCTTCACCAATCTTGTACAGGAAACCTTCTCGGCGACGCGCACCAACATTAAATACGTCAGTTTCACCTTCACCAACAATATAACCATTATCATTAATATCATTGGCAACTGAAGTAGAACTATTAAAGAAATCTTTTGGGAATACAGTACTGCTGCTGGCAATATCATGATAGAAAAACTTAAGACGATCAGCGCCTTCAATTCTTTTTATACCATAGCCAACAATAATGTTATTTTCATTAATGGCTACTGACTTACCACCAGTCCAATCATCTTCTTGATTGAGGATTTCAACAACGTTACCGTCTTTGTAATAAACAGGTAATGCTCTGATTGTTGACGATCTATCATTATCACGAATGTCAGAGTAACCAGCAACAATGCCATTACTATTAACAGCGAGTGCATTACTTATAAATGCAAACCCGTCATCCTCTTCTGGCGTAAGGCCTAAACCAAGCGGTTCAGTTTTAGTAATATTTAAGTTTGTATCAAGTGTCCACTTAATAGCACGGCTATCAAACAGTCGTGATGATGTACTTCTATGCAAATTTTCAATACAAACACTGACAGGTTCATCTTCACCATCACAGTTATCATCAATATTTTCTTGTCTATCAACTGGGATCCCCGTTGATACTTGCCCGACTACAATATATCCTGTGTTGGTTTTAACTATACCGTTGGCTGAACTTAAGCCGCCATGTTCAGAATATTCTGGCACTAATGGCACATTTAAACCGGATGGTGATATAACAACGCCACGGGAGATAAAATCACGCACAAATTGTGTTTCTTCTTCAGTTTCACCATCAGGAAGAAAACTGGTTTTTTCATAAGGCGCACTGCCCCAACCTACCGTAATACCGTCTTCTGCTACTGCATTATAGTTATTGCTAACTGATCGTGTTAGGCCATCATAATCAACTGATGCAACATCAAAAAGAACTTGTTCTTGCGCTATACCGTCCAAAATATTGTAACCGATGATATTAGCCAATTTTTGATATTCTGGGTTGTTAGCTTGTGCTGATAAAAATGAAAGCATAAAACTATGTGCGTCTGGGTTAGTCGCCGCTGCATTATTGTTTTCAATATCATCTAAGGTAAAGGTAATTTCTTTATCAATTAACTCAAAGTAGTTTTCTTGGTTGCTATATGCATTTTTAATTAAGTTATCTGTAAAATCGATGTAACTCACATCTATGGGTAAGTTATATAAGCCGTTAGACTGCCCGATAATATAGCCGCTTTCGCTGACATCTTTTACGTAATTATGCTTGGCTTCGTCTAAAGAACTCAGCTCTGTCAACTGATATGTTGCACTGATTGCTGATGTACTCATCGTAGCTAGAATACTAGCCGCGAGTAATTTATATTTCATTTTAGTCCTTACTACTGATTCTTTAAATCTTCAAGTTCTTCCCAGCGCTCCAGAGCGGCTTCAAGGTCAGACTCAAGTTGTGCTAAATGGTTCAATTCTTTGGTTGTCGCACTGGCATCTTGTTTAAAGAAATCAGCGTCATTAACCACAACTTGCTGCGCTTCTAATGCTTGTTCAAGTTGTTCCAGCTTACTGGGTAATTGTTCTAATTCAAGTTTTAATTTGTAAGAGAGTTTATTACTTTTGTTATCTGCTTTAGCTACAGGAGCTGGTGCAACGACTGCTTCTTTTTTAGCAGGTGTAGTTAGCTGTTTTTTTTGTTCCTGTGATAAATAATTAGCATAGGCTTCATAATCACTGTAACCACCGACAATATCTGTAATTACCCCATTACCTTCAAATGCCCAAACACTGGTACAGGTATTATCAATAAACTCACGGTCATGGCTTACAATTAACACGGTTCCCTGATACTGATTAATAATATCCTCTAACAGCTCGAGGGTTTCTATATCTAAATCATTGGTCGGCTCATCAAGCACAAGAATATTTGATGGTTTTAAAAATAGTTTAGCTAATAATAAGCGATTTTTTTCACCGCCAGAGAGTGCTTTAACCGGTGTACGAGCACGCGCAGGCGGGAATAAAAAGTCTTGTAAATAACCGAGTACATGACGTGAGCGTCCGCCCATCATTACTTCTTGCTTACCTTCGGCAACGTTATCTTGTACGGTGGCTTCTTCATCAAGCTTTTGGCGGTATTGATCAAAGTAAGCAAACTCTAAGTTCACCCCTTGCTTAACAATCCCTGCATCAGCTTCAATATCACCAAATAGCAGTTTTAATAAAGTCGTCTTACCAATACCATTAGGGCCAACTAAGCCAATACGATCGCCACGCATAACTAAAGTAGAGAAGTCATTGGCAATTACTTTGTCTTTATTAAATGCATGATTTAGATGTTTAGCTTCAAATACTAATTTTCCTGAACGGTCTGCCGTTTCAATATTGAAGTCAGTTTTACCCACTTGATCAACACGCTGTTTGCGTTCATTACGTAGCTGTTTAAGCTCGCGGACACGGCCTTCATTACGCGTTCGACGTGCTTTTACACCTTGGCGGATCCACGTTTCTTCTTCTGCTAAGCGTTTGTCAAATAATGCGTTTTGCGTTTCTTCTACTTTTAAATCATGGGCTTTTTGCTCTAAATAAGTAGCATAATCGCCAGGGTATGAAATCAGCTTACCGCGATCTAAGTCTAAGATCCGCGTCGCCACTGCACGAATAAACGCACGGTCGTGAGAAATAAAGACAATACCGCCTTTAAACTCTTTTAAGAATTGTTCAAGCCACATTACACTTTCCATATCTAAATGGTTAGTAGGCTCATCAAGTAATAATAAATCCGGCTCACTGACAAGTGCCCGTGCAAGGGCAACTTTGCGTAACCAGCCACCAGAAAGTGATTCAAGTTTGGCTTCTGGTGCTAATTCTAACTGTGTTAATACAAGTTGAATTCTACTATCAAAACGCCAACCATCTGCAGCTTCGAGTTGATTTGATAAACGTTCAAGTTTATTAAGTAGTTTATCTGTGCAGTCAGTTTGTAACTCAGTGCTGACGTGATGAAAATCAATTAATAAATTTGCAATCTCAGGCATACCTTGAGCAACATAATCAAACACCGAGCCACTAGCTCCTTTTGGTGGATCTTGCTCTAGACGAGATATTTTAATACTACCTAACTGATTTATTTCACCATCATCTAAAATAACTTGGCCATCAAGGACTTTTAGTAACGTTGATTTACCCGCACCATTACGACCAACTACACACACACGCTCACCAGTTTCGATGACGGCATCAGCGTTGTCTAACAGTGGATGCGTACCATACGCGAGTTGAGCTTTAGAAATTCTAATTAAATCCATACTATCTGTTTACTCTTATTCTGTTTGCGTAAAAAACTGACGCACATCTTGCGCAGTGAAAGGCCAAAATAATTGCGGGCCTTGATCGCTTTTTAAAACGGGTATACTGGTCTGATATTCTGTAATTAATTCTTCATCACTCATAATATCAACAAGCTGTAACAGATCATCACCCAACAACGGCGTGATCAAGCCCTGCGCTTGCTCACATAAATGACAGCCATCGGTATGATACAAAATCCACTTAGCCATGGGTTATCAACCAGCTATTATGTATTTTTTTATTGCGTTTAAAGTCAGGAGAAATCGTCTGCTCTGAAATATTAACAGCTTTTAAGCCTAAGCCAATCAAGCCCACTTCATCCATGGTGAAGCCACGCATATTATTCGAGAAAATCAACGTGCCAGATGGACTGAGAATTTTTTTAACCCATGTCAGTAATTTAATATGATCATTTTGTACATCAAAAGCATCTTTCATGCGTTTTGAATTTGAAAACGTTGGCGGATCTAAAAAGATCAAATCGTATTGGCTTGTGGCATGCTCAAGCCACTTCAAACAATCAGCCTGTTCAAAACGATAACGGGTATTACTGATATTGTTCAGATCAAAGTTATCTTGGCCCCATTTTAAATAGGTTTTTGATAGATCAACCGTGGTTATCGCTTTAGCGCCACCCAGAGCTGCATGTACAGAGGCTGTCCCTGTGTAGGCAAATAAATTCAAGAAGCGTTTATCTTTGGCATTTTCTTGGATATAACGACGAGCTAGACGATGGTCTAAAAACAAGCCAGTATCTAAGTAATCAAATAAATTGACTTTAAACTTCGCGCCAAACTCCTCAACTACTTGAGTACGATTTTGCTTAGCCATTGGTGTGTATTGCTCTTCACCTTTTTGCTTTTTACGTACTTTTACAGCAATATTTCCAGGTGCGATATTGAGCTGCTGTGAGGTTAACGAAATCACGTCTTGTAAACGTTTGTGCGCTGTTACATCGTCAATTTCTTTCGGCGCAGCGTACTCAAATATTACCGCTGAATCACCATAAATATCAACGGCTACATTGTATTCAGGGATGTCAGCATCGTAGACACGATAGGCCTGCACATCATTTTGTTTGAGCCAATTTTTCAAGCCTTGCTTATTCTTTTTAACCCGATTAGCAAACGACATTGAACCTTCAAAGTTCAATGCAGGCTTATCTTCAGTTGTTTGGCTGACTTGTTTGTCATCAAGTTGATATAAATTAAGTACCACATCAAGAGGACCATTTTTAAATTTATAACGCTTGAGTTTCACCAGTTTTAATAATTTAAATAAACTCTCATCCATGCCTAGTAGAGCAAGTTTCCAGTTATTAAAATGTTTTTTAAAGCCTGTACCTAAAGCACTATGTAAACTTACCAACTCAGCCATCGAACCAATACGTTCACCATACGGTAAATTTGAAATAACCACACCTGGTAATTTTGCCACTGAGGTAAGCTTAGTTGCATCGCTTTGTTTAAACTTGATCACATCACCTAGATCAGCTCTACGAGCATTATCTACTGCTTTGCTTAGTACATTAGCGTCATTGTCATGGCCAATAAGCCATAGTTTAGGATCTGTAATTTGTGCTGTAAGCTGCTCTTTTAACTCTTTGTATTTAGCAATACGGAAACTTGGTAAGCGCTCAAATGCAAATCCCTCACGGAATAAACCCGGCGCTTCATTACGCGCCATGCCAGCAGCTTCAATCAAAATAGTACCTGCACCACAGCAGGGATCAAATAGCGGCTGTTGAACATTGTCAAGCCAACCACTGCGTTTGATCAGTGCTGCCGCTAAATGCTCTTTAATAGGTGCCTTACCTTGACCTTCTCGATAACCACGTTCAGATAAACGCGGTCCTGAATAATCGATATACATGGCCACACCTTGACGCGATAAACGCGCAACAACGCGTACATTGGCATCTTGTTTATCAACGTTTGGCCGCTGTTCAAATAAATCATTAAAATAATCAACAATCGCATCTTTGATCACTAAACCTGAGAACTGGGTATTTTTAAGTGAGTCGTTGGTACCATTAAAGTCGACTGCAAAAGTTTGCGTTGGACCAAACCATTCCTGCCAAGGCTGTGAGCGAGCAAAATTGTAAAGGCTTTCTTTATTATTTACGCCCTCTTTCTCTTCGATCAACATCAGCACTCGTGTCGCGAAGCGGCTCATTAAACAGACCTTTTGTGCTAATGTAGTGTCGGCGTCAAAACGCACAGAACCGACTGTTTGTTTGGTCACCGTAGCGCCAATGTCAGTAAGTTCATCAACCAATAAATTTTCGATTCCGATAGAAGTAAGTGCGATAAAATGCAAAGTAATAACCCTTAATAGCTAATTGCGCTGGATTATAACATAGGTTGGGCGACAAACACGCGATAAACAAAGGAACTACAAAAAATATGCTTAGGCTGTTTTACTGTTTTGTGCGTGGTTATAAATTGGATGGACACGATTGTTAAGTATACGAATAGCTTCAAATTGATTAAGGCTTAAGTTTTCATCAAGCTTAAAATGCTCAGATAGACAAATGCATAAAGAGGCTTCTTTACAGTGGTCAACAATCAAAAACTCACCACTTTGTTCGCTAGTTTGCAATTTTATAACTGCTTCTATACTGGGCTCATTGCCTTTGTAGGGTTCGAAAAACCAACTTTTTGCCAGCATTGGCTTTAAATAAAATTTAGCTGCTGTCGCATTGAGCGCAATTTGACATAGCTGTGCTCCATTCCATAGATTAAATCCAGCAAGATATTGGTAAACCTGCTGATAAAAGGCGGCATCTTCTAAACTAAAGTTAGGTTGGGTTAAAATAGCATCGGTGAGTTGACGTAGTTTATAAGGCGTGCACAGCTGCATATCTTGATCTAAATCGATCAATAAACGATTTCTTACTGGACAAGCAATCCATTTCCACTGCTTTGATGCTTGTAACATGCGTTCCCTACGCCCCTACTAATTAATCTTATGAATATTGTAGTATAGCGGCTTTTGACCAATTAATATATATTTCTTTAGAACATTTATTGAACGATCAAAAGCTTAAATAACGGATCCTTATAAGCCTTGCAGGATCGTTTTTACCAATTGCGGTCCTTTATATATAAATCCAGTGTATACCTGTACAAGATCTGCACCTGCTGATAATTTTTCTTTCGCACTGGCAGCATCATCAATTCCGCCCACTCCAATGATCGGCAACTTACCTGCGGTTAAACGTTTTAATTCTTGCACTACATGAGTGGATCGCTCACGTACTGGCTGACCTGACAGGCCTCCGGCTTCATCAGCATATTGTTGTCCATGCACCGCAGCGCGCTCTAAGGTAGTATTCGTCGCTATTACACCATCGATGTTGTTATTTAATAATGATTCACTAACTTGAGCTATTTGCACAGCATCAAGGTCTGGAGCAATTTTTACTAGCATTGGCACTTGTTTATTATGTTTGGCGATCAAATCAAGCTGCTCATTTTTAAGGCTTTGCAATAGATCATCCAGTGCAGCACCATATTGCAGATCACGAAGTCCAGGCGTATTTGGTGATGAGATATTGACAGTAATATATGAGGCATGTTCAAACACTTTACGCATACAGTGGATGTAATCGTCTTTACCTTGTTCATTTGGGGTATCTTTATTCTTACCAATATTGATACCTAGAATGCCGTCGTATTTAGCAGCCTTAACGTTATTAATTAGGTTATCAACACCTTTATTATTAAAGCCCATACGATTGATAATTGCATTTGACTCTGGCAGACGGAAAATACGCGGCTTGTCATTACCGACTTGTGGACGAGGTGTCACAGTACCTACCTCAATAAAGCCAAAACCCATCTTTGCAAACGCATCAATACATTCTGCATTTTTATCAAGGCCAGCTGCTAATCCTACTGGGTTTTTAAACTGTAAACCTAAAAATTCGACTGGACGATCTGCCACTGATTGCGACCATGCAGCACTGAATGGGGTATTGTTAAAACGGCGTAAGTTATGAAGTGCAAATTCATGGGCCCATTCCGCATCACGGGTGAACATAAAACGGCGAGCAAGATCGTAAAACATGAAATAATCCTCTTAATAAAAAAATACCCCAGACTAGGCTGGGGTATTGTATAACAATTTTAACGATTAACTCATTATTTTCATGTGGGAAAATAATCAGTCAGTATCAATTGCTTATTTTGCAGATGTATCACAGTTATGACTAAGTAGCATAAGTTCACGTAATGCAACTGAGAACTTAGCAAAATCATGACTTTGTGAAGTCTTAAATTCAGCTAACATTTGCTTCCAGCGTTGTAGTAATAAATCTTGGCTGTCCATCCACTGATCAATTTGACCGTCAACATCTTTGTTATCACCAGCAAAGTTATTTAAAACAACTTCAGATAGTGTACGTTGTTGCCAATCAAGCTCTTCACGGTATGAAGCGCGGGCCAATGCTTGCCAATGATTCGCCACCGGCTGATGAGTAATTTGGTCAAGGAACCAATGCAGTCCCATCCGTGCACCTAGTTTGAAGTAGGTATTAGATACCATATCAATACTACGCCCTGAATTTGCAGCAACTTCTGCTAAGTCCATTACTGAGAACAAGCTAGAGAGCGATACAATACGTGTTGCAAGCTCAGCTGGCACTGCACTTTCAATAAGCTTGTCTGCGGCAGCAGATAAACGTTCACTTTCTTTTTCAACCATGTAGTTAGTTAAGTTTGCACTTAAATCAGCGAAGGTCGGTGCAAAGAAGGCAATTGTTTGCTCAATATTTTGCGCTTTATTGCGATGACGTAAGAACCAACGTGTTGCTCGGCGTACTGTACGACGTAACTGATACAACATTTCAGTTTGCACTGCGGCTGGGATCTTGTTATCAAGATCAACAATTGCAGACCAAGTATCACGCATTTGGAATACTTCACTGGCAACAGAGTAACATAACGCTATTTCAGCTTCGTTCGCGCCAGTTTCTTCATGCATACGTACCATGAAGTTCAGACCCATATCGTTAACGATATTATTAGCTAATTTAGTAGCAATAATCTCTTTACGCAGTGGGTGATTATCCATCGCAGTATTGAACTTTTCACGTAGTGGTAAAGGGAAAGACTTCACTAATAGCTGACGATAATATGGATTTTCTGTGATGTCGTCAGTCACGAGTGACTCTTTAAGTACCATTTTAGCGTACGACACAAGCACAGATAACTCTGGGCGAGTTAAATCTTTACCCGCTGCAGCGCGTTCTGCCAACTCTTCATCGCTTGGAATAAATTCAATTGCACGATTTAACTTGCCATCTTTTTCAAGGGCATGAATAAAGCGTACTTTTTCTTTAAGCGTTGATGAGCCTTTTGATTGCGTAATTGACAGTGTATGCGTTTGGCGATAACAATCTTTCAGTACCAGTTGTGCAACTTCATCGGTCATTGAATACAGTAGTTCATCACGTTGTTTACGCGTTAAATCACCGGCTGTAACTAAACCATTAAGTAAAATTTTGATATTTACTTCGTTATCAGAACACGCAACACCACCTACGTTATCGATGAAGTCAGTATTAACGCGACCGCCTTTAGCAGCAAATTCAATACGTCCTAATTGGGTTGCACCTAAGTTGCCACCCTCACCGAGTACTTTTGCACCAAGCTCACTACCATTGATACGTAGGGCGTCATTTGCACGGTCGCCTACATCTGCATCGCTTTCTTTACTGCTCTTGATGTAAGTACCAATACCGCCATTCCATAATAGATCGAATTCCATCATTAAGAATGCTTTGATCAACTCGTTTGGTGTCATGCTGGCTTTTTTAGTGCCCAACATTTTTTTCATTTCTGGCGTTAAAGTGATTGATTTAGCCGCACGTGAGAACACCCCGCCGCCCGCTGAAATCAAGTCTTTGTTGTAGTCTTCCCACGATGAACGAGGTAAGTTAAATAGGCGCTCGCGCTCTGGGTAAGACGTTGCTGAATCTGGGTTTGGATCAACAAAGATATGCATGTGGTTAAATGCCACTTGTAAACGGATATGCTTGGATAACAACATACCATTACCAAATACATCCCCAGCCATATCACCAATTGCAACTACCGTAAAATCAGTTGTTTGTGTATCAATGTCCATTTCGCGGAAATGGCGTTTAACCGATTCCCATGCGCCTTTGGCCGTAATACCCATTTTCTTATGGTCATAACCTACTGAACCACCTGATGCGAATGCATCACCTAGCCAGAAGTTATATTCATTGGCAATGCCATTGGCAATATCAGAGAAAGTAGCTGTACCTTTGTCAGCTGCTACAACCAAATATGCATCATCTTCATCATGACGAGTTACATCAACCGGCGGCACAATTTCACCTTGGATAATGTTATCTGTGATATCTAATAAACCACGAATGAAGATTTTGTAACACTCTTGGCCTTCTTTGAAGAATGCGTCACGATCCGTTGGCAGTTGTTTACAAACAAAGCCGCCTTTTGAGCCTACAGGTACAATAACTGTATTCTTTACTTGTTGTGCTTTAACTAGACCTAGTACTTCCGTACGGAAATCTTCACGACGATCTGACCAACGCAAGCCACCACGCGCAACTTTACCACCACGTAAATGCACACCTTCTACACGTGGAGAATAAACAAATATTTCAAATGCTGGTAATGGCAATGGCATATCTGGAATTAAGCTTGGATTTACTTTGAACGACACATAAGACTTAAACTGACCTATGTCATCTTTTTGGAAGTAGTTAGTACGCAGCGTAGCAATGATCATATCGACGTATAAACGAATAATACGGTCATCATCTAAGTTAGCAACGTTTTCAAGTTCTACATAAATTTGCGCAATTAGCTTATCAAGCGTTTTAACACTAGCAGGGCTTTTAACAGAGAACTTTTTAGCAAATAAATTAACAATTTGCGAACCAATGTGCGGGTAATTAGCTAATGTGCTCTCGATGTAGGTTTGCGAGAAAGTAACCCCAACTTGGCGCATGTATTTTGCATAAGCGCGTAAAATTGAGGCTTCGCGACCAGTTAAGCCACCCATTAACACTAAACGGTTAAAGCCGTCATTTTCTAAACGGTTACTCCACACACTAGTAAGTGCGGCACGAAAACGTGCTGATACTTTATCGAAATCTGCAATGCCTTTGCTATCAAGTAGCATTGAGAAATCCATGATCCAGTTGATACGGCCATCGCTGGTTTTAACCGAATAAGGCGTTTCACCAATGACGCGCAAGCCAAAGTTTTCAAGCATTGGCATAACGTCTGATAAATGGATTGGCTCATCTTTGTGGAATAAGCTCAAACGTACAATGTTGCTGTTCGCTTCTTCTTGCGGACGGTAAAACAACATTTCAAGCTTGTTATCGTTATTCAATAGTTCAAGCTTTTCAATATCAACAACAGCGGCACTTGGCAGTACTTCATCTTTGTAAGAACGAGCAAACGCATTACAATATTTGCGGTTTAATTCGTTACCACGTGCTTCACCAGCAGACTCTAACAGTGCTGATTGTAATTTATCTTCCCAAGTACGAGCGGCTTCTACTAAATTATTTTCGATGTCTTTCACGTTATATTCTATATTGTTGTCAGTCACACGCACGGTATAATGAGTACGCGCCAGTGTAGACTCAGAGAAGAAGGTAGTAAATTCGACTTTATCGTCTGAATTAAATGCATTGCCTAAAATATCTTGTGTTTCACGGCGCAGTGCTGTGTTATAACGCTCACGCGGTACATAGACCATGCAAGAGAAAAAACGACCATAGGCATCTTTACGCACAAATAAGCGACACATATCGCGCTCTTGTACTTGTAAAACACCCATTGCAACTTCAAGTAACTCGCTTTCACGGGCCTGAACAAGTTCATCACGCGGATAGGTTTCAAGAATATTTAATACCGCTTTATAAGCATGAGTGCCTTTGGCAAAATCACACATTTCCATGATGCGATTTATTTTACTTTTTAAAACTGGCACATCAGCGGCGCTGTTGTTATAAAAACTTGATGAAAACAACCCGATGAAACGGTCTTCGCCAATCACATTCCCCTCATCATCAAAACGTTTAATCCCTACATAATCTATGTATGCTGGGCGATGTACGCGTGATAACGAATTGGTTTTTGTAAGGATCAACAGGTTATTGCTACGGGCTTCTTGACGGGCAACTTCTGGTAATTCAGATAACAGGCGAGAATGCTCTTCGGTTGAATTCTTCATCAAACCTAAGCTGCCCTCGATTTTACCTTTGAGCTGGTAATCGCCTTGTACTGGCGACAAATCGTATTGGCGATAGCCCATTAATGTAAAATTATCTTTTACTAACCAATCTAAGAATTCAACAGTCTCTGCAACTTCACTTGCATTGTTGTTATGATTACGTTTTGGTAATTCTTTACTGACCGCAATTAACTTTTTGCGGATCGGTTGCCAATCTTCTACCGCAGTAGACACATCGTTCAACACTGACTCAAGCTCTTTTTTGAACGAGTCAATCACTGAAGAATCTGTTTGGCGATCAATTTCGATAAAAAACACTGTTTTTGTAGAGCTAGACTCTTGTTCGGCTTTTAAATTTGATAAAGCCGAAATTTTAGCGTTTTTATCGCGTTGAATCTTAAGTGGGCTGTGTAATAGCAAGTGAGATGCGATATTTTCGCGGGTCATCGCCATACGAACAGAATCAACTAAAAATGGCATATCTTTAGCGATAATTTCGACGATTGTGTGTGATGACTGCCAGCCATCTTTTGCTACTTCAGGATTGAAAACGCGGATCACCGCATCATCAGAGGTATTTTTTTCTAGCGAGTTCCATAGGCTAAGTGCAGCGCCATATAAGTCACTATCATTGCGATGTGCCAAATCTTCTTTAGACATATTGCTGTACAAGGATTTGGCGAATTTCTCAACGAGTAACACATTATCAGCGTGAACTTTTTTCTGGATCAGCTTACAGACATTATCTAAGATAACCGAGGCTTGCCCTTCATTTCGTGTCATTACATGTTCCTTAAATCTATACCACCTACTTAGATGGAAAATTTGTACAGCAATTTATTGTGTGGAGTCAGGCAAATTCTAACCCTTTTAAAATTAATAAACAGCCCTTTCGATGAAAACATTTTAAGCATTTCAGCTATTTGGTCATCTATTCACAAATTATAGATATAAATGGCCTTTACAGGCCATTTAGGAGCAAAATTATTCACATTATTTTTTCTGGTCAGTCCAGATCAAACTACCAATTGCTGGTAAAAGTAATACTGCGCCAAGCATATTGACTAAAAACATGAAGGTTAACAATATTCCCATGTCCACTTGGAACTTAAGATCAGAGAAAATCCAGGTGCTCACACCAATAGCTAACGTGATACCGGTAAATAACACCGCACTACCACGCTCAACGAGTGCATTACGATACGCCACTGGTAAGGCAACACCTTGCTTTAATTGCCCCATCATCGATGACAAAATATAAATCCCATAATCCACCCCAATACCTACACCTAGTGCAATCACTGGCAACGTTGAAACCGTCAGACCGATTTCAAGTTGTACCATTAAAGCTTGCGCAAGAGTCGATACAATATACAAGGGTAACACTACCGCTATGGTCGCTTTTACACTCTTAAAGCTAATCAAGCATAAAATAATAACTGCACCATAAACGTATAACATCATTGGTAATTGTGCAGCAGAAACTGATTCATTCGTCGCAGCCATGACGCCGACAGGCCCTGAGGCCAACTTAAACTGCAGCATATCGGTTTGTTCTTCAATGGCAAATTGCTTAACACTGGCAATGATATGTTCAATGGTCTGCGCTTTATGATCATCTAAAAAGATAATCACTGGCATAACTGAACAATCACCATTGAGTAAACCGGTACTGGTTTCGACTCGTGAGGTAGATTGCACCAAACTTGCTGTATTACGAGGCAAACTTTGCCATTTTAAATTACCTTCGTTATACCCGGCATTAACCGACTGCGCTACTGAGCTTAAGGATACTGCTGATTGAACACCTGCTAAGTTTTCAACTTTATATTGAAAACGACTAATGCGATCCATTACGTCGTGCTCTGTACATGCTGCAGGGTAAGCTTCGACAATCACTTTTAGAATATCGGATGAAATTGTATATTTGTCCGATATTAAAAAGGTATCTTGGTTATAACGGGCATCTTGATGCAATGACGGTGCACCTGCATGTAAATCGCCGATATGCATTTTCCCTGCTTGCCAATAACCTACAGCAAACAATACTAAGGTGCAGCCAATAATGATTTTCGCGCATTTTGGATCCGTGGCTTTGACTAACAGATCACGAATTGAATCAAGTAAGTTTGGTTTTTCGCTGTTGCCTGATTGAATATGAACTGTGTTTTCAAAGCGCATATACGATGCCCATACTGGCAATAAAATCAAATTAGTAAAAATAATAACAGCCACACCTAAACTTGCTGTGATAGCCAGTTCACGAATTATACCTATATCTATGGTTAGTAACGTCAAAAAGCCGACCGTGTCTGACAGCAATGCAATACCACCGGGTATTAACAGCGATCTAAAACTAGCCTGACAGCAAAGACGCGTATTACTGCTTCCTTCGGCGACTTTTTTACCTATTGCATTGATCATCTGTACGCCATGACTTACGCCGATTGCGAACACTAAGAATGGTACTAGAATCGACATTGGATCTAGACCAAAGCCTAAGCTCGACAATATCCCCAACTGCCAAACCACGGCAATAATTGAACAGGCTATAGGTAAAATAGTGAGCTTGATGCTGCCGCAAAATAACCACACCATGATGAAAGTAAACGCGATAGCAATAGCAAAAAATAACACAACCCCTTTCGCACCTTCGGCAATATCACCGGCCATTTTGGCAAAACCAATAATGTGGATACTTACTTTATCAGTGCTCAATGGCTCTCGAATTTCGCTTTCTAGCTTTTGTGCAAACGCTAACGTATCTAATTTTTCTTGCGTTTGCGGATCAGTTTCCATCAACTGCGCGGTTACCATCGCACACGAATAATCAGAGGCAATCATCCTGCCTACGACTTTCGCTTTTTCGATATTCTCTTTAACAACCGCTAAACCTCGTTGATCAGCAGTAAAATTGGCGGGAATAATTGGCCCACCCGCAAAGCCGTCTTCAACAACTTCGACAAAACGTGCACTGGGTGAAAAAATTGAATTCACTAACGGACGATTCACCCCAGGAATAAAATATAACTGATCATGAACGGCTTTTAATTGGGTGAA
This sequence comes from Pseudoalteromonas sp. SG41-1, assembly GCF_014164575.1. Lineage (NCBI taxonomy): Bacteria > Pseudomonadati > Pseudomonadota > Gammaproteobacteria > Alteromonadales > Pseudoalteromonadaceae > Pseudoalteromonas > Pseudoalteromonas sp. SG41-1. Next base: position 76,683 of record NZ_JACJFL010000003.1, read on the forward strand.
AAACTCAGGATTAAAAATATCACCGCTATCATCACACACTGAGATCAAAATACTATTTGCGCCACCAAATTGCTTTTCATGCTTTAAATACACTTTCATATAATCATGATTAAGTGGAATATTTTTATTAAATGAAGCATCAAGTTGGATTTGTGTGGCTTTAAAACCTAAAAAACATGTTATTAAAATAAAACTTATCACCATCATTAATCGATGACGAAAAACTGCTTTCTCTAAAAAATTGACGATTGTGTGCATTATGGAGCCATCCCCTTCACTTTAATGCCATTTTCTGATGCCATAACCAATTGATTTTCAAAAATAACGGCATCAAGAATTGCTTTACCATCCGCTAACTGCTCAATAGTAAGTTGATTATTTTTATAGTGGAAAATCACACCGCTGTTGGCAAGTAACAACCATTGATTATCACCGCTAGCGATAATACTATTGATTGTGGCGGTTTTATTATTACTTATTGGTTGCCATTGCTCACCTACCTGACGGCTAAAAATATTGCCTCTTAAACCCGCAACTATTTCTTGCCCTTGTTCATCGCTGGCATAAGCAAAAAAGGAACCCCGGTAGATTTCTTCATCGCGTTGCCATGTTTTTCCGTTGTCTGTACTGTGCGCTAACAAACCCATTTCGCCCACTAACATAAGTTTATCTTTTGTTGTGACAATACGATTAAAGTGCGGCAATATTGATGCAGTTTCGGCTTCATAGCCTTGTGGATCTGATTCTTTTAAATCATTTAAGTAATCTCTATCATCTGCAAATAATAAAGAATCCAGAAAACGCTTTTGCCAATGTTTGCCACCATCACTGGTTTCATAAAACATACCATAGGCACCCACAGCAAAGCCGTGAAGTTCACTGGTAAATAAAATATCTAAGCAAGGTTTATCTAATTGCGTGTTCACCTGTTGCAACTGCCAGTTTGCACCACCATCATTGGTATGAATAATAGTCGCATCATGCCCGCAAGCCCAACCAAGTTCACTGCCACTGAAGGCAACCGCCGTTAGTAACACTTGCGTTGGAACGCTCGCTTGTTGCCAATTTTTTGCATTACTGCTTGTAATTATAGTGCCATGTTTTCCGACAGCGACCAGTTGCTTTCCTGTGTATTCAATATCAGTCAACAGGGTTTTATCTGCTTTAGTTGCGACAATTGCAGCAAGTGGTTCAGCTGCAATAGAAAGAGTTGAAAGGCTCGCCACAGCGGCAAGACCTGCATAAAGCATGTACTTCATAAATTAAAATCGCCTTGAAAAGAATGTGTTTGTCGGTATATAACGTGCAGTCGGGGGACTCGGTTAGTGTCATGACCCAGTGCGTGTCAGAGTGACAAACGCGATTTGAAATAATAAAAAAGCACCTAGATAATTCCAGGTGCTTAGAGTGTATTAACGACCTTCGCGGCGCAGTGCACTTGAGGTAAATTCATTATCATTAAACGATTGTGAGAAATCATACATTTTCTCTTGGTTATCTAAACCAATCGCTAGGTAACGGCGTGAATTCAAATCGTAGTAAACGTCTAACGTACTCCAGTTAGTGAGCGCATCGTAATAGTTAATTGTATGAGCCATCGCTACACGGTACATTTGGTCACGGTTATCATAGATATCCGTCACTTGAACTTGCCAGCTATCTTCATCAATATAAAATACGCGCTTCTTATAAATATGACGAGTGTCGCCTTTCAGATCTGCTTCTACAACCCAAACACGGTGTTTTTCATAACGCACATGTTCCGGGTTGATGTGACCGGCCATCAGAATATCGTCATACTGTAACTTATCACTGTGTAGCTTATAACTATTGTATGGTACATAAAGCTCTTGCTTACCTTTGAGCGTCCATGTATAGCGGTTTGGCGAACCGTTAAACATATCGAAATCATCGGTTGTACGCAAGCTATCAGCTGCTGTTCCTGGTGCATCATAAGCAACATTAGGCGCGCGACGAACACGACGCTGGCCAGAATTGTAAGTCCACGCTTGTCGTGGAGTTAAAATTTGGTCCATGGTTTCATGAACTAATAGCGCCGTGCCAGCTAAACGCGCAGGTTCGGTGACTTTTTGTTTAAATTTAAACAAAATATTAGATTCTTGTAACTCTGCAGGTGTTGCTTTTGGATCTGAGTACTTAACTAACAGTTGCTCATCAAAGCCAACCATATTATACGAACCTGAGGCTGTTGGAGCCGCTTGACCGCCAAAACGCTCAATTGACAGACCACGGTAGCGTAATAAATGGTTCCAAATTGCCTCTAAGCCAGTTTTTGGAATAGGAAAAGGAATGCCAATAGCAGTATTTTTTATCCCATTACCTTCTTCAATCAACTCTGCAGTTGGTGCGTATTGTTTTGTTGCATCATAGACAAACTGTGGGTTTGAAGCACTGCGATGAGTAGTATAGATGTTCATTTTAAACGTATCTGGATACGCTTCAAAAAGAGCTACTTGACCAGGACTTAAATTTGCTTTGTATTTATCAACATTTGATTTATCAATGGTGAAAAGTACTTTGTCGTCAGCATACGGATCTGGATGATGCATTCCCGGCGTATAACCTGCCGGTGCTTTAGTAATACCACCTGTCCATGCCGGAATTGAGCCATCAGCATTACCCGCTTTTTCAGCACCTAATGGGGTTAGATCTGCACCTAAGCGCGCAACTTCTTCGCTCGTCATTTTTGCAACGACCGCTGTTGTAGAAAATAAACTACATAGCGTTAGTGCAATGAGGGTAGGTTTTTTTATCATCATGATACCCTTAAATTGAATATTTAATATTAAAAGAAACAAAATCACGGTCTGAGAAAGTATTGGTATCTCCGCCACCCCAGAAAGAGTTGTAGCTAAAGTCAAATGACCATGCATTTTGATAATTAAAGTTGGCTGTCACTCCAAGTGACTTGCGATCTTCAATAAACAAGAACATCGGGTCTGGTGTGTTACCATTTACATCATGTGAGAAAACAAAGCGAGGTGAAAAATTAACTCCTTTAAAGAAGTTGTAATAATCGCCTTTAGCAATTAAGCGATATCCCCATGATGATGCTGTCGCAAACTCTTTTTGTTCGGGGCCATTAGACAAAGCCATATGAAGTGTTGAGTAATCATCTGCATTAGGGCCGGTCATAATACCGCTTCGACCAGTGCCTGAAACATTTAAACGCATTTCATCGTATTCAGGCATATTATTTATGCGCACGCCGCCAATTTCACCCACTACAGCCCAGCTATCTGCACCCAGTGATGGGCCAAATAAATGTGTTGCTGTAAACTGCAATTGGCTAGTATTACGCTCAATATAACCTTTTGCTAATTCCCCAGGGCCTACAACACTAACTGCGTTACCCTGACTCATTTGTGAAATACCGGCAAACTCAGGACGAAGTCCCGCTAACGCTAATTGCTCAGGCATAGCAGCATAAAGCAATTCTACGTCATCGATTTGTAGTGGTTCGTCTTCACGGAAAGTGAACTCACCAGCAAACGCCGTTTCACCAATTGATGTATTAAAGCTTAACCCATACAATTTAATATCTTCTGGATACTCATTGGTTGCTTTAGCAAATGCTTTTAAATCAGAGACATTGTCAGAGGTAATTTTAGTCGTTGCTAACATGGCTAAATCTTGGGCCAGTGACGCTTGTGTAAAGTTAGATACGCGACCTGAAATAAGAGGACGGCGGCTATGGTAGTTTACATGGTAAAGTGCAACTTCAGTGTCATAAAAATCTGGTAAGAACATACCTAAACGTAAACCATATTGACCACCATCATCAGGTTCAGTTTTACCATCATCCCCTTTGCCTTTAAGAGCGACTTTAGTAGGGTATGCCAGATAAGTTTGTGCCAATAATGCTTGCCCTGCGGGACTTGCAGGGTCGATCCCTTTAGCGGCAGCAGCTTGACCAAAGGTAGTCATCAAATTATTTAAGCTATCAGTTAAAAACGCTAAATCGATATCTGGGTTGGAGGTAAAACCAAGCTGTACATTTTGCTGATAACCATTTTCAGCGGCAAAGTCATTGGTTGAAAAATACGTTCCAGCTGCAGGTAAACGTGTTTCATGCCATTGGTATTGGTAAAAGCCTTCCAAAGTCACATTTTCAGTGATCCCTAAAGATGCCCATAACATACCAACTGGAATAAAAGCTTCTTTAAGCTCTGCACCCGGCGCTTTTAACCGATCAATATCGACCGGATTTACGTTAATACCGTGAGAAATTAATGTACTTTCTCCCCAGTTTATAACTTGTTGTCCTAGACGAATAGAAAGTGGGTTATTGCCGTCATTTAAATCAAAGTTAGCCCATACGTAAGCATCTAATAGACGAATATCTGCGCAGCTTTGTTTCTTTGTGTCTTTATCATCACAAGGATCAACTCCTTGCCCTGAAGTTGGATTAACATAGGCACGATCGCCATCCATCAATTCAAAATCATAAAAATACATAAATCGAGTAAATAGACCATAGTTATCTTTGTTGATAGATAAATCATGCGTCCCTTTCAACAGCTTTGAAAAAGATTCACCGCTATCAAAGTTCAAATCACCAGCGTCGCCGTTATTAGAGTAAGAGCCAGGTTGGGCCCAGACATCTTGCGCTGAATAAATTGGATTTAATACAGAGTTATAACCTGTCCAATCAAAAGACGGGTTATTACTTTTACCTATTAAGTTAAAGTTTCGGTCTTCAACACGGATACTTTGTCCATAAGAAAAAGCAGAGTCGAAGGTTATATCAAACCCTCCAGCCTCAAACGTTGCAGCCTGTGTGTGTGCTGCTGATAACCCTAAAGTAGCGGCTGCGATGCCTAGTACTAGTTTATTTTTAACAAAAAGCGATCTTCTTATCATTGTGTGTTCCCCCTGTCGCGGGTAATTTTGTGATCAAGTTATTGTTTTTAGTGTAGTCGTAACGATAGAAGCGAAATAAAGAAATTACAAATAGAACGCGTTCAATCGGTCATAATTTTTCTGTTTAGTTGACGTTAACCTAATGGTAAGACGTCCTACCAGATAATTTATACACGTAAATTAACAATAGGACAAATCGAATTAACAAAAAAACAATATTATAAGTGATTATTTTAAAATATTGTTTTAGGCAACACGCTCCAAACGTAAAAATTTATACTCTGGAGTAAGCAAAAGTCGAAAGCGCCCTCTTACCCCTAAAGAGGAAATAAAAGGACGCAAATGGCTGGCGGCAAAACGTACTTTTTTGCCACCATCTTCAATTACTTGAACTGATGTATACTTACCTTCGTAGTAATCCATGCACTGCTTGTAGGTTAAGTTCAGTAAAAAATAATATTCGATCATAATTTATTGTAGTGCTTTATCAACTTTTTCAAACAAGTCATCACTTAAATTATCAAGCAAAGCTAGGCGTTGCAGCTGAGCTTTGATTGCAACTGAACGTACCTCATCATATCTGCGCCATGACATAAATGGCGTTAACATACGTGATGCATTTTGGGGGTTGATTGCATTAAGCTTAACTAGTAAGTCACCTAGCAATTGATAACCTGTACCATCTTCACGGTGAAACTGTGCGGTATTAAAATGACTAAAACTGCCCACTAGTGCCCTGACACGGTTTGGGTTTGAAAAATCAAAACAAGGGTGATCATATAACTTTTTGATATTACTAATGGCGTCATCGCCACCTTGCATTGCTTGCAATGCAAACCACTTATCCATCACTAACACATCATGGCGCCACTGACTGTCAAATTGGTTTAACAACTCTTTTGCTAATGGATTATCAGCTTTTACCACTGCACTGAGCGCGGCGAGTACATTGGTCATATTGTGTGAATTAGCAGTACTAACAAGAAGTTGATTGATATCAAGCTCATTAATTTTTGCCAAATAATGCAAGCACATACCTTTTAATGCACGTATAGCGACAGCTGTTGCACTTACAGAGCCGTCATCAATTAAACTTTGATAACAGTCTAAGAACTCACTACGCAGTTGCTGAGCAATTTGTAACTCAAACTGATTTGTCACCGCAACCAATTGATCCACAGGGATCACATTAAACTCAGCTGCGAGGGTATCAAAACTAGGCAGTTTTAATAATTCAGCAATTAAAGCTAAATCTCCCTCCTGATCAACTAATAAACTACGTAATGCAGTAATAATTGCTGGATCCAATTGATTATTTTCAGGTGTTATAATGGCCCCTTTAACCGCCCCAATGAACAATTGTTGTTGAGCATCCCAACGCGAAAAGTCACTGCGCGCAAAGCGCATAATGTGTAATAATTCAGTGGCTGTATTTTGTTGCTCAACAATACACGGCGCAGAGAAATCCTCTAGTAGCACCGCTACAGGCTTCGCGGTTAAACCATCAAAGCTAAACGTTTGCTGCGCTGTTGTGACATCTAAGACATGATCAAGTGGCTGTCCTTCAAACTGTAAAGAGACAGACTCGCCCTGTTGATTAAGTAGCTCGATAGCAAATGGGATATGTAATGGCGCATTTTCTGGCTGATTAAGCGGTGCCAGCTGCTCTATATGCAGTGAAAAAGTACCACTGAGCTTATCATACTCTTGTTTTACGATTAGCCGTGGTGTGCCAGCTTGGCTATACCAACGTTTAAACTGAGTTAAATCGATACCTGAGGCATCACTCATAGCCGCAACAAAATCATCACAGGTAACGGCTTGCCCATCATGACGCTGAAAATAAAGTGCCATGCCCTGCTGGAACTTTTCTTCTCCCAATAACGTGTGCATCATACGGATAACTTCAGCGCCTTTGTCGTACACAGTTACTGTATAGAAGTTATTCATCTCAATCACTTGTTCGGGACGGATCGGATGTGCCATAGGACCGGCATCTTCACTGAATTGATGAGTACGCATTACTTTAACCGCATCAATACGATTCAGTGCCCGCGAGCCTAAATCACTGCTAAACTCTTGATCACGAAAAACTGTTAAGCCTTCTTTTAACGACAGTTGAAACCAATCACGACAAGTCACTCGGTTCCCTGTCCAGTTATGAAAATACTCATGGCCAACGATTGACTCTATGGTGTGATAATCTTTATCAGTGGCGGTTTCTTGATTAGCCAACACACATTTAGAGTTGAAAATATTCAGACCTTTATTTTCCATCGCGCCCATATTGAAAAAATCCACAGCAACGATCATGTAAATATCTAAATCATACTCAAGATTAAAACGCTGCTCATCCCACTGCATTGATTTTTTAAGTGATGCCATCGCATGAGGAGTTTTCGGTAAATTCCCTTTATCAACAAACAAGGCTAAATCTATTGTACGACCACTTTGCGTAACAAAGGTATCTTCAAGTACATCAAAGTCCCCTGCAACAAGTGCGAACAAGTAACTTGGCTTTTTGAATGGGTCTTGCCATTTTGCAAAGTGACGGCCATTGTCTAATTTGCCTTCCGCTAATTTATTACCATTTGATAATAAATGAGTAAACTGCTCGTCAGCAATAATAGTCACGTCAAAGCTTGCAAGTACATCTGGGCGGTCAAGATAATAGGTTATTTTTCTAAAGCCTTGCGCTTCACATTGTGTACAATACGCACCGCCAGATAGATATAAACCTTCTAAAGATGTGTTAGTTTTTGGCGCTATTTCATTAACGATTGTAAGCTGGCATTGCGCTGGTAGATTATGGATCACAAGCTGCTCATCAAGTAGGTCATAATCTGTATATGCGTTGTTATCTACAGTAATTGAGATCAGCGTCAAATCAATGCCATCAAGCACTAAATCTGCCACACATGCTATTTTTTTCGTGATCGTCATTATACTCGTAACACGGGTGTTTAACGGCAATAAATCGAAGGTCAAATCAATGTGATCAATTAAAAATGGTGGAGCTTGGTAATCTTTAAGATACTGTGCTTGAGGTTTTTTTAATGCAGTCATGTGAAACTCCAAAGTGGCTCCTCTTAGCAGAGGAGCGTATAATTTATGGCTATTGTTTTGGCTTAATACGTAAAATTTTAATGCCTAGGTAAGCATAAATAACAGCTAGTAATGGATTTATAAGATTAAAAAATGCATATAGCGCATAATCAAATGGGTTGATCAATAATACACTTTGCATATATGCACCACAGGTATTCCAAGGGATCAGGGGACTGGTGATCGTCCCGCCATCTTCTAATGTTCTTGATAAATTAACGGGTTTCAAACCACGCTTTGCATATTCTTCTTTAAACATCCGACCAGGGACCACAATAGCGATATACTGATCTGCAGCAATTACATTGGTACCAATACAGGTCGCAATAGTAGCAGTAATTAAAGAGCCAGTGCTTTTCGCAATTTTAAGAATACTTTTTACAAAAATATCTAATAAACCTGTTTTTTCCATAATGGCGCCAAACATCAATGCCGTCATAATCAGCCACGTTGTGGTTAACATGCCAGACATTCCACCACCACTGAGTAATGAATCCATTTTTTCATCGCCTGTGAGGATACTAAAGCCATCAAAAAATGTACTCCAAACCAATTTAAAATAACCGACAATTTGCCCCTGAGAGCCATCAATTTGTGTTGCAATTAGGTCTGATTGAAAAATCATTGCCCATACTGCACCAAGTACCGCACCGATTGAAATTGCCGGAAATGCAGGCATTTTTTTAATTGCTAACACCAGTAAAACAATCAGTGGCACCAGCATCTCTAAACCTATATTAAAGTTTTGTTGTAGAATAGCGGTTATTTCATCAATACGCCCAGCCTCACTTGACGCTGTAGCATTAAAGCCCATAAAAATAAAGATGATTAGTGCAATCACAAAACTTGGTACAGTCGTCCATAGCATATGATGAATATGCTCGAATAAATCAGCTCCCACAACCGCAGGAGCTAAATTTGTTGTTTCAGACAGTGGACTAAGTTTATCGCCAAAGTAAGCCCCAGATATTACGGCACCGGCCGTCACTGTTTGCTCTAATCCAAGGCCTGTAGCAACACCGAGTAGCGCTACACCTATTGTCGCCGCCGTGGTCCAAGAGCTACCAATACTCATTGCTACAATGCCACAAATTAAACAGCTTGCTGCGTAAAACCAACTAGGATTAATTACCTGTAAACCATAATAAATAAGCGTAGGTACAGTGCCTGACAGCAGCCAAGTGCCGATCAGCGCGCCAACCATTAACAAAATTAATATAGCGCCCAAAGATAGAGTGATCCCCTCTATCATCGCTTGTTCAAGTTTTTTCCAAGTATAGCCATTTTTAAGGCCAATAAGTGCAGCTGTAAATGTAGCAAACAGTAGCGCAATTTGATTCGGCCCTGATGACGAACTATCGCCAAATAAATAGACCGCAGCACCTAATAAACAAATCAGTACAGAAATTGGGATCAAGGCATCGAAAAAGCTGGCCTGTAGGATGGGTTTTTCTTTTTGTGAATTCAAAATTGAGACTCCTACGCGCATTTTTATGCGCGTTTAATTATTATTTTTTAGCACAGACGCGACGCTTAGCCTAACTAAGTTACTTACTTTTGTCAGCGTTTAATCAGTAATTATAGCAATATCAAGAGTTTTAGGCAGCAAAAAAGGCGCCAAAGCGCCTTTTTTATTAATATGTAAAACAAGTTATTTCTTAGCTACACGACCAAACTTAATATAATCTTGGGTAATTAATGCAGCTTCTTCTAGGAATGGATCTAAGTCGTCTAAGACATCAGGCGCATCATCCAAGCTCTCAATCGGTTTTTCACCTAAACGAGTAAGCCTTTCATTAGTACGAGCTAATGCACGCGCTTCACCATCGTCTTTTTCTTTAATACGCTGCGCTTCTACAAGAGAAATAGTTTTCCGGTCTTTCTCTTCTTTATAACGCGTAATATCTTGAAAAACATAGTTAAACTCTGGTTCTGATTTAATGCGTTCAGCATGCGCTTTGCTTAAGTAAGCAATGGCTGGGTGTAAGTCATCAACCGAGTTATATTTGGCGCGTACGATACTGTCCCACGGTAATGCATTATCCTCTTGGCTTTCGCCCCATTCCGCTGGATCAATTGCTGATGGGAATGAAATATCTGGGATCACACCTTTATGCTGTGTGCTACCACCATTGATACGATAAAACTTTGCAATCGTATATTGCACACTGCCAAGTGGATTATCGTATAAATCGTAAGCACGGCCTAAGCCCTTATGCTGCTGCACAGTGCCTTTACCAAACGTTTGCTCACCAATTATTACTGCTCGACCATAGTCTTGCATCGCTGCGGCGAAAATCTCAGAGGCAGATGCGCTGTAACGATCAACAAGCACCGTAAGGGGGCCATCGTAAAACGTAACACCATCACGGTCTTTTTGCTCTTCAATGCGATTATTTAGAGTATGAATTTGTACTACTGGACCTTGGTCAAAAAACAAACCAGATAGTTGTGTTGCTTCATATAATGAACCACCACCATTTTGACGTAGGTCAATTATAATGCCATCTACTTTGGCTTCTTTTAATTTCGCCAATTCTACTTTAACGTCTTTAGACAAGTTGTTGTAGAAACCAGGGATCTCAATAACACCTATTTTGCTGGTTAAATCAGAATATTTTGCTTTGAATACTTCTGATTTTGCAGCTCTATCTTCGAGGCGAATTTTATCGCGAATAATTTCAACTACTTTAGGCGCGCCATGATCATCAGCACCTTTTAAGTATTGTAAACGCACCTTAGTGCCTTTTGGTCCTTTGATTAAATCAACTACGTCATCTAAACGCCAGCCAATGACATCAACAAATTCTTCTTTGTCTTGAGCAACGCCGATAATACGGTCATCAGCTTTAATTTGCTCCGATTTATCAGCAGGTCCACCTGGAACCAAGCTGCGAATAACCGTGTAGTCTTCGTCGTAGCTTAGTACTGCACCAATACCTTCTAGTTCAAGATCCATGTCCATTTTGAACTGTTCAGCTCTGCGTGGCGATAAATAGGAGGTATGTGCTTCAATACTTCGCGCAAAAGAGTTCATTACTATCTGAAATACATCTTCACTATTGGTTTGCACTAAACGTTTTTGTGCATTGTGATAACGCTTAGTTAATAATTCTTTTATACCAGGCCAATCTTTGCCGGTCATTTTTAATCGTAGTGCATCATATTTTACACGTTCACGCCAAAGCTCATCTAACTCAGCTTGCGTTTGTGACCAATCAGCATCTTCACGATCAAAGTAATATTCATCCGCATTATCAAAGGTCATTGGTGTTTCAAGTAACTTTAAAGAATACTCATAACGCTCAAAACGACGCTGCATGCTTAGGTTGAAAATATCAAAGGTAAAATCAAGTTTGCCGGTCGTTAATGCATTATCAAATTGGTTGCGGTATTGCTCAAATGAGGCAATATCCGCAGCCAAAAAGACGCTTTTATTAAAATCAAGGGATTCGATATAACGGTCAAACACTTTACTTGAAAGTGCGTCATCAAAACGAATTGGTTTATAATGTGCACGAGTAAATAAGTTTGTCACCCGTTTGCTAGCCGTACTATGCTGACTCTCTTGCGTAAGTACTGGCAAGTCTTTTGCTGTAACTACATCATTAACATCAGCAATATCTGATGCAAATAATAAACCTGAATACAGGGCGGCAACTAACGGAATGAGCTTAAACTTCTGACTCATACACAACTCCTTAATTTATATACAGCTTAAATAATGTACAGGCTGTCTGCTTTAGTTTTAACTTGCATGCCAGTTACCAACTCTACATGAACGTCTTCTTTGTTCACTTCAGTGATTACTGCATTAACAAGGGCTTGGCCAAGTTTAACTTTAACTTTGTTATTAACCTTGACCTCACTTGCTGGTAAAGGTTCAATTTTACCTGAACGTTTAACCGGCGCAGCTTTTGCTGGTGTGGTATTAACTTTAGCGTTTTTATCGCCTGGTTTAGCGAATTGGCCTGGTTTCTTTTTGTAAGATTTTGTGTCTGAATCATTACGTGGACGTTGTGACTTTTTACGTTTAGCCATTTTCGCACGACTTTCTTCAAGTGCTTTTTGAGCATGATCAATATGTTCTTGCTCCACTTTAGCACCTTGATTTCCATCAAGATCAATACGAAACTCAGACTTAGTAACAGCTTCTAAATAACGCCAGTTAGACGTATACTTTCTCAGCGCTTGACGTACTTGCGTCTTACTTACTTTTTCAGAACCTTCAATTCGCTCAGCGATATCTTTAAAGATACCTACTTTCAGCGGCTTGATACCGTCTTTTTGTTTAAAACATTCTGGGAATTCTTGGTATAAAAATTCCAATACTTCATTAATATCTTTTAGCTTGTTTGTGGTTTCCATTTTAGAACCTATTTATCACATCTTTTCATCAAGGGACGAATCGACGTAGTGTGTTACCCAGTCGACCAACTCTTCAAAGTCGGCTTCAATTACAGCCATATCGCCTCGAAGGTGTTCCCAAATACCGTTAATTATTTCATCAATTAATTCACATTCAGTGTCATCAGGAAGACGATCCCATGCAATATGAATTAAATCGTTGAGCGTTTCCGCTACATGCTCTTCATCCCCTTCCCAATCACCTACATCAGTGATGGCAAACAGATAATCCTGTACATTTACTAAGTCTTTCATGCAATAGTTGCCTCAAAACATGCGACGAGTGCTTCTAAACCTTGCTTATCATCAACATCAAACCTAGCAATACTTGGGCTGTCGATATCTAATACAGCAAATACTTCACCATTTTTATGAATAGGTATTACTATTTCAGAATTAGACGCTGCATCACAAGCAATATGACCTGCGAATGCATGTACATCTTCAACTAGTTGAGTTTGTGCAGTTGCAGCGGCAGTTCCACAGACACCCTTTCCGACAGGAATTCGGATACATGCAGGATTACCTTGAAACGGACCAAGCACTAATTCAGTTGGTGAATCCATCAAATAAAAACCAGCCCAATTTACATCATCGAGTGACGTAAATAACAGCGCGCTAATATTCGCCATATTGGCAATAATGTTAGGTTCACCAGTAATTAGCGATTCAGTTTGTTTAACTAATGACTGGTAAAATTCTTGCTTTTGCATACCAAACTACTTCTTATCAAACATACAGTAGCTAAAGGTACTCTTTGTCGCCAATAATTGAAACCTTTTCAGGGCAAAAAAAAGCAATTTGCCCTAATTTTCAGCAAGCTTGGTTAATAATTCTGCTATTGAGGAGGTTGTTGTTTTATCGCACCTAACCTTAATCCATATAAAAACAGTCCCGCCGCTAAAGCTGACATCGCGGTATTAATTAAAAAGACCATACCACCTGTTGCACTGAGTAAGTAACTAAAAATTGCACCACCGAGTAAACCTAATGTCAGTACTCCCGAATAATTAACTTTCGCGTACTTGTACATCAATAAATATCCGGGTACTACAAAAGCAGCCATGGTTAAACCGACAATATGCGCGTTAGCTATCGCACTCATAAGTAACTGGAAAAAGGTAGTCAGCGGATCGGTATTGAGCGTTAATGCATAATAAACTCCTAACACACTGCCAATGATCACAGGTGAAAGTAATGATAACCCAACACTTTTTGCAAGCCGATGTTTCATAATGCGTCCTTAAAATCATACCTGAATAAATACTAAGGATGCATGATGTTTTACAACATCGAAATAGAGACTATGGTCGTAATTTACGATGATAAATCATACAGCAATCATGATAGGGTAATTTTGATGCCCGTTTAACCTAAGCAAGATCCAGTTTTAAACCGTTATAGAGTTTAGCGTTATTCACTTTACAGAAAAGTATAATTTTGCCTCTTTATATACAGAGGCTATAAATTTACAGTTGATCGATTTTTCTCGATAAATCAATGCTACTGTGGTCACTATTTCTTCAAGTTCAATGACTCTTGCAACTAGAATCTCTAATTTCTTTTGCATCGCTAAGACAGTATCGGTTCTCTTTGCTTGTTCTAAGAAAAACAACTCTCTTTTAACTAATGTTTTCTAAAAAAGTAATGTTTAATTATTAGCAATAATACAAAAGGTGAACTAAAAACTATCATAACCAAAACAATCCAAGCATCATTATCTCCATTAAATATTTTGAGTGGGTGTTCTAATAAACAGAGTCGAACTATGTGGTTGATTTTGAAATAGTGACGAGAGTATTACTTCACGCTTTTTCCCACGTCGGATATGTAGGTTAACGTAAACGATACTCAGAATAATGGCTTTTGCTTTGAATAGATTTTTTTAAATCGCCAGCTGCGCCACCAGACATATTAAATATAACGTAAGCCGCATTCGCAATATAACCAAGTAAACCATGTATCTGCTATTGTTGAGATGGTAACAGCCATTTGCGCTGAAATGACATCATGTCATTGATAAATATGACACAAGCAGAATATTATAGTACTAATTAGTGCTGCTGGGATGACCCCAAAGATAAAAACGAAACAACATACCAAACAAAGCAGCTCTAAAGACTAGCTCTTCAAAAAAGCCTGCATATATGAATCTGTTACAACCTCTGATATAGAAAGATTTAGCTCATTACTTAAAAAAACGTAGCCTATTAACATAGGTATACAACTTACTAATGCCGCTGATAAATAGTGTTTGAAGTCTTCTATATTACTACCTCACGCGTCATACCAACGAATGTGTATAGATTCAATGGAGCATTAATAAAGGTTAAGCACTAGGCCTTTTTTTTATAAGATCGAAAGATAGGGATTCAAACCCAAACTCTCGAATAAAATATTTGAAATAAATGACTTACTAACATAACAATTTTTAAATAAATAACGTAAACAAGACAAGCAAACACCTAACTCAAAGGTAATATTGTTATTCACCATTACGACCATAATGAGTTTGCATACTTTGCTCATGCTCTAGACTGAAAGGCACTGAGGGATCAAAAGTGGGTGCATCTTTTACTTGCTGCTGCGTCATATCAACATAGATTTTAGAAGTGGGCCAACTCACCTCTTTAATCCATTTTGGGGCAATCAAAACCAGATGACCCAACCACCAATTACTGGTGTTAATAATCAAATAACGAATTTCCCAGGTGTCGGTATCTATCAACATACCATGTAAGTGACCCAGATCACCGTCTATGACATCAAGTTTATAACCCGTTACTGCATTACTACTGCGTAGATGATGATCATTATCTTGAGATAATGCAGCATCAACATCTGCGAAATTATCTGGTGCATCTAAGTTATCAGGCTTTGGTGCGACACTATAATAACCAGGTGACATCATATTAGGACTTGAATAACCACCCCATATATCAGTGTTATCGCAATAATGTGAGTAACCATAATATCGCATGTATTCTAGCTCACACTGCCTAGAAACTGGTTTTTCGCTATCCATGTCAGGGCAGTTTTTAACTTGTTTTCTTGAAATTGTAACAGTGAGCGTCTGTGGTTTCTGATTCAACTCTTTGATTGATATAGGTGAAAGCAATATTTTTTTACTTAATAGCCAAGATCCAGTTTCGACCACCAGATATCGGATCACCCAATGTTTATCATCAAAGTAAAAATCTTTGGTAAGCCCAATATCTCCATCCGATGCATGAATAGCTAAATTTTTTAAATTATTCAGAGTATGTAACATGGCGTATTTGCTCCAGATTAAAAATGATAAACAATAAATCATTGTTTCGCTGATAGGGTTTTCATCTAAAAGCTTGCAACCAATTTCCCATTAAATCTGTTCGCTTTCGCACAGAACTGGCATGAATAAAAGCCTAGTCTAGATTTATCTATAAATTTTAAGGTGAACTGAAATGGCTAAAATAAAAAATTAGAGTTAGCAGCCCATCGCAACGATATCATCGAAGACGTGAATAATTTAATTAAGAAGTATCGCGCTATTTTTGACTGGGATGTACCCGATATATATGAAAGATTAGAAACAATTTAATTTTGAATGAAGCTCATCAATGGCTTGATAATATTAACAATGAATAAATTTCAACGGCCTATCAAGCTAGCAAAAAAGTTCGCTCTGGAATGAGTTACCATATTACGCTCAAAAATAGATCATAATAAATATCAGATTCGCGACGTATTGGCTGTTAGTTTACCATTTTTTATGTCAGAACAGGACGTCATTGGCCAGACCAATAAAAGATGTGCATCAACACTCCCACGATCAAACTTAGATTCTGATTCACAGTTAAAAGAAAAAGCATTGGGTGCACCACCAGATAATAATAAAACAGTCATTATTGCTTTGAACAAGAATGGTGTTCTGATATCGCAGGTCAGAGAAGAGTCACAGCGCCCCGATGAATGATATTACCAAAGCCTTGCAAGTAGCTAACAACTCCACCGATAACGATTAACTTATCAGATAAAATCGACCAATAGTTTAGCGTATGATTTGATCCGTTAATTTATTTAAAGGCTTATGCGGATTTATATGAAGTGCATGTTATTTGGCGCATTATGAAAATACATTGACTTAGTCAATCTTTATGGAGAACTTCAGAAACAAAAAGGCCGTTGATTATCAACGGCCTTTTTGTTTTATATGGTGGAGAGATAGGGATTTGAACCCTAGAGGGGCTATAAACCCCTGCCGGTTTTCAAGACCGGTGCATTCGACCACTCTGCCATCTCTCCGAAACATTTATAAATCACGAATAAGAGTGTACTCGCAATTATTTTAATTAGGTGGTGGAGAGATAGGGATTTGAACCCTAGAGGGGCTATAAACCCCTGCCGGTTTTCAAGACCGGTGCATTCGACCACTCTGCCATCTCTCCGCACGGCCTGCATAATAGAGAAGGCAGTGCTCTTTGTGAAGCTTTTTTTTCAAAAAAGTGTTCAAGTGCTTAAAAAATCATTGATTTGTTTATTCTTAACTCACCCCTGAGTAAAAATCACACTAAATTGAACTTTTCTTTTTAATTATCGGTCTATTGAACTACAAAGGTTTGCCCAAATATAGAAGTCTTGGTAATCTAACTTCAGTTTAATTATCGGAACTTACAATAGGTTTCTAAAGGAGCTCTAAAATGGCATTTAATCATTCGTACAATACCGCTAGACCGGTTATGTCGACCATTGAAACAAACAAGGTACTTAAAAACACCTATTTCTTACTGGCCATGACATTAGCATTTAGTGCTGTGACGGCTGGTATCTCAATGGCATTACAACTACCTTATTTTATGGGGTTAGTTTTTACTCTTATTTCATTTGGCCTTTTATTTGTTGTAAATAAAAAAGCCGAAAGCGCGTCAGGCGTTGCATGGGTATTCGCTTTTACGGGTTTAATGGGTGCGGGACTTGGTCCGTTACTTAACCATTATGCAGCGATGCCAAATGGCCCAATGCTTATCATGCAAGCGTTAGGATCAACTGCACTGATTTTCTTTGGTTTGTCTGCGTATGCACTAAATACTAAAAAAGACTTCTCTTTTATGGGCGGTTTTTTAACGGTAGGCCTTATTGTTGTGATTGTGGCCAGCATTGTTAATATCTTCATCGGCAGCTCGCTAATGTTTATGGTATTAAATGCAGCGGTTGTATTGATCATGTCTGGCTTAATCTTGTTTGATACAAGCCGCATCATCAATGGTGGCGAAACAAACTATATTCGCGCTACAGTCTCTTTATATTTAAGTGTATATAACTTGTTTACCTCATTGCTTGCACTGCTTGGCGCAAATAATGACTAATTAAATAGTTCTGTTAAAATAGCCCCTCTTTAGGGGCTTTTTTATTGGAATAGTTTTGGCACGATTTGTACTTTCTCTGCACAGCGCACCATCGGATCATGATACCACGCAACGTTTGGTTAAATTTGCACAAGCATGTTTAACACAAGGGCATAACATTGATGCCATTTTTTTGTATCAAAACGGCGTTTTTCATGCCAGCGAGCAACTAGATTTGGCAGCTGATGAATTAGCAATTAACGCTTTATGGCAACAATTACATGAGCAAGGGATTCATCTTATGTTGTGTGTTACTGCTGCCGAAAAGCGTGGCCTTGATATAAATAATACCGGTTTTTTTGCAGTCGCAGGGTTAGCTGAGTTTGCAATGCTTGCCAGTGATGCGGATAAATGGGTGCAATTTAAATGATCAATGTATTAGTTTTAAGCCACCATAGTCCTTTCGATGATTTACATATTCGTGATGCATTAGATATGACATTAATATTCGCTGCTGTTGAGCAAAATATTAGTTGGTTATTTAGCGGCCCTGCGGTACTTGCCCTAAAAAAACATCAACAACCTGAGCATATAGGTTTAAAGAACTACTTTAAGACCATCAGAACGCTAGAAATTTACGATGTTGAAAACATTTATGTATGTGAAAAGTCTCTGCTCGAGTATGGCCTTGATAAACATAACTTGTTAGTAGAAGTAAAAGCGCTTAATTATCAGCAGCAGACTCAACTTATTGCCCAGCAACAACACATAGTGAACTTATGAGCACTTTACACATATTTTCCAAGCCACTTGGCTATTACAACACGGATCAATTAGTTAACCTGATCCAGTCAACAGACAAAGTATTATTATTAAGTGACGCATGCTTTGCTATTGCCCAATTTAGACAGCTTGCAACGCACTTATTAATACTTGCTGATGACGCCAAGGTACGAGATATCACAATCAATCAGCCCGATCACTCGCTTAGTTATGACGACTTTGTCGCACTAACATTAGCAACATCTCACTCTATTACGTGGTAATACATGCTTGAATTTAATAATCAAATTATCGACACGGATAAACAAGGTTACTTACTTGATCACTCGTTATGGAGTGAACAATTAGCCTGCGTTATTGCCGAGCAAGAAAACATTGAATTAACCTCCCAACACTGGGAAGTGATTCATTTTGTGCGTAATTTTTATTTGGAGTACAACACCAGCCCAGCAATAAGAATGTTAGTTAAAGCAATGGCAAAAGCACTGGGTGAAGATAAAGGCAATAGTATTTATCTGTATACTCTTTTTCCTAAAGGCCCAGCTAAGCAAGCAACTAAAATTGCTGGCTTACCAAAACCCGCACGGTGCATCTAGCAATGACAACAGCTAAACCAAATAATACAGCAAAACGCCGAAATAGCGGCCGTAGCTATAATCGCGGTGCAATTACAACCAAAAAAGTGAATAACTCAATAAAGCGCGAGATAAAACCAGCCATTGCCGCCAGTGAGCGAAAAATTGTCTTATTTAATAAACCATTTGATGTGCTGTGCCAGTTTACTGATGAAGCAAACAGACAAACCTTAGCTGACTTTATTACCATTAAAGATGTATATGCTGCAGGACGATTAGATAGAGACAGTGAGGGCCTGCTATTGCTCACTAATTGTGGGAAATTACAAAACACTTTAACAGCGCCAAACAAAAAAACCAGTAAAACTTACTGGGCACAAGTTGAAGGTGAACCAACTGATGCAACAATTAAACAACTGTGCCAAGGCGTCGAACTCAAAGACGGATTAACATTACCAGCCGTTGTTAAACGCATAGATGAGCCAACTTTATGGCCACGTAATCCTCCCGTTAGAAAGCGAAAAAACATTCCAACCAGTTGGCTCAGTATTACCCTTACCGAAGGACGTAATCGCCAAGTAAGAAGGATGACAGCACATATTGGCCACCCTACTTTACGTTTAATCCGCTATCGTATTGGTGACTATACGTTAAAAGGAATTGATAATGGCCATTTTAAAATAATCGCAGATGAACTATAAACTATAGCTGCGCTTGAGCGCAGCTATTTTAAATATGCCTAGCAGCGCTCAGCTGATTTTTTGTATCAATCTTCACTAACAACGATACAATTACGCCCTTGTCTTTTTGCTTGGTACAAAGCTTTATCTGCCGCATCAACAAAATAGATATAATTGCCAGTTTGGGGATTATGCAAAGTTTTAATGCCCATGCTTAGTGTTATATAGCCAATATCTGTATATTCATGCTTAATGGCTAATTGATTAACTGCTTGCTGGATTTGTAATGCACTATGTAAAGCCTTTCAATATCAGTATCATTTTCTAACGCAAAGCTAAGAGCTTGTTGCCACGTTTGTCGCACCCACAAGATAATGTGGATCTGGGTAAGCATTAAGCCACCAATCATTAAGTGTTGGAACATCGTCAACAGTGTAACCGAACACATCGACAAAGCGTTGGTTTATAAGGATTATTCCTTAGCGAGCATACATACATTACACATCGGTATTGGCACTTGCATAAATAATTAACGTACTCACTCAAATCATGCTGACGGGTTAGTGGTTTATTATCTTGCGCTGAATAATCACTATTTTGCACGATAACAGCATTATTTTGACTCGTTTTTACACGCATCGATAGCGCGAAATGCCATTCTTGCCACCAGGTTGCTGACTGTGAAACGAGAAAATACTCAGACTCACTTGAAGTTTTCAAATTCACGGCAACACTTTTAAGTAGGCAATCTACTTTTCTATATTCAATTACTCCCAATTGTTGATAATTTAAAAGAATATTTTCAAAAAGCCTATACGCATCAACTCTTAAAATACTGCGCGTGTCATCAACCATCACTGTTAATTGTGATTTAGAATTACCAGCATATTGTGCAACGAAGTTAATTATTGATTGTTGATAGAAAATATAGTCCATATATATTGCCCATTAATTACGTGTGCATAAAAACATGCACTTGGAAGTACACCAGAATAATTTAAAGGAATGTAAGCAGATGAAAATATTCGGCGTGAGAAAATTCGTAAAGAGCAGTTGATTAATGTAAACAATATAAAAGTGAAATCGCAATTTAAAAATACCCTTAATAACTTTATCAGGTCCAGTAATTTACGTTATTTTAGCAATAAAACTTAGCCGCTGTTCATTAAACAAACAAAAAACTATCATGTAAGAATAAATAAGGGTAGATTTATCATCTGACAGTGTATAAAAGTGCTAGCTCTTATATATTTTAACAATCCAAAAAGACGACTTTGTGGCGCACAATATGCTTATTTTGTTAAATAACTCAAGTATGTTACTACACTGCCGTTATACATTATTGTATGAAATTATACTCTCGACTTAAAAATACGGTATTAACTACATTATCGCGCGCATGGGATTAGATGCTAAATGGATATGACCAATGAAGAACTAAATTTTATATCAGATCTTTTCCAAGTGACGGTTCCTTCAAAATTGAGGGACAATCATACACTGACATTACAAAGCTCTATCCCTGCCAATATTGCTGAATTACTAAATAATACAAAATTAACACTACTGGCTGAAGTTGGCGATTATCAATTATGGTTTCCACTTGAAATTAGAATTGATAAAACAGGCGTTGTAACCCCTGTATTAAGCGCACCAGAGGTCATCGACACACAAGGAATAAAGCGCTGTTGGCGTGGCGGGAACCTCAATATTCAGAGCCAAGACTTTGAAGTTGAATCAATCTCAAGTACTGGACTTTTTCTAAAATCAACGACTCAAAAAGCTCCTTTAGCGATTGAGCAACAGATAAAATTAACCCTTCCAAACAAAAAAAATATTACTATCGACATCAAACCGGTACGTTTTAGTAAGCGAGGCATGGCTGCCAAGATCACTCATATTCATCAAGGGAAAGAACATCTAAGGGCTTATTTATTTGAAGCCCATAAGCGCCAAAATGCCAATTTATATGAGTCCACAAACAGCTTATAAATATAATTCACAGTTGTGTATTAGTCGCAGCTAGTTGCAGTGAGGTTAGTACAGCGATAAGCTAAACCTTTATTGTAATAAATGAAGGTTCTATGAGCGAAAATAACTATCCAATAGGTACTCAAGGCACGCCTTGGAATGATAAAGATAAACAGTGCTGGTTTAACCTACAAACGATTAAACGTAGTTATCAATCTGAAGTTGTAACTTTAATCAACGAACTGGATAATGATTTCGAGGTTGAGCAATATGGTGCGCTCAGTTTTGATCCTACTCGCTACCCTCTTTTTATTATTAAATCAAAACAGTGGGCATCGAATAAACCGAGCATATTGATCACCGGTGGCGTACATGGCTATGAAACAAGCGGTGTTCATGGCGCATTACATTTTATGAAAACGCTAGGTATGAAATATGCTAAAGAGTTTAACTTACTGGTTGCTCCTTGTATTAGCCCGTGGGGATATGAAACCATTAATCGCTGGAACCCAGCAGCCATAGATCCAAACCGTTCGTTTTATTCACCAAGCCCAGCACCAGAGTCAGCAGCACTAATAAATTATATTAAAGCACAAAATATACCTTTATTAGCGCATATTGATCTGCATGAAACAACTGACACTGACAACAGTGAGTTTCGCCCTGCACTTGCGGCTCGTGATGGCAAGGTTAACACTAATTGGAATATTCCTGATGGTTTTTATCTTGTCGCTGATAGCAATAAACCTGAAGCGCAATTCCAAAAAGCGATTATTGACACTGTTGCTAATGTGACTCAAATTGCCCCCAGTGATGAAAACAATCAACTCATTGGAGTGCCATTAGAACAACATGGTGTGATCAATTATGCAGCACGAGAACTCGGTTTATGCATGGGCTTTACAGATGCACAGTATGTCACGACGACAGAAGTGTACCCAGATAGTCCGACGGCAACAGATGAGCTATGTATTACAGCACAGGTGGCTGCAATTAAAGGTGCATTAGATCACCTGCTTACAAAATAATTATTGCGAGGGTCTATTGGTAATTATATTTAGGCCCTATTCTGACATTTTTAATCTGGTTATATATTATTCACTGATTAATTAATGCAAATTGATAAAAAATTAAAAAATACCTAGACTCCGCGTTTAAATTGTATAAAATTCGCGCTCTTAAATTTTCTCACAAGGAAGCACGTTGAAATTTAGCAATAAACATGGGCAGGTTAGTTTACACCGCGAGCAAAATATAATCATTGCTAATTTTTGCGGGAATCTTAATGCAAGTTTAGTAACCTCATTTAGCAATGGCTTATTTGAGCAGGTTAGTCAGCTTGCCAATAAACCATGGGGATATATCAGTGATTCTCAAAATTTGTTGGCTGCAACTCCTCAGGCAGAGCAACAACTTACAGTGTTGGCCTCTGCCATGGTTCGTAATGGATGTATTGCTAGCGCTTATATTTTTGATTCAGCTATCGTAATCAATCAAATGCAACGCATTATTCAAAATGCAGGCCTTAGCGTGGATGTTCGCCATCGTCTGTTTAAATGTTTAGTGCAAGCTAAAACCTTTGTTCACCAAACAATGAACGATAATGCAGCTCAATTTCACTCTGCATAACTTAGTTACGATAAAACACACTGCTTATTGATGTATTAATACTGCTATCTTCTTCGGCTGTGATCACAAAATCAAGTTCATTGAGCTTACTTGGTAAATCATAGCCATCGGCAACCACAGTGACCGGGATGCGCTTCATTTGACCAGGCTCGACAGCTGTAAGTTGAGGGCTCTGTAACTTAGCCACATCAAGACCGGTAATCGCTACTCGGTAATGCAGTAACTGTTGTGTTTTATTAATTATTGTCAAGGTGTAAGGGTTTTCAACTAAGCCCTCATAATTTACTCGATATAATGCATTACGATCACGCAGTACTGACACTTCGATTGGCGTGCGTTGAACTAACCACGCTAACATACTGACCATTAATAAAACCGTGAGTGCGCCATAACCAACCAGTTTCAACCGGTATGGATTAGTTTGCTCGCCAGCCATCTGTTTTTCGCTTGCGTACTTGATCAAGCCTTTTTGATAGCCAAACTTATCCATTGTGTCGTCACACGCATCGATACATAAACCACAGTTAATACATTCATATTGTAAGCCGTTACGAATATCAATCCCTGCAGGGCACACTTCCACACATAAATTGCAATCTACGCAATCACCTAAATCTAACGCTTTAGGATCGGCCTTACGTTTACGTGGACCACGACTTTCCCCACGCGCACTATCGTAAGTGACAAGTAATGTATCTTTATCAAACATTACAGCCTGAAACCGTGAGTATGGACAAGCAATGGTGCACATTTTTTCTCTTAAGAAACCGGCATTTCCATAAGTACAAAAGGCAAACAAAAATACCCAAAAACTAGTGATGCCCGACCATTGCAGAGTAAACATATCCCCATACAAGCTTTTAGCCGGAATAAAGTAAGCCATAAATGACGTTGCTGTAAACAATGATATGATTAACCAAGCGCTGTGCTTGATTGTTTTTTTCTGCCATTTTGATAACGTCCACGCGGATTTATCTAACTTTATACGTTGATTACGTGTTCCCTCTATACGTTGCTCCACCCATGAAAACATCAGCATCCAAATTGTTTGTGGGCATGTATATCCACACCATACCCGGCCAAGCCAATTGGTAACAAAAAACAACGCAAAAGCGCCTAACATAAATAACAACGCCAAGATCATAAAATCTTGGGGCAGTAAGGTCAGCCCAAAAATAGCAAACTTTTGACTCGCAACATCTAGCAATACCGCTTGCTGGCCTTTGTATGGGATCCAAGGAATAAGAATGAATGTAAGCATGAGTAACCAACCAAGGTTACGGCGAATACGCTGGAAAAATCCTTTTTGCTCACGGATATAAATAGGCCCTTCATGCTTATAGGGCTTGATGATCATATCTTCTTCTTTAATATCAAATTTCATAATAACTACTTACTGTGACGGTTAGGCCTGTAAGTTTGCAAGTTTCAGACCAAACTGAAATTAAATTAAGCAACTGAATATTAATGAATTTTTATTTAATAAATTCGCTAAAATCGCGATATTTAGCGAGTGTCGTGATATTTAACGATTTTTACGGATCATCAACTTGCGCATTTTTGATCGTAACGTACTCTCCGGCATGCCTAATTTAACTGCCGCGCCTTGACTGCCAGAAATTTGCCAATTTGATAGCTCTAATACTGCGATGATATGCTGTCTCTGCGCTTCGTCAAGGCTCAGATCCGTGTTTAGGTTAGCGCTAGCATTGGCATCAAGTGGTTGCGATAACTGCAATACAGACTGCTTTGATAAAATAGCCTCTCGCTCTAGTACATTCTGTAATTCACGAATATTACCCGGCCAATCATACGCTTGTAGCTGTGTTATGGCTTTTTCACTGAGTCCTTTGAGCTGTTTACCAAGACGTTTATTTAATTGCGCAATCAAATTACTACACAAGTATGGGATATCTTCTTTACGCGCTTTCAGTGGTGGAACTGTTATTGGAAATACATTTAGTCGATAATATAAATCTATTCTAAAGCATCCTGACTGCACCATTGCCCATAAGTCACGATTAGTCGCAGCAATTACACGAATATTAACTTTACGTGTTTGGCTACTGCCAACACGTTCAAATTCATGCTCTTGCAATACCCGTAACAACTTACTTTGCGCTTCAAGAGCAAGCTCTCCAATTTCGTCTAAAAAAATGGTGCCATTATTAGCCAACTCAAAACGTCCTTTACGATGCTCCTTAGCCCCCGTAAAAGCCCCCTTTTCATGACCAAATAACTCAGATTCAAGTAAGCTTGGCGTAAATGCGGCGCAATTGACCTTAATAAAGGATTGCCCACTGCGCCCACTTAAGCGATGTAAGTTACGAGCGACTAATTCTTTACCTGTGCCGTTCTCACCTAAAATCAACACAGTGCTATCGGTCGGGCTAACAAGTTTTATTTGCTCAAGCATGGTTTGAAATACGTGGCTTTTGCCTACCAAACCAGACTCTTGCCAATCTTCATTAAGTTCTGCTATCAAATAGCTATTTTGCTCTTTTAATTGCTCACTTAAGTGATTCACTTGCGCTAAAGCATCACGCAGTGCGTGCTCTGTCTGGTGTTGTTTTGATACATCGCGAAATATCGCGACAGCGCCGATCAACTGATTATTTTTATAAACGGGTGTAGATGTATATTCTACCGCAAAACAGCTGCCGTCTTTACGCCAAAATACCTCATCTTTAACATGCCGATGCTTGCCGTCAAACATAGTGCAATAAATCTGGCATTCATCTGCTGGATATGGCCGCCCGTCAGCATGACTATGATGATGGTACTGATGAATTTTTTTACCCAGCAACTCATCTGCATGCCATCCAGTCATGCGTTCAGCAGCGGGGTTTACAAATACCGCATTACCACTTAAATCAAAGCCATATATTCCCTCACCAACAGCGTTGAGTAATAAAGTTGGATCGTCTAAAAACTGTTTTATCATTGCTTACACCGAATTCGCGAAATATCGCGTTCATTATGCCTATAATGGCGAAGATTTGCACCCTAAGTGACTAAATCATACCGCTCATTAAAGCGAAACTATCCGTCGTTTTGCTTCATCATGAACCGCATCTAAAGTAACTGTAAGACTTCAGCACTCATTATTAATCAATTGAAAATAATATTAATAAATACCCAACTATCATCAAGGAAAAGTTAATCAACTTGTAATTTTACTATATTAGCTTTGCAAATATGTATTAACTGCAGTGTCTGCACACTTCTTATTTAATTATTGCATAATCTTTGCTTACAATTTCATCTCTGGTAGTAGTTACATTCTTGGTTGTAACCGATTAAACTCAAAAAAAACAATATTGTAGGGATCACATGTCGTTAATTATTAACAACCTTGAAAAACACTATAAAACGGTTACTGCGGTTAATAAGTTGTCATTTGATGTGCAACCAGGAGAGATTTTTGCTTTACTTGGCCCCAATGGTGCGGGGAAATCATCATTAGTAAAAATGATCGTTGGTTTTTCCTCTCCAGATAGTGGCTCTATTCAACTCAATGATGCAGGACAAGCGTATTCATCTATTCCGGCACATTTACTGGGCTATCTACCAGAAGACCGAGGCCTCTATCCAGAAAAAACAATAAAACAAAATCTACAATTTTTTGCAGCATTACACGGCGTAAAAGATAGCGAATTTACGCAGCGCTGTGACTATTGGTTAGCTAAATTTAATTTAACCGCACGCTTGAATGACCCCTTAAAATCACTTTCTAAAGGGAACCAACAAAAAATCCAATTGATCACTGCAATTTTACATAAGCCCAAATGGGTAATTTTAGATGAGCCATTTTCTGGCTTAGATCCTATTAATCAGGAATTAGTTGTTGAATTTTTAGCGCAATTAAAACAGCAAGGCATGACCGTTATTTTAAGTGCACATCAGATGGCGATGGTAGAAAAACTTGCTGATCGGGTATTGCTATTAAATAAAGGTGAAAGTGTTTTATACGGCAAACTCAGTAATATACTTCAAAGCGCGCAAAATAATAGTATTCAAGTCGTATTCAACGATCCAATTAATCAAACTTACTTTGAGCAACTATGTGAACATTATTGTGTAGAGCAAATAAAAGCACAGCAACTAACTATCACCCTAAAGCAACACCAATCACTTAACCAGTTACTTCCTCAGTTAATCAGCATCGGGGAAATATGTGAACTCAAAAATAAAGCTCAGTCACTGCATGCAATTTATTTACACGCAGTAGCTGAGCATAACGCTAAACTGGATCAAGGAACGACGCTATGAATAAATCATCGCTTACACAGCAACAGCTCTGGATTGTTGCAAAATGGGAGTTCTTGCATTTTTTTAAATTAAAACAAGAAATTATTTCGAAGTTGATCATGCTCGCTATTGGTGGAGTTATTTATTTTTTTGCCACTGCAAACAGTCAACTTGAACAAGGTTATCATTTAGCAAGCAACCTCGAGTTTAGCGTCAAAACAGAGCCTACATCGACACAATTTAAGTTTACCAAACATGATGATTTAACTGCCATCATTGCAA
Organism: Pseudoalteromonas sp. SG41-1; assembly: GCF_014164575.1. NCBI lineage: Bacteria > Pseudomonadati > Pseudomonadota > Gammaproteobacteria > Alteromonadales > Pseudoalteromonadaceae > Pseudoalteromonas > Pseudoalteromonas sp. SG41-1. Next base: position 104,574 of record NZ_JACJFL010000003.1, read on the forward strand.
ATTTAGCTGAGGATACTGGCTATGATGGCGTACTTAAGTTTGACCAAGCGACTCACTCATATACGTTAATAACGGCTGTAAAATCAGCATGGCAAACAACATTGCAATCGCTCCTTAGAGCGCAATTGCAACAAGCTCAATTTGATAGTTTAGGCTTAAGCGAGCAACAACGACTAGGATTGACGAAAAATATTTCAATTGAACATAGGGTACTTGACGAGCTTTTGAAAAATCAAGCTGATCGTAGTCAAACATACACAGCATTTGGGGTACTGATATTATTATTTGTTGCGATGTTTGGGATCTTTGGCCAAGTCTTTGTCAGTATTACCGGTGAAAAGCAAAACCGCGTAACGGAGCAATTGCTAGCCACCATGACACCACAAACATGGATAGATGGTAAGCTACTTGGGCAAATATTACTTGCAGTAAAAACCATGATTGGCACCTTGCTATCGATTATTTTATCGATGCTATTTTTTACCGTTATCATTAAACAACAAGCCCTCAATTTAGACTTTATTAATTGGTCATTACTGCCTTGGTTGTTAGCCTATGCGATTGTAGGTCTTGGCATCTGCGCTGCATTTATGGCTGCGATCGCAGCGGGTATTGATGATCCTAATCACAGTAGTAAAAGTGCCTTAATGATGCTGCCATTGGCACCTATTGTGATTGCATTTTTTGTTATCGATGCACCAAACAGTGTTTTAACAATCGTGCTTAGTTACTTGCCGATCACGGCATTTGCGGTTATGCCGGTGCGCATGTCATTAGTTGAAATACCAATTTGGCAAGCACTCTTATCCCTGCTTCTCAGTATTGGCTGTTTTTATTACTTACGTATATTTGCCGCTCGTATTTTTAAAATGGGTATGAATATGTACGCAAAAGAACCGAGTTTAAAGGCTATGTGGTTGAGTATCTTTAAATAACAAAACATATAGGCAGATAGCGTTGCGTTATCTGCTATTTAATGATTGTGAGTTTTGCTATTTATAAAATCAGTGAGAGCAAATAGCACACCTGATATCACAAAAGTAACATGAATTATTACTTTCCACATCAATTCATCACTTGAGTGACTAGTAGAGCTTATAAACACCTTTAACAGTTCGACTGCAGAAATGGCAACAATTGCGCTGATCAATTTCATTTTAAGACCAGAAAAACCTACTTTACCCATCCATGCAGGGCGATCTTCATGATTACCAATATTTAATTTAGAAACAAAATTTTCATAGCCACTAAAAATAATTATTAATAATAATCCTGCCAGTAATGCGGTATCAACCAAGGTCAAAATACCCACCAGTAGTTGCTCATTAGTAGCGCTAAATGTATTTATCGCCATTTGATACAGGTATTTAAAAAACTTCAAAAGTAACAGTACAATTGCAACGAGTAAGCCTATAAAAAAGGGAGCTAGTAGCCAGCGGGCTCGAAAAATAAAGCTTTCAACAAACTGTTCTAGTTTAGATGCAACACGAGGTGTGGTGTCAGGTAGTTGGCTTTGAGACATAATTACTCCTAAATTGATAGCTGGCGTAAGATAGCATTGATTAACATAAGTTTCTCATTATTTTACCGTCTCTTATTACATTATATTTGTCTTTACGATAAAAATATTTCGTTATCTTTTATTGTCATTTCGTTTAAGAATCACTTACCAACAGCATGTTGCTTGATTGGATCACTGTTGTTTTTGAATATAAAACAGCAGTCACTACATTTTTTAGGAATACACGAATGAAAAAAGCATTGCTAGCGCTTATCGTAGCGCCATTATTTGCAGTTTATGCAACTTTTGCTGTTGCTGACGATGCTGTTGAAGCTTCCGCCGAAACAATTAAAGAATACACTGAGATGTGTTTAAACTGGGCCAAAGACGACGACATCAGCAATGAAGAGCTTAAACCATACGTACTAAAGTGCGTAAATGATGAACTTGAATCAGAAGGCTATAAAAAAGTCACTGACGTAAAAATCTAACGTCAAAAATGCCTCTAAAGGCATAATTTTTGATATAAAAAAACCGGAATTGACACAAGGGTGTGCATTCCGGTTTTTTTGTTTTCAGAGCTTAGTATTCTACTCAGCGTCCTTTTTTGTTTTTGCAGCGGCTTTTTTAGGTGCGGCTTTCTTGACTGTTGCCTTTTTAGCGGCTGGTTTTTTCTTAGGTGCGGCTTTCTTCTTTGCCTCTTCAACCCACTTTCCTGCATTGAAATGTGCAGTCCAGCCTGTTGCTTTACCGTCAACCTCAGTCATTACATATTGTTCTTTATTCTTACGGCTATAACGAACAATTGCTAAGTTACCATCAGGATCTTTTACTGGTGCATCAGCTAGATAATAAAACTTAGGTGAAATACGATCTCTAAAACGCTGTAACTCTTCCACCTTAGGGGCACGAGTTTCACGTGATTTAGGGAAGGTATTCGCTGCTAAGAAAATACCTGCAGCGCCGTCACGTAGCACAAAGTATGCATCCGATTTTTCACACTCTAATTCTGGTAACTGAACAGGGTCTTCTTTTGGTGGCGCTGCTTCGCCGTTACGCAGTAATTTACGGGTGTTTTTACACTCATCATTACTACAGCCAAAGTATTTACCAAAGCGCCCTGATTTAAGCTGCATATCTGATGAGCATTTATCACATTCAATGATAGGGCCATCATAGCCTTTAATTTTAAACGTGCCCTGCTCAACGACATAGCCCTTACAAGCAGGGTTATTACCACAAACATGTAATTTACGAGTTTCATCTATCAGGTATGAATCCATTGCCGTTTCACAAATTGGGCAACGCTTCATTTGCATCAATGTTTCGGTTTCGACATCTTCAACGTCAGCGGCAACCGCTTCATCACCTGACACTAAGTTCATAGTGGTAGTACAACGTTCTTTTGGCGGTAAATTATAACCTGTACAGCCTAAGAAAACGCCAGTAGAGGCTGTTCGAATACCCATTTTTCTGCCGCATGTTGGACAGTCAATATCAGTTTCGACCATTTCATTTTTACGCATCCCACCTTCATCTTCTTCACCACTGGCTAAAGTCAGTTGTGTAGAAAAATCAGCGTAAAACTTGTCAAGTACCTGTGTCCAGACACGCTCACCTTCAGCGATGTCATCTAACCGGCCTTCCATTTTTGCAGTAAAGTCAAAGTTCATCAGATCAGTAAAGTTCTCAACTAAACGATCGGTGACAATTTCACCCATTTTTTCTGCAAAGAAACGACGGCTTTCAACACGGACATATCCACGATCTTGTATCGTTGAAATAATCGATGCATAGGTAGATGGACGACCAATACCACGCTTTTCAAGTTCTTTTACTAAACTCGCTTCACTAAAGCGTGCTGGCGGCTTAGTAAAATGCTGTTTTGGATCAAGTTCAACAAGGCTTAATATCTCGCCTTCTTTAATAGCTGGTAGTGATTGATCTTCTTCGTTCTTTTTTCGAACTGCTGGTTGTACTTTAGTCCAACCATCAAAACGTAACACCCGTCCTTTGGCTCTTAATTGGAAATCGGCGGCAGTAACAGTTAATGTTGTTAAGTCATATTCAGCAGGGACCATTTGACACGCAACAAATTGACGCCAAATTAACTCATAAAGCTTTTTAGCATCCGGGTCTACGCCTTCTAGGTGACCAGATAACACAGTAACACTTGAAGGACGGATCGCCTCATGCGCCTCTTGTGCATTGCCTTTTGAACTATAACTAATAGCTTCTTTTGGTAAATACTTATCACCAAACTGCTGCGAAACATACTCGCGACACATTGCAACTGCATCTTTCGACAAGTTGGTTGAGTCAGTTCGCATATAGGTGATATAACCTGCTTCATACAAACGTTGCGCTAACATCATGGTCTTTTTAACGCCATAGCCTAAACGCGTACTCGCAGCTTGTTGCATTGTTGAAGTAATTAGTGGCGCACTAGGACGACTTTTACTTGGCTTTTCCTCAACACTAACAACTTTATATTCAGCTTGCTCTAAAGATGCAGTAGCTGCCATAGCTTGCGCTTCATTGACTGGCTTAAAGGCTTTATCACCTTGCTTGAACACCTCTAAACGAAGTGCCGACTCTGTATTTTTCACATCGGCATGAATATCCCAGAACTCTTCAGGAATAAACGCTTTAATTTCACGCTCGCGCTCAACTAACAAACGTACTGCGACAGACTGTACTCGTCCAGCGGATAAACCACGGGCAACTTTTTGCCACAATAATGGCGATACCATAAAGCCTACAACACGATCTAAAAAGCGACGAGTCTGCTGGGCATAGACCATGTCGGTATTTAGCTCACCAGGGGCCTCAAAGGCGGCCTGAATGGCATTTTTAGTTATCTCATTGAATACGACACGCTTATACTTTTCTGGCTCTCCACCGATAATTTCTTGCAGGTGCCAAGCAATCGCTTCTCCTTCCCTATCCAAATCCGTTGCGAGATAGATTTGGTCGGCGTTTTCAGCGAGCTTTTGTAATTCTTGAACAACTTTTTCTTTACCTGGTAATACTTCGTAATGTGGCTCCCAGCCTTTATCTGGATCAATCCCCATTCGAGCTACTAAATTTGTATAATCACGCTGTTTTTTGTACGCGGCCTTTTCTTCTGGTGCCATTTTACGTACTTCTGCAGGTGTTTTTACAGCAGCCGTTTTGGTTTTGCCTGAACCGGAGGTAGGAAGATCTCGTACATGCCCAATAGAGGACTTGACGATAAAATCGTTTCCTAAATATTTATTAATTGTTTTAGCCTTAGCAGGAGACTCTACAATTACTAGCGATTTGCCCATAGTTGCCTATTTCTAACCAAGTATTTTAAATGTGTTTTGCCCATTTACGGGCGCGAATATTTATAGGTATATCTACAAACACCAATTGTTACAAGCTTTTAATACAAACTTTTCTGCTTTTAATGAATAATTAAACAATTATTGTCGTTAATTTAGACAAAACGGTGTTTTAAGGTATTTGCAGTGGAATATATAGAATAGCAACAAAAATGCCAACCTTATGGTTGGCATTTATTTTATTTAAATGTTTGAAACTAGCTAACCATCATCACTAATTTGTAATTGTGCAGTGGTATTGTTCTCTTTAGGCGAAGTAAATGAAAGCTTTAAAAATCCAATAGATTTTTTATTCGGCTCCGCTTCACGACTTATAGAAAGGCCAATTAATGCAGCATTTGTTGCTGAAGAATTGCCAATCACAAATCCGTCTGTACCACTGTAATCTCCGTTTTCTGTACTTATCTCAACATTTGTTTCCGCAGCTAACGGGTTATTGTAAATATCAGAGTAATAAAAATTAAAAGATAACGAAGCTAACTGAACACCCGAATCATAGCTTGCAATATTGAGCTCTGTGATATCACACATTTGATCGTTAACACTCTCCTCAAGACCAAGAATCACCTCAGATGTAGTCCCAACATCATATTGATTAGTGATGTTTTCACAGCTATCAATACTATTGGCTACTCCCAGAGCATTTATTGAAAGATTTCCAGTGGGATTACCAGCGTCATCTAACTCAATTTCAGCTAACGCCGCAGCAAACTTATTACGTAATGATTCTTTGTCAATTACAAAACGGTAATAAACTGTACTGCCGGACATAATAACTTCAAATGAACGGCGTACATCAATAAGCTCTTTATTACACATGTTAGCAGCCTGTGCTGCTTCGGTGCATAATAACCCATTATATTTGCCATCTAGTAATGTATGCATACCGTTAGAGTCTATATCACCTATTGGCTCCTCAAAATGGGCTCCGTTCGTTGCAAACTCACTACATGGATCAGTATCTGAGCCATCTGTACAGCTTTGTGCATCTTTAGTTAATGAAGCTGTCACTGGGTCATAAATTGCCGATAAACCGTCGTAAGTTCCGCTCTCATTATGATCAACGAACGCTTCATTTAAGTCATAGCCTGAATAGTATTCATTGCTATCGAATAGGCCATTACCATTAATATCAATAAAAGACTCTTGCCCTTTAGCTGTAACTAAAACTGTAGCACGTGCCCCAAGCGGTACACCTAATTCATTCGTGTTAGCATTCAAAATCCCATCAATACAAGGCGCAGGGTTATTCTTATATAAATCGCAGTTACGTGTTTCTTCAACCAATCCTGCAAAATTTGCATTTGCATTTAACTGAGTAAGTGTGACGGCATTACTTTGTACAAATGTAGGATTAGTAACGCCAACTATATCCTCCAAATATTTTGCTTTAACACGTAGCAGCTTTTTAGGGTTGTAATCAGATAATTTATTTCCCCATTTATTTTCAGTAAATGGTCTAGGGTTCTGGCTTCGCCATTGCACTGTACATGCACCATCAACAGAGAGACACTCTAGTTGTGGATTGCCCTCTTCACCATCTAAAGTACCAATAGCGCCCCCCTCTGTTGTTAAATACACTGAGGTACCATCTGGAACCGGGTTATTAAAATGGTCTGCAATGAGCACTGTTATATCAAACGTTTCATTATCGTATTGCAAAGTCTCTGTAGCATAGTTAGTAATCGAAGCGGTAAAACTATTATTATCAGGAAGCCCTGTACTAATAGAGAGTAAATCAGACACGGTGATAATTTGCTGATCCAATGACACCAACGACAAGTTACCTGTTGGACAGCTTACTCCTTGGTCACGGTCTGCCTCTGCTTTTTGGCATTGCGTATATACATCTTGCCAGCAAGTTACATTATCATTTTGATCGGCTGGTATTTGCTCATCAGGAATAAAACATGCTTGCACTCGCACTGCCATCGGCACAAAACCTGAATTCACTTGAACTCGGGCCAAGCCAGCAGCATCAGTGTCAACACTATGATGCGATAAACTGATCCCACCATTAGTAGAAGTAAGACGGAAATCTAAGCGTTTACTCGTAACATCTTGGCCAATTTTGTCGATTAATTTAAATGTTAGTTCACTATTTTCTTTACGACCAACACCACCAGTACCCTTTAACGCAATTACATTTTGAGTCGCTGAAATAAATTCAATCGACGCCACATCAGCTTCAGAAACAGGAATATTAACTGACGCTATTTCGGGCGTGCCCCCTGTTAATACTGTTGCAATAACAGTATCACCTTGTGCACTTTTACAGCCATTTGTTCTATATGTTGACGTAGCAATACCACCAATACTGATCGCTTTTTCATCAACAATTGATTTACCACTCTCAACACAACTTGATGTAAACTGAACATCAAAAGGCGTTACGATTAAATCATCATTAGTATCTCTAATTTCAACAGTTATAACGGTTGTTGCACCTGCAGCTAGTGGCTGATATTGACCCTCAATTGGATTACCTAAGCTATCTAATAAATTAGGCAAGCCATTATCTATTGATACTTTTAATTCTGCCGTACTAATTGAAAATGCTTTATTTAAGTTTGTATCTTTTGCTGTAGCAGTTAGAGTACCGGCTCCACTACTTGCTCCTGGTTGTAGTTTTAATAGCGCAAATCCAAAGTTATCAGTTAAGGCTTTTCCTGAATCAGGAAGTAATTGACCTAAATCTGTAGATAACTCAGCAATAATCCCTGAAATACCATCACCACTACTGGTGTCTACAACCTTAATGAGTACGTCAATAAGTGAATCGGATGAAAATGTATTGGTCACTGTACAACCACTAGAAGGGTCTAGCGGATTTAATGCGACAGTATTGCGATTTGTATCCCAATTAGCATTACACCCTTGGAGAAGTTTAATATCTAATTCTGCTTGAGCACTTTCAACCGGAGCATCGTCACCATTTGAAACAAAGCCAGCTGTTTTTGTTATTATCTCGTTACTTTCAGATTCATAGCTTGCAACAACTTGACCAGCTCCTTTGAAGTTGCCACTGCTTAGTGTTACTACGGCTACACCATTCTGATCAGTTAATGCAGTACCTAACTCTGGGGTGATTTTACCCGTGAATTTAGATGTAAAACTAATTAATTGAGAAGCAAGTGGCACACCATCATCTCTTAATGTAGCAGAAACAACACCTTTATTATCTTTACTAACCGGATTTAGCTCTGTAAATACTGCTCCATTTTGATCTAAGATATTTAGCTCTAGAGTTATAGTACCCGAGACCCCTGTATCACTACCCTGGCCACCCGTAGTCTGAAAATCAAAAGTTCCAGAATAAGACTCCCCACCGACATTATAAGTGGCAGTCACTTTACCTGCTCCCGCATCTTTACCTGCAGTAAGTTCGATTGTCGCAATACCATCATTTTGAGTTAATGCTGAGCCTGTTGTGGGCTGTAATAGGCCAATCCCATCTGTCAGCGTGAACAAAATACGCTTGCCAGCGACTATTTCGCCATTTTGCTTTAAAGTTGCTCTTAAGTCTAAAGGCGCTTGACTTGTTACACTATTTGAAATTGCTCCGGTATCTTGGCTATAGCCTTGAAGAGTAACTGTATAAGTGTCTTGGGCTGTACTGTCTTGATCACCTGTCGACGTAAAAGTAAAAGGCTCTGTGGTGTTAAACGTTTCACCATTAATTGTGACCGACGCATTAACGGTACCGGCTCCAGCTGTATTACCCACGGAAAGGTATATTTTAGCGCTACCATCAGTTCCAGTCTTGACAGTGCCTGATTCAGGATCAAGCACACCATATCCGCCATCAGTAGTAAAAGTGACAATTACATTAGGTGCTGCTACACCATCTTTCAATAACTTAGCCACGAGCACTAAACGTTGTTCAGAAGAAACGTCGTTAGCAGCTTCACCAGTGGTTTCTGACAAACCATTAATACTTAGTGTATATGAAGGAGAATCAGTGCCCCCTCCATCAAGGCCTCCACCGTCCTTTTCAAGTGTTCCACCGCCACCACACGCAGTGATAAAAAAACTTAACAGTATGACACTGAGCCATCGCATTAAAGGCATTGCCCTCTCCCTAGCTTTGTTATTAATTATTTAAATAATACATTTACTCAATATTAACCTATAACACGCTTGGAAATCACAACTTTTATTTGTTTTTTGTTGTTTTTTTGATCCATATTTTTTTTTCATATTTATCGATTTTTTCTGTATAAAAATCTGCATGCTGGTAGGCTATGGCAAATTTATAAAAAATAGATTGTTACTATGTCAAAAATCCGTTCAATGAGTTTAACCACCCGTATCATGATAGGTATGTTTCTGGGGGTTGCTGTAGGCTTCATATTCCAATCAATATTAGCTGGCGAAGACGATTATCTAATCCCACTTGGATTATTCTCTTTGCCAATTAAAGGCTTTTTTGTTGATGGTTTATTTCATATTGGTGGACAAATTTTTATCGCCAGTTTGAAAATGTTAGTTGTACCACTGGTATTTGTTTCACTTGTTTGTGGTACATGTAGCTTAAGTGATCCGAAAAAATTAGGCCGTTTAGGCGGTAAATCAATCGCTCTTTATCTTATTACTACCGCAATTGCAATTACGGTTGCGATTACCTTGGCATTATTAGTTAATCCAGGGGAAGGGATTAACTTACCTTCTGAAGCGACGTATAGCGCAAAAGAAGCACCAACCCTTGCACAAGTAATCATTGGCATGTTCCCAACCAATCCAATTGATGCCATGGCCAGTGGAAACATGTTACAAGTTATTGTATTTGCATTACTATTTGGTATTGCCATGGCTCTTGGCGGCAGTGCTGGTAAACGAGTAGCGGTTGTTTTTGAAGATTTGAACACCGTGATATTAAAGTTAGTTACCTTATTAATGAATGTGGCTCCTTATGGGGTGTTCTGCTTAATGGCGAAGCTATTCACCACTATCGAGTTGAACTTGATAGTCAGCTTAGCTAAATATTTTGGTGTTGTGGTGGCTGCACTATTTTTCCATGCCTTCATTAATTACACTTTGCTACTGAAGTTTTTAACTGGATTAAACCCAATTATCTTTTTGAAAAAAATGAAACATGCTTGTTTATTTGCATTTAGTACTTCAAGCTCAAGTGCAACAATGCCTATTACACTTGAAACAGCCACTAAAAAATTAGGGGCAAAAAACTCAGTTGCGTCATTTACAATTCCACTCGGTGCCACTATTAACATGGACGGCACAGCAATCATGCAAGGTGTGGCTACGGTATTTATTGCACAAGTCTTCAGTGTTGATCTAACAATTTCAGATTACTTAATGGTAATTTTAACCGCCACTTTAGCGTCTGTAGGCACCGCAGGTGTTCCTGGCGTAGGCTTGATCATGCTTGCCATGGTCCTGAATCAAGTTGGTTTACCTGTTGAGGGCATTGCCATCATTATTGGCGTTGATAGGTTACTTGATATGACTCGTACGGCGGTCAATGTCACAGGCGATTGTATGGTGACATGTGTGGTTGCTAAATCTGAAGGTGAACTAGATGAGGCAGTATTTAACGACCCAAATGCAGCCAAAGACTTAGAGGATTATCACAAATCAACTGACTAAAGTTGTGCGTGTAAAAATGAAAAAAACCCGCAAATTTGCGGGTTTTTTATCATTTAATAGCTTTAACCTTTATGGGTTTAGCCCTTTAAAACGAGACAATAATGATATACCGGTTTTGTTAACTGTGTTACTCAACCCGATAGCAAGCTTGTCGCTTAAGCTCTTTTTAACTTTGTATTTAATTTTATATATTTGTCGCTCATCTTGATACTTAAGTAATGTGTCATCACTGGTTTCTATGGTATCGACTAGACCTTTTTCAAGCGCCTGAGTCGCAAACCAGTGCTCACCAGTTGCCACTAAGTTAATATCTAAACTTGGCCGTTGACTGCTGACAAACTGTTTGAATAAGTCATGGGTTTGCTCTATTTCTTCTTTAAACTTTTCCCTAGCTTTATCTGTATTTTCACCAAATAAAGTTAGGGTACGTTTAAACTCACCCGCAGTGATTTGTTCAAAATCAACATCGTTTTTCTTCAGAATTTTATTAAAATTTGGAATTTGTGCTATCACACCAATAGAGCCAACGATAGCAAACGGTGCGGCAACAATTTCATCAGCGACACAGGCCATCATGTAACCACCACTGGCAGCAACTTTATCAATCGCAACCGTAAGGTGAATACCTCTATTTTTAATGCGTTGTAGCTGGGAAGCAGCAAGTCCATAGCCATGAACTACCCCGCCACCACTTTCTAACCTAACCAACACTTTGTCTTGCTTAGGATCGGCAATTGCAACAATTGCGGTAATTTCTTCACGTAAGCTATCGACTTCATGAGCATCCATACTACCATTAAAATCAAGTACATATAATCGTGGTTTCGACTGTTCATCAGTGCTTTTTTTAGCATCATTTTTTTGGGCTTTATGGTGCGCTTTTAATGCTTTTTTAGATAAGGTGCTTGCAATAAAATCATTTTTCAAATCATCTAACTGCTCAGAAATATCATCAATCTCAATCTCACCTTTTTTACTTTTAGGCTTTATCGCTGCAGCGACACTAATTAATATTACCGCAGCGGCGGCAATCACAAATGTCGCCGTTTTAGCTAGAAACAGCCCGTACTCATATAGAAATTCCAATCGTATTCTCCAAACAAAAATTTGACCTAATTTACCATTCAAACAAAAAAAAGCCACTTTTCAGTGGCTTTTCATTTATTTTAATACTCTAAAAAGTTAATCAGTGACAATCTCGGTATTTTGAATAGATAACGCACGACCTCGAGTTACTAAGTAAGTTGCAATCTGTAATTGCATTTCACTTGTCGCGGCAGCGCTTCCTTCAGCCGTCGCGCCTGCGGCTGCATTCGGTGCAGGTGTAAGTACTGAGCTGTGATGCCCTTTGGTAAATTTAACTAAATAACTCATACCATCGTCAGTAGGCGCTTGCGACTGGGTTACTGTCGTTAAACCCATTAAGTTAGCAAGTGGCAGTGAGCCTGCAATTGGATTGTTTGCAGTCATTGGTGGAATCACTTGGTCTGGTTTATTTCCATTAACTTCTCCATCTCCAACTACCACATTCATATAAACAGGTGTGCCAAGCGCTTTTATAGCAGATGCATAGTTTGTAGGATCCCCGCTATCAAGTGCCGTCTGTGCTGCAAATGAGAACTGACTCATTACACCTTGAATGTTAGCTAGCTTAGTCATTTCACCAGCTGCATTTAACGAAGTGTAATATTCTCCATACCCACATGAAATACTCTCGCTCGTAGAAACTGCTTCACCACAATTTGATACAGCAGAGCTCTCTCTATAAGCTTGGAACTCAGCAGATTCAGATGTCCCAGCTGATAGCAATACTGAGCCTTGAACAAATGGGCCAAAACTCGCCGATTCTAGTAAGAAGCTGGCTATCCCACCACCACCGCTAGCAAGTGCGACGCTATTGACTTTGAACAGACCATCAACTTGGCTATCTAAAGGTGTATTTGCTTGAGTAACAAAAGCGGGAGCAACTACTGAGCCTAATGAATGTCCAATAAACACTACATCAGAAGTGTTAAGTGATGTATCGTTTGTAAAGTTTAGACCAAGACGTAAAGCAAGTAAATCAGCTGCAGACTGTCTTAAATTGTCACGTGCTACTAGTAATGATTGCAAATTCATATACGCCAGGACAGAGCCTGTTGATGCATTAAAATCATCATTACCATCGTCATCCACGTCAATACCACGTTCACCATGCACTGGATGGTCTATTGAGGCCGTTGCAAAGCCTTGAATCGCTAAACTAGCCGTTAATGCCAGCATATCTTCTTTTTTAGAAGTAATACCATGTTGCATTATCACCACCGGCCAACCACCAGCTGGCATTTCAAGTGCCGACATACCAAGACTTTGTGTTCTGATAAAATTTATTACAGGCAAAATAGGTTTTGTTATCTGAACAGTTACTTCTTGCTGGCTTTGCACTTTTGGGATCGGATTGTATTTTGTTAAGTGGCGAGTAATATCAATTTTCGGGTAATCATGTAATCTCCCCTCACTTAAACCTTGGCAAAGCGGCTCATATGGACCAACATCAAACATTGTAGGATCAATTTCATCTTCTTTTCCTGCTTCGCGCAGCGCTTGATCAGCTGCTTGCTGGTTAAGTACGGCAACAGGGCTTGAACACATGCCTTGCCAATATGTGTCAGCCAAATTTGAAATTTCTTTTCCTTCAGGCTGAGATAAATACATAGGTAGTGTCACACTACCTTTTTGATATTGAACACCTGCAAATGCTGGCGAAAGTCCAGTAACACCTTGTGAAGCAAAGACTTGCTCAACCGTTAGCAGTGGTTGCTCTGGGATTTGAACCATTGGTGTTGGCAAGGCTGGGTTTTGCAGGCTTGCTGCTAGTAACTTTTTAATAGTACCAAGTACCGGACCAACAGACTGAATCGTCATCGCCCCACTAAAAATAATATCATCTTTACTAATAGTGCCACCTGACGTGACCACATTTTCATAACTGTTTACCACGCCTTGAAGCGCTAATTGGCTCTCGGTGATCAGTGGGGTCTCTTCACTAACCAAACCATAAGTTGATGAAGGCTCGATGGAACGCCCTAATGAGTCTTTAAGCTCAGTCGTCAGCACATTAATATACGAGCTGCCAGCTTTAAACGGTTTTAATGGAATAATAGCAACCGCATTGCCACTTGCTTTAGTGATGAAATCAACGCCAAAGGTTAATTCACCTAATAGTTTACATCCGGCTCCAGCGGGTACCGCTGCGCAATCTGCATCTGTTAAACTAGCGCCCATAACAACTTCAAAAATACGCACAGATCCCGGCGCACCAGCCGAACTTTCATCAAGGCTAACATTCGCAGGAAAGGTAAGATCTATTTTATAAGGAACTTGGCTAGACCAGCCATCAAGTGCACCTAGTGCCAGGGACGGGTTAGCATAGGCGCTTCTTGGCACTGATACACCATTAGCACTCAACTCACCGGGGATATTAATAGTGCCATCTTTTGTACCACTCATTAATAAATCATTTGGTACTGAAATAACCCCATTTGCGGGATCAAACTTAACTGTAGCTGATGGAATAACTGGTGGTGTATCATTTTTAACATCTTCTAACGTTTCACCGCCGCCACAACCAGCTAGAGCAGCTGTAATTGCAAGTGAGAGTAGCATTTTTTTCATATTGTTTGCTCCGCACGTAATCTTTTTTTTATGTGTGTTGATAAATAAGTGTAGCTAATTTTGTTACTAATTCTTTTAGGTTTTCGCGTAATATTTAGTTAAAATAATGTAATTAGGTTATTAATAAGACATTAGACCAGTTAAAGTTAACGTAAAGTTTCAAATTTCGCCACCTTATTTTGCAATAAATTCGATAACTTGGTGTTTTGCTATGTTAAAATCAATCAAATTGATTTTTTGGACCTTTATTATGCAAACCTATAAAGCGGCTGATAATGCCCTACAAGACAAAGTGATCTTAGTAACTGGTGCAGGTGACGGCATTGGCCGAGTGGCTGCAATAACTTATGCCAAACATGGCGCAACGGTTATATTATTGGGTAAAACCACCAGCAAACTGGAAGCCGTGTACGATGAAATCATTGCCGTTGGCGGGCCAAAGCCTGCGATTGTACCGATGGATTTAAAAGGTGCAAGTAAACAAAACTTTCGTGATTTAGGCGCTACCATTGAACAGCAATTTGGTAAACTAGATGGCTTGCTCAATAATGCAGGAATAATTGGCTCACTGGGTCCACTTGAGCATTTTTGTTCATCAACGTTTGATAACATCATGAAAGTGAATGTTACCGCTCAAGCGATGATTACAAAATATATGTTTCCAGTTTTACGTAAATCTCCAAGTGCTTCAATTATTTTCACCTCTTCTGGGGTTGGTCGCCAAGGTCGTGAGTTTTGGGGCGCGTATGCCATTTCAAAATTTGCAGTTGAAGGAATGATGCAAACATGGGCATGTGAAGTTGGTAAAACGAATATCCGGATAAATTGTATTAATCCCGGCGCCACCCACACAGCTATGCGTGCCAGTGTCTATCCAGGCGAAGATCGCGATAAACTAGCCTGCCCTGAAGACTTAATGCCAACTTATTTATACTTAATGAGTGATGATTCAAAAGACGTCAATGGTCAATCATTAGACGCGCAAACAAAGAAATAATACCAGTCGTGTTAAGTACTGAGCATTTATAGCGACAGATAAATACAGTGATAACAAAGCAGGAATTTTGACATGTAGTTGTTCTACATAAAAAATCCCTAACGCAGTTAGCACTTTATTTAGCCCGCTAGAATGGTTAAATATTTAAGTCGATTGGTATAAACCAAGTACTAAACATAAAAAAGCCGCTAATTAGCGGCTTTTTTAATGCAAGGCAGATATTAACGGCGTTTAGTTTGTTTAACGCGATTATTATGTTTTTTGACTGCTTTACGAATTTGATTAATTTTAGCGCGCTTATCTTTGCGTTTTTCAGGCATAACAGATAATTTTGTTTGCGTTTCACGGCCAAGCTTAACTGTTTTACGTAAGTAATTTACAGTCTCTAAATCTAGCTCAGCCCAACCACCTTGTGGTAGACGTTTATCGAGCTCTAATTTACCATAACGAATACGAATAAGGCGAGAAACCTCAACGTCTTGAGACTGCCATAAACGACGAACTTCACGGTTACGCCCTTCAGTCAGCGTTACATTATACCAGCGGTTAATACCTTCGCCGCCCAGTGGTTTAATAGTAAGAAATTTTGCCATACCATCTTCAAGCTCAACCCCTTTGGTTAAATTTTTGATAGTTTCTGCTGTTACTTCACCAAATACACGTGCTGAATATTCACGCTCTACTTCGTAACTTGGGTGCATTAAACGGTTAGCAAGCTCACCATCATTGGTGAACAACATTAAACCTGCTGTATTTATATCTAAACGACCAACAGCAATCCAACGTTCACCATCAACGCGCGGCAGGCGGTCAAATACCGTTCTACGTCCTTCAGGATCTTTACGTGTACATAACTCACCTTCAGGTTTGTTATACATAACAACGCGACAGATACGTTCAGCTTTTTCTTCAATTTTTACCGTATGGCCATCAACACGGATCTGGTCGGTTTCTTCAACACGATCACCCAGCTTTGCTACTTTACCATTAACACTGACACGATTTGCATCAATGTATTTTTCCATCTCACGTCGCGAACCTACGCCCGCTCTTGCTAAGACTTTTTGTAACTTTTCACCTTGTATACTCATTCGGATAGTTCTCTCACAGAAGGATCACTCAATAACTGGTCAATTTTACTTTGCTGCTGTTTTGGCAGTGGCGGTAAGTTATCTAAACCTGTTAACGAAAAATAATCTAGAAATTGTTTGGTTGTGGCATATAAAGCGGGCCTACCTGGCACCTCTTTATGACCAACAGCATGTATCCACTCACGCTCGAGCAGACTTTTAATAATAGTTGAGCCTACGGTCACTCCACGTACTTGCTCTATCTCGCCCCGAGTTATCGGCTGACGATAAGCAATAAGCGAAAGAGTTTCTAATAGTGCACGGGAATATTTAGGCGCCCGTTCTTGCCAAAGGTTATTTAACCAAGGGGCTAAGCTGGCACACGCCTGAAATCTAAATCCACTACCGACTTCAACTAAGCGAATACCACGGGTTTGATAATGAATTTGGATCTGTTCAATCGCGAGGTTAATACGTGTCATAGACACACTTAACTCAGTTAATACGGTGTCTTTTAAATGCCGTTTACTGACTGGTTTTCCCGCAACAAAAATCGCCGCTTCAATGATCTCAACAAGCTGCTCATCACTGATTCGTTTCGTAGCCATTTTCGTAGCAGATTTTGTCACCATAGGCACCAAGATGTTGCGGTATATTCAGCGCGCTATTATGCCAGATCAATACAAAGGTTGGAAAAGTTATTCTATAAAAATGTAAAATAGCAGCGATTAAAGCGCTGCTATTGTAGATAAACTAGCTAGTGCGTTACATTTTTAATCAAATTGTCGCACCTTGATATCGTTTCACAAACTCAGTAACCACTTCACCATTACAAATCAATGAGTTTAAGTTTGCTATTTTTTCTTTCACTGGAGCCAAACCTTGCTTCAAGGCAGTAATACATAGCTGTGTTTCTGCCTGTGAGTTTTTAGCAAACACTTCAATTACTTTTTCTTGGCGAACTTTATCATCCACTTTTTTTGCAATATCACGAATATCATCACCATTACACAAAATACTTTTTGAATAACGTGATAAATACACCCCGTGCTGGGCTGCAACTTTGCGTGCTGCAGTAAATCCTTCGTTAGCACTGATTGAGCATAATTTAGATTCAATTTTATGATCAGCATTATAATAATGTGCTGCACTGGCAGTCTCAGAGAAAGCAGTCGCTGCGACGAATAATGCTAATAATTGTAGTTTCATGATTTACCTTTAAGTGGAGTTATATTGTGAGCAATTTTTGCGCATTATATAGACCAAAGTTTACAAATCAACCGAATTATCTATTTAATTTTTTATTTAAAAAAGCGTTAACAATGTTTAATCAAAATTCATACTTTGTTCAACAATTGAGCGGCTTATTATTATAAATAAGCGCATGTACCATACGCTAATTGATGGTAGAATTTGCCATAATCTGCAAAAGATAACTCTAATTAAAGGTCAAGCCATGAAAGTAATTTCATTTAACATTAACGGGCTGAGAGCTCGTCTGCACCAATTACAAGCAATCATAGATAAACATCAGCCTGATATACTCGGCTTACAAGAAATAAAAGTACATGATGAAGCTTTCCCACTCGAAGATGTTCAAAATATGGGTTACCACGTTTATTTTCATGGTCAAAAAGCACATTATGGCGTAGCTATGTTATGCAAAACTGAACCTAAGTCTGTGGTTAAAGGATTCGCAACAGATACTGATGAATCACAAAAGCGCATGATCAGCGTCACTGTTAGCCAAGAAAATGGCCGTGATCTAACCGTAATGAATGGCTATTTTCCACAAGGCGATAACATTACTCATGAAACAAAATTTCCGTATAAGCGACAGTTCTACCGTGATCTAATGACTCACTTACAAAGCCACCACAGTAACGACGAGGATGTCATTGTCATGGGCGACATCAATATTTCTCCTACTGATCTTGATATTGGCATTGGTGAGGTTAATCGCAAGCGTTGGTTAAAAACTGGCAAATGTTCATTCCAGCCTGAAGAACGTCAATGGCTTGCAACCTTGCTAGATTGGGGCTTTACAGACACCTTCCGTGAACTTCACCCAGACACAAGCGAACAGTACTCTTGGTTTGATTATCGCTCTCGAGGCTTTGATGATAATCGTGGTCTACGCATTGACGTTATCCTAGCGACTCCAACTTTGGCTACTCGTTGTATTGAAGCGGGAATTGACTATGAATTACGTGGTATTGAAAAGCCATCAGATCATGCGCCAATATGGTCAACCTTTAGTTAACGCTAATGGATAAGCTAACGACAATCCCGATAATAAGCATTGAACTTCAGGCAATTGCTTGGCTTGTTATCGGCTGTATTTTTTGGTCGAGTGTCAATAAGTCACACTACCAACATTTAATAACCACGCCAGCCCGTCAAACAGGCCTATTTGTCTGTGCGTTAGCATTTGCCTTATTGTGGCGAATTAAAGCCGGCATATTACCCGGTCTTGAACTGCATATTTTAGGTGTAACTGCCATAACGCTTATTTTAGGCTGGCGCTTTGCATTATTGAGCGCCACCCTAGCAAGTCTGCTATTAACGGCTTTCAATCAAATAAGCATTGCGCAATTACCTATCCACTTATTGTTAACCGCTTACTTACCCATTTTAGTCAGTTATGGGGTATTTATACTGTGTTATAACCTATTACCACGGCATTTTTTCATTTACATTTTTGTATGTACTTTTATTTGCGCCGCTTTCATCGCCTGCTTTAAGATTATCACCATTAGCTTATTTTATTATTTAACCGGCAATTACAATTGGTTTGAATTAAGTGAAAACTATCTCTATTTATGTGTCATTATTTGCTTTCCTGAAGCGATGTTAAACGGCATGGCCATTACCCTATTGATCACCTATCGCCCACATTGGGTAAAAACATTTTATGATAAGGATTACCTAGACTCATGAGTCTCGATTACCAATGCCCGCTCTGCCAACAATCGCTTGAGTTACATGCCAAAGTGCTAAAATGTATTAACAACCATAGCTTTGATACTGCAAAAGAAGGCTATGTGAATTTATTACCTGTGCAACAAAAGAACTCTAAGCAACCTGGCGATAATCTTGACATGGTACAAGCAAGGCGTGCTTTTTTAACCACTGGGCACTACCAGTTTTTACAACATGCAGTTGCACAGCGAGTTGCTCTGCAAGCACCACAACAGGTAATTGATTTAGGGTGCGGGGAAGGTTTTTATACTCATGCGATTGCCAATGCATGTACTGCACACGTTTATGGCGTCGATATATCAAAATCAGCAGTTAAATATGCTGCAAAGCGATACAGTAATTGTAATTTTAGCGTTGCATCAATCAGCCAAGCTCCATTTAATGATGGCTCAGCAGATGTATTAGTGAGTATTTTTGCCCCATTATTTGATGCTGAATTGGCTCGATTAGCAAAACCAGACGCTACATTGGTAGTTGCAAGCCCTGGCCCTTGGCATTTAAAAGAACTCAAGCACTATATTTACCGAGACGTCAATGCGCATACACCGATTGCTGCGCCTGTAGGGTTTGAGCTTATAGAGCAAACATTATTAGAACAACAGATAAGCTTGCCATTTAAAGATGTGAAGAGCTTGATCACTATGACTCCCTTTGCTTGGAAGTTTCGTCCTGAACATTGGCAACAACTAGAACAACAAGGTGAGCAAGTCGTCACCCTGTCATTTTATGTTAGTCAATTTAAACGTGTTACAGATTCTCTCGGGTAAACGCGCGGTCCATTTTATCAAACATATCATTGAGTAAATGGGCCAACTCTGCATAACGTGGTTTATCTTTAGGGACATGCCCTTGGTAGCCATTGGCTACCATTTTCGTATGAAGCTCTTTATACCAATGCTCCATCGCAGGCTCAAGTACAGTATCTGCACGCTTGCCTAACCACAGCAATCCCTGTAGCGGTAGAGATAAAAAAAACAACGCGATAGCGACTGCTTGAGGTAAAAAACTGCTGCCTAAATAATTAATTTGCATAAATAAAGTGAGCATTGCCAAAATCGGCATTACTGTAATTGCCAGCTCGGTGGCTTTGATCACTCTAAACTCCGTGAACAGAGGCGCTAATTCTTTACGCATAGGCCATTTTTTTGCATATTCACGACCAGTTTGGACTTGTGACATCACACTTTTTTGCATCATGACTCCTAGGTGTCGCTGGAATATTTATTAATGTTACCGCAATGAGTGTATCATATTCACGGTAACATTCCTGTGTAAAATCCCTTCCACCTTTTTCATCCAAAACGTGTTTTTGATCATGGTTTAAACTTACCTTAAAACAATTAATGAGTTAAAATAAGCGCACGTTAAGTCAACTAGACTTTAGTATAGTCATTACAGATATCCATAGCAATTTATCGACCAATGACTCTTTTACTTTAATCACTATGCTCGAGTACTTGGTTATATAACAACTAAGCTTAATGCGCAATTGTCAAAAAATGGGATCCTGTTATGTCTTCGCAATCATCACCTCATCATGTTCTTGTACTGAACTGTGGAAGTTCGAGTTTAAAATTCGCTATTTTAGATGCCACCACATCTGAAGAAATCATTTCAGGTCTTGCTGAACGCCTAGGCTCATCGTCGCCATCTGTGAAATACAAATACCTTGGCAAAAAACAACTGATTGAACTTGCGCCTAATCAAGCTCACAGTGCGGCAATCGATACCTTAGTTAGCCTTATTAACGAACACCATTTAGCTGAAAACCTTATTGCAGTAGGTCATCGCGTGGTTCACGGCGGCGAGCACTTTACTAAATCGGTACTGATTGACGACGATGTAATTAAAGGAATCACTCAAGCCGCTACGCTTGCGCCATTACATGGGCACGCTAATTTATTAGGCATTGCTGCGGCGCAAGCATCATTCAAGGGACTACCGCAAGTAGCAGTGTTTGATACCGCGTTTCATCAAACCATGGGCAATGTTGCCTATTTATATGCCCTCCCTTATAAACTTTATACTGATTATGGTGTTAGACGTTACGGCTTTCATGGTACCAGCCATTATTATGTTGCAGGTCAAACAGCAGTCCTTTTAAACCAGCCTATTGAGCAAAGTAATTTTATCAGCGCTCACTTAGGTAATGGCTGCTCTGTGTGTGCAATTAAAAATGGCAAAAGTGTTGATACCAGCATGGGCTTAACTCCACTAGAAGGCTTAATGATGGGCACCCGCAGCGGAGATATTGATCCGGGTTTATTTAACTTTTTAACCACCCAACTTAACTACGATGCACAACAAATTGATGACTTATTAAACCAACAAAGTGGCTTACTGGGTATCAGTGAACTTTCTAATGACTGTCGTACAATAGAAGAAGCTGCTGTTGCAGGAAATGAAAAAGCCATTTTAGCATTGGAGATGTTTTGTTATCGTTTAGCAAAACAAATAGCCGCATTTATGGTGCCATTGCAACGCCTTGATGCGTTAATTTTTACCGGTGGTATTGGTGAAAACTCCGATATTATTCGTGATAAAGTAATAACACAACTGAGCTATCTTGGCCTTGATTGCGACAGTACAGCCAACCTTGCAGCCCGATTTGGCACACAAGGGGTTATCAGCAGTAATAATGCAAAAACAAAAGCAGTAGTAATGCCAACAAATGAAGAGTGGGTCATTGCTCTTGATGCCGCCTCAATTGCACAGGAGTTATAATTATGGCACGTCGAATTATGCTAGTACCTATCTCTACTGGGGTTGGTTTAACATCGGTCTCAGTCGGGTTAGTGCGTGCGTTAGAACAAAAAGCGGTCAAAGTTAATTTTTTCAAGCCCATAGCCCAGCCTCGCTCAGGTGAAACGGGCCCTGAAAAATCAACACAAATTGTCACCCAAGGCTCACCTATTACACCACCTACTCCTTTTGCGCTTGATTATGCAGAGCAAATGATCGGGGATGGAAAAGGTGATGATTTACTTGAAGAAATTGTTGAGCGCTTTGAAAATGCCATAGGCAACGATGTAGTCGCAATTATCGAAGGTATGGTCCCTACTCGCCGCCAACCTTATGCAGGTAGAGTAAACCGCGAAATAGCACAAACTCTCGGCGCTGACATTGTGTTTGTGCTCACTCCTGGTAATGACAGTAACGATCAAATTGAAGACCGCCTAGAAATTGCAGCCGGGTATTATGGCAGTGTTGACCATGCACGCGTATTAGGCTGTATTTTTAATAAAGTAAATGCACCACTGGATGATGAAGGCAGAGCACGCGCAGATCTCGTGGAAGCACATAAACCCGACGAGCTTGACAATGAGCTCAATCGCTTAGCATCTTTACCTATTTTTAGAAAACATCCGTTTATGTTACTTGGCTCGATCCCATGGGATTTTGAGCTGGTTGCTCCGCGCGTTAAAGATTTATGTGCGTATTTAAAAGCTGACGTGATCAACGAAGGTGATATGGCTCATCGTCGTCTACGCCGCGTAACATTTTGTGCCAGAACAGTGTCAAATATCTTAAATCATTTTACCCCAGGCGCACTGCTGGTGACCCCAGGCGATCGTTCAGATGTGTTAGTTGCGGCCTGTTTATCAGCCATGAATGGCACTAAATTAGGAGCTATCTTATTAACTGGTGGTTTTAAACCTGAGCCACGGATCATGACCTTGTGCGAACAAGCGATGGCCACCGGCCTGCCAATCCTCAGTACAGATGCTGACACCTGGCGTACTTCATTGCTACTGCATAACTTTAATATGGAAGTACCGTGCGATGACGTACAACGAATTGATAAAGTAAAGCATCATAATGCCAGCCATATTGATTCAGACTGGTTAGATACGCTTGCTAAAAGTGTCGGCAAAACTCGTAAAATGTCACCTCCAGCATTTCGTTATTTACTCACGGATAAAGCCCGCCAAGCGGCAAAAACTATAGTGTTACCTGAAGGCAATGAGCCTCGAACAATAAAAGCCGCCGCTATTTGCGGTCAACGTGGTATTGCGAAGACCATTCTATTGGGCGATCGAGAAGAAATTGAACGTATCGCTATACAACAAGGTGTTGAGCTAAACGAAAATGTAACCATTATCGAACCTCATGATGTGATCAACGACTATGTTGCGCCTATGGTTGATATTCGTAGAAACAAAGGCCTGACTGAAGTGGTTGCCCTTGAACAGCTCCAAGACAACGTTGTGCTTGGCACTATGATGTTAGAGCGTGGTCAAGTCGATGGTCTGGTCTCGGGTGCAGTAAATACAACCGCCAACACCATTCGTCCGCCGCTGCAATTAATAAAAACAGCACCAGGGTCATCATTAGTCTCGTCGGTGTTTTTTATGTTGCTACCTGATCAAGTACTGGTATACGGGGATTGTGCCATTAATCCTGATCCAACCGCTGAGCAATTAGCCGATATTGCCATTCAATCTGCAGACTCAGCCGCCGCATTTGGTATTGAGCCACGAGTAGCGATGATAAGCTACAGCACCGGCACGTCAGGCACTGGGGCTGATGTAGAAAAAGTCCGTCTGGCAACAAAGTTAGCGCAACAAAAACGCCCTGATCTGATCATCGATGGTCCTTTACAATATGATGCGGCGATTATGGAAAATGTCGCACTTAAAAAAGCACCAAATAGCCCAGTGGCTGGTAAAGCGACGGTGTTTATATTTCCAGACTTAAATACCGGTAATACCACTTATAAAGCGGTGCAACGAAGTGCTGATTTGATAAGTATCGGCCCAATGTTGCAAGGTATGCGCAAACCCGTCAATGACTTAAGCCGCGGTGCTTTGGTTGATGATATTGTCTATACAATTGCGCTTACTGCTATCCAAGCGGCACAAGCCGAAAATATTTAACACCATGGGTAAAGTGATTGCATGATGATCACTTTACCCTGTGCATTTCTTTAGCTAATAAAAATTATAAATAAAATAAATAGCTTAGCGTTGTTATACCTCCCTATTCCCAACCTTATCCACAGAAATTGTGGACAACATTGCTCTTTTATTTAAGTAAGATAATCTATACTATTGATCAGTATACACAGATGGGAAGTCTCACAATTAAAAAAGGGGTAGCAATGTCTAAGCAAACGTTACAACTGCATAGTACGGCCTTTACCATTCATAGCCTTGATGTTGATAGCGAGATCCCCGCTGCTTTATTCAAACAATCAATGTTTATTATCGCCAAAACCAACGATGAGTTATCTATTGTTTGCCCTAGCCAGTTCGCCATTGAAAGCCTTGATGCTGAGCACGATTGGCGCGCGTTAGAAGTGATCGGTCCACTTGGTTTTTCATTAACCGGAATAATGGCAAATATTTCTGGAGTTTTAGCCACAGCAAATATCTCTATTTTTGCGATTTCAACCTACGACACCGATTACGTTTTAGTAAAACAACAGCGTATTAAAGATGCCATCAGCGCGTTAAAAAAAGATGGCTATCAGTTTCTCAATGAGCCCAAATTAACATAATGAAATACACGGATATTAGTTATTTACCACAACGTCAGTTAGCGGCTAACAGTATTGCAATTTGTAGCCCTTTTAGTGGTAAAGTTGCCCCATTAAGCGAGCACCCAGAACCCTTCTTTAGCTACGGCACACTTGGCCCAGGGATAATGGTTGCCCTGAGCAATCATAAAATATTAGCGCCCTTTGATGGTACATTAATGCAAGTAAAAAATGCCGGTACTGAATTTATTTTACAAGCCAACAATGGCTTAAAAGTGCTTCTAAATTTATATTTAGACCAACAGCAACACATTAAACACACTCATATAGCCCAACTCAACGGCAGTAAAATAACCAAAGGGCAACGGCTCGCTTATTTTGATCTTAGAGATCTCAATAGCCCCTTACTTGCCAGCCTTATTTTACTTAACGGGCATCAACTTAAACCAATACATTATTCTTTATCTCAGGTTACAGCTGGGGTAGATACTCTTTTAACACTAACTAAGAAGTAATTAATATGACGACTCTTTACGGCATTAGTAACTGCGACACTATAAAAAAAGCCAAAAAATATTTAACCGATAACAACATTGACTTTAATTTTCATGATTACCGTAAAGACGGCATAAGCCTTGATATGATCACTGAGTTTGCAACGCACATCGACTGGCAAGATCTGGTCAATAAACGTGGCACAACCTATCGCCAATTATCAGATGAGCAAAAACAGAACCTTGATAAACACACTGCCTTGGCAATTTTGGTAGCACAACCAGCAATGATCAAGCGCCCAGTGCTTATTCGCAACAACAGCTATCATTTAGGTTTTAAACCAGCGCAATATGATGAGATTTTTGCATCATGAATCATCCCGTCATCGAACTTGCACAAGCCTTAATACAGCGTCGCTCAGTCACCCCTGAAGATGCAGATTGCCAAACTATAATGAATGAGCGATTGGCACAGCTTGGTTTTAATATTGAATCACTGTTTTTTACTGACACCCAAAATACATGGGCACGTAAAGGCGACAGCTCACCGCACTTTTGCTTTGCAGGTCACACTGATGTAGTACCAACAGGACCAGAAAAGAACTGGCAGCACCCGCCTTTCTCTGGCTTTCTAGCCGATGGCATGTTGCATGGCCGTGGTGCGGCTGATATGAAAGGCTCTTTAGCTGCCATGGTGGTAGCAACCGAGCGATTTGTAACTAAACACCCCGATCATAAAGGCTCAATTTCTTTTTTAATTACCTCTGATGAAGAAGGCCCTTTTATCAACGGCACCACGCGAGTAATCGATACGCTGGAGGCCCGAGGTGAAAAAATAGATATGTGTTTGGTTGGCGAGCCTTCATCGCGTGATGTACTGGGTGATGTCGTTAAAAATGGCCGCCGAGGCTCACTGACTGGCTTTTTAACTGTTAAAGGCATACAAGGTCATGTGGCTTATCCGCAACTTGCTCTAAACCCTATTCATATTGCAACGCCAATGCTTGCCCAGTTGAGTCAAACGGTATGGGACAACGGCAATGAATTTTTCCCTGCTACTAGTTTTCAGATTTCAAATATTAATGGCGGTACGGGAGCTGGCAATGTGATCCCAGGCGAGCTTGAAGTGCAATTTAATTTTCGCTTTAGTACCGAAGTAACTCATCAGCAACTCCAGCAACGAGTTAACGACATTCTGGCTGAATATGATTTTGCATACGAGCTGAGTTGGATTGTTAACGGTCAGCCATTTATCACCGAAGGCGGCCCGCTTATTGATGCCACGGTTGCAGCCATCAAATCAATAACTGGCTTAAATACCGCACTTGAAACCACTGGCGGTACTTCAGATGGACGTTTTATAGCACAAACCGGCGCAAAGGTTATTGAACTTGGCCCACGTAACGACACCATTCATAAAGTGAATGAGTGCGTTAATTGTGATGATCTCATTTCACTTGCTGATATTTACGAGCAAATTCTAGAGCAACTTTTAACATGATCCCTGCTAAGCTCACATCGCAACAGTTGGCTGAGTGTGCCTGTGGTAAAGACGAGCTACTGCTTGTTGATTATCAAGATCATAAACTGCATAAAGACATTATTGATGACTTTATGCAGTTGCAAAATGCAGCTCGCGTTGCAGGCTTTGCACTGACTATTGCATCAAGCTTTCGTAACTTTGAACGTCAAGCATTGATTTGGAATGCTAAATTTAATGGTCATCGACCTGTGCTCAATAAGCAGCAACAGCCCGTTGATTTAGCCTCCATGACAGACATTGAAAAATGCCATGCCATTATGCTTTATTCAGCCCTACCGGGAAGCAGTCGCCATCACTTTGGTACTGATCTTGATATTTTTGACCAAGCCAGTGTTTCTGATGACTATCAGCTGCAGTTAGAGCCTCACGAATACCAAGACAATGGCCCTTTTGCAGCGCTGACCAAGTGGCTGGATAGTCATTTAGAAAAGTATGGCTTTTATCGCCCTTATCAACATGATTTAGGCGGCGTTGCGCCTGAACCTTGGCATATTAGCCACATAGTGCAATCTGACATTTTACTACAACATCAGAGTTTAACCGTATTAGCTGATACTATAAATAACAGTCAGCTTGCCGGCAAAGCTGCTATTTTGGCGAATTTGCCGCAACTGTATCAGCGTTACGTGCTGAATGTCAGCTCTGCGGTTGTTTAGCCAGTAAAAAAACCAGCACAGCGCCAAGAATAACGGCGCTGGCAATAACAAACTGAATGCTTAGTTCTTCCGCTAAAAATAACATCCCTGCCAGTGCAGCTATCACTGGCACACACAGCTGAACCACTGCGGCTTGACTGCTTTTTAATAAGGGTACGGCAACATACCAAACACTATAGCCAATACCCGACGCAAGAGCACCAGATGCACATGCAAGCGCGATCCCCTGCCAACTGATCCCCGTTAAATAACCAAAACCCACGATCAACAATATCGGTAATGCAAATAAACTACGCACAAAATTAAACGTTGTGGTTTTCAGTGGGGATAGACACACTTTTCCGCGAATACTGTATATCCCCCACGCAATACCGCTAATCGTCATTAATAATGCTGGGCTCATTGACGGCATCGTTGCCGATGGCAGCATTAAATACACAAAACCAATGACAGCGATAATAAATGCACACCACTGTACAGTCGTGAGTCGCTCCTTGTTGAAAATCCCCCAGCCAATCATAGTCAATTGAACAGCAGAAAATAAAATCAACGCGCCAGTTCCAGTGTCCAATTCTACATAGGCAATTGAAAAACATAACGCATAAACCAGTAAGCTAACACTGCTGCGCCAACTACCACGTTCATGCTCTGCATTATTAAGATTGTTATCTTCCCTAGCTACAGACTCTGTTGGTGTTGCTTGTATAAGGAAAATAAATCCTAAACACAATGCGCCACTGAATAGCCGCAAAGCTGTAAAATTCCATGGATCAATGTAATTTTGTGCTAATGCCATACGACATAAAAGAGAATTAGCTGCAAATGCCACTAGGGCGAGTACCGTAAACAGTGTTGCTTTCAAAGTGATCCTTAGTTTTAATCTTGCTAAGCATTAAACCCTATGAGGTGAGTTATTCTATCGTTTAGTAGTCGGCAACCACTCGATCCATTAATTAATCAACATAATAAGAAAATCAGCTACCTGTTTGCCTGAAGTATCTATTTATACAGGATTGCCATAATAGCGCAAAGCTTACCTATTGTTTTGATCATTCGAATGTATCGTGCAACAACTCAGTGACCAATGATCGCGTAACTATTTCTTATAAACACGGTGATTGCTACGCTTTTTTACATTGTTTAACATCTTCTCTGGATTAGATTATGCTAATCTGTATTAACGCTTATAAAAGGAGTGCCATGTGCAACGCAGTGTTATTTTTGGCTTTTGTGTCATGCTAAGTGGATGCAGCACCATTGGGTTTAGTGATCTGTTTTCAGATTACGCTACCCAAATGACGCCTGTACGCCAAGCTATTAAGACCAACAATATCGACCAAGCCCAACAGCTTTTGCCGACTAATGGGCAGTCACATAGTAACTACTTGCTCAATCAATTAGAGCAGGCCCGTTTAAGCAATTTAAATAATCAAAATGAGGCTGCAAGACCACAGTACGAAGCGGTATATCAGCAAATGGAAATAAAACGCCAAGCAGCAAAAATACAAGTAAGCGCAGGGCTTGAACAAAGTAACGCCCTTTTTACCAATGATTCAGTCATTAGCTATACGCCAGCGGCTTATGAAATGAGTATGCTGCACAGTTACCAAGCACTTAATTATATATATCAACATAATATTGAGGGCGCATTAGTCGAAGTTCGCCGTGCAAATAAAGTACAAACAGATGCGTTAACGGCTAATCAAGACGACATAGATGCTAGCGTAAAAGCAGCACAAAAACATTACCCAAGTATGGATGAGGTGATCAAAAACGTAAAAAATGGCTATCAAAATGCGTTTACATTTTATCTGTCAGGTTTGCTCTATCAAAGTAATAAGCAATACGATGATGCCTATATTGATTATAAAAAGGCATTAGAGATCAACCCTGAAAACACCTATTTGCAGCAGGTTGTACTGCAATTAGCAAAACAGCAAGGATTTGATCAAGATTTTGCCGAGTATAAAAAACGCTTAGCTGAATTGCCAAAACAAGTCGCCAACAGCGGTGACGTTGTGGTCTTGATCGAACAAGGTTTAGTGCCAGAAAAAGATGAATTTGTGTTGCGCCTGCCGATTAATACATCCGGTGGTGATGCTCGTTTTTATAGCTTAGCGATGCCCGTTTATAAAGATAGAGCCTATATACCAACGGTTAATGACATTAGTATCGGAACACAGACTTTACCTTTGAGTCCATTGGTAAGAATAGAAGCGTTAGCGGCTAAAACACTTGAAGAACAAACACCGGCAAGAGTATCGAGGCAAATACTAAGGTTAGTCGCTAAAGAAAAAGTACGGGCAGAGCTGGCTAGAAGTGGCGGCGATGTGGGTAATATACTCGCTAATCTATACAACCTAGCCTCTGAGCAAGCAGATACCCGCAGTTGGTTAACTTTACCTAATCAAATAAGTGTTGCGCGCACCCAGTTAACAGCAGGAGACCATGTTTTAAAACTTGCCAATCAGAACGACATAAACTTTACGGTTAGTAAGCAAGGGTTAACCTTGATTTATCTAACCTCTATTAACAACTATTTTAATTCCCATGTAGTGCAACTTTAGGAGCTATCATGAAATATTTAGTGCCATTATTAACGGTCTGTCTACTTGCTGCCTGTACCAGTAGACCGACTACATCAGGTATAAGTGTTGAACAAGCTTCAGCGCAATACCAACAACAGCTAAAAGTCGATAATCCTGCACTAGGTAAAAAGCTGGCCATTAGTGATGTAAAGACTCGCCAAACGAATCAATTAACTGATGTTGTTGTCACACTTTCGAGTCAGTATAAAAAATCACAATATTTACAGTATCAATTTACCTGGTATGACGGCGATGGTTTTGTGATCAAAGGCAATCATTCTCCTTGGCAATCATTGACTTTATTTGGTTTTGCTAACGTGCAACTGCCTGGCCTTGCACCTACATCTGATGCGGTTACATTTTCATTAGCGGTACGCGAAGTATCGACACAAGCACAAGAATTTAAAGATTAAAGGACACCATTATGAATACAGTAAACACAACTAAAAAACCAACGCTTAAAACACTCTCGGGTTTTGCGTTGTTAGGTTTGAGTGCGCTTGCCCTCAGTGGCTGTGCCAATAAAGCCGTAGTCAGCTACGGAGACGCACAAGCTGTAGAAACAACTGATATTAACTTCGGTTCAACTGACTTACAAAAAGTCGCCAGCCAAATGACGGATTCACTGTTGGCATCACCTGTGGTCGGCACATTAACAGCTAATACTCGACCAATCGTATTTGTTGAACGTATAAAAAACAAAACCAGTGAACACATTGATACTGAATCAATTACCGATTCAATTTCAACACAATTATTGCGCAGTGGTAAATTTCGTTTTGTTGATATGGGCCGCGTAGAAGCCGCTCGAGAACAATTGAACTTTCAAAATGATGATGCCCTAGTAGACCCAACTAAAGCGATTGCATTTGGCCAACAAGTTGGCGCGCAGTATATGCTTTATGGCAACCTGTCGAGCATCGTAAAATCGAATGCCGATAAAGCCGACGTATACTATAAATTCACAATGCGCTTAATGGATTTAAAAAGTGGCTTAGTAGAATGGGCGGACGAAACAGAAATTCGTAAAACCCGCGAAAAATCAACCTTTGGCTGGTAATTCAGCTGAGGAGGTAAATGATGAATAAACTCATACTTGGGCTGTGTACAGCCCTGCTCATCAGTAATCCAAGCTTTGCCGCGTACGAACGCAATAAAGCCGTTCCTGTCCAGCAAGTACTATTTGGCAGTGTTCAATCTGTACGTAATATTACCGAGCAAGAACTTGTTCAAGACAAAAATAGTGGCTGGAAAACCTTTGGCGGTGCATTACTTGGTGGCGTTATTGGTAACCAATTTGGCGGCGGCAGTGGTCGCACCGCAGCGACTATTTTAGGCTCGGTCATCGGTGGCAGTGTGGCGAACAACAGGCAACAAAGCAGCCATTATAATCAATACCACTTAGTCGAGTTAATGATCAAAGTTGAAAATGGTGAACAATTTATGGTGGTACAAGACAAAGACAATCAAATGATATTTAGAACTGGCGACAGCGTGCGCTTAGTATATTTATCAGATAATACAGTCCGCGTTGATAAAGCCTATTAAGCTATTACATTAAACTAAAAAGCGAGCAGTATTAATGCTCGCTTTTTAGTATTTATAACTTTATTACTACGTTAGCTTTGTCTGTAATCGCTGAAAAAGCGTTGCATCTTACTCATAGCAGTCGTTAAATCATCTTTGTTAGGTAAAAATACCAATCTGAAATGATCTG
Organism: Pseudoalteromonas sp. SG41-1; assembly: GCF_014164575.1. NCBI lineage: Bacteria > Pseudomonadati > Pseudomonadota > Gammaproteobacteria > Alteromonadales > Pseudoalteromonadaceae > Pseudoalteromonas > Pseudoalteromonas sp. SG41-1. Next base: position 136,230 of record NZ_JACJFL010000003.1, read on the forward strand.
GATTTGGCCAGTTAAATGCTCTTCCGTGAACCAGTAAGATCTTTTCTGCTTTGAGTAAATCTAAAATCATTTTTTCATCATTTTTGATATTAAAACGCTCAGTATCTACTTTGGCAAATGCGTACAATGCTCCTTTTGGTTTTGCACACGAAATACCTTCTATCGCATTTAAACCACGCCATGCAATATCACGTTGTTCGTATAAACGCCCACCGGGATTTATTAAATCATCAATCGACTGTACGCCACCTAATGCTTGCTGGATCGCATATTGTGCCGGCACATTGGCACATAAACGCATAGAGGCTAAGATATCTAAACCTTTACGTAAATCATCCATCAATGCAGTACGGCCACTTAATACCATCCACCCCATACGCAAACCCGCTGCGCGATAGGTTTTTGCTAAGCCATTAAAAGTAATGATCGGCACATCATCACACAGTGCACCAATGGAGCTGTGCGTGATCCCATCGTATAAAATCTTCTCGTAGATTTCATCACTCAATAACAGTAATTTATGTTCACGTGCAATATCAATTAACTGCTGTAAAAGTGCGTCGTCGTATACTGCACCCGTCGGATTATTAGGGTTGATCAGCACTAATGCTTTAGTTTTTGACGTGATTTTACTTCGAATATCAGCAATATCAGGGAACCAATCTTGCTCTTCATCACATAGGTAATGGACTGGATTACCACCCGCAAGTTTGACTGAAGCGGTCCACAATGGATAATCAGGTGCTGGGATCAACACCTCATCATCATTATTCAGCAAAGCTTGGGTCGTCATTTGAATTAATTCACTGACCCCATTACCAATATAAATATTATCGACGTCTAGATTATATAAACCACGTTGTTGGTAGTGCTGATAAATAGCCACACGGGCTGAGTAGAGGCCTTTGGAGTCACAGTAGCCTTGGGCTGAATACAAGTTACGAATAATATCGCGGTGCATATCTTCAGGCATATCAAACCCAAATGCCGCAGGATTACCAATATTCAATTTTAAAACTTTTTGGCCTTCATCTTCCATTTTGCGAGCCTGAACTAACACCGGCCCACGAATGTCATAACAAACGCCTTGTAATTTATGACTCTTTTTAATTTCTGACATTTTTACCTCTACTAGTGGAACAGCTAGATTAACCTAGTAAAGGGGCTAAATACCAGTGGATTTAATACTTCAAAACTGAAATAAATTCACGTCTGGGTATAGCTAACTAACGGCTTTGTAACCAATCAGTTAACTTAGCTGCTGAACCGGCAACTTGGTTGTCAAGCTGCTGAGCTGCCGCAAGCGCCTGAGAAACATCATTATTATTTAAGCTTTGTTCAATTTCTCTGGCCACCTGAGATAGACTGCTGGCACCAAACTGCGCAGCATTTGATTTTAAACTATGAGCATGGCGACTTGCGACTTGGATATCACTATGTATTGTAGCCAATACTTCAGAGCCTAATCGTTCAAATTCAGCACAACAAAAAGTCAGCGTATCGCTAAATTGCTCGCCTAATAACGATTCCATACTTTCCAATGCGCTTTCATCAATGACTATTGTATTCATTATTCATCCTTTTGTATTTAGCAACACTAAACCAGTAACTTATATTATTTTTATACTTTATCGTTCTATAGAAAAAAAACCAACTAATTGTCTCATTAAGCGTATAATTAGCGGGTTTTTCAACTTATTGCTATTAAACAAGATTATTTTATGTCCCGTTCATTGTGTGTTAATTGTAAATTTAGTCTACAAACGTGCCTTTGTGAAGATTTGTCGGTACTGGAAAATAAACTCAAAGTTATAATTTTGCAGCATCCTAGCGAAGTAAAAATCACTAAAAACACCGCCCGCTTACTCACACTGTGCCTAACGCAATACGACATCATGGTAGGAGAAACGCAGGCTGATTTTGCACAACTAAGCACACTACCCGTTGCCACAACAGCCTTACTCTACCCTGATGATAATGCCATCCTACTGGATGATGAAAGTACCGCAGCACAACAATTTAAAAGCCGGTTAAGTCATCTAATTGTAATCGATGGCACCTGGAAAAAAGCATTTAAGATCATGCAACTTACCCCAGCCCTTGCGGCTTTTAAAAAGGTCAGCTTTACGACGATCCCACAAAACCGATATCGTATTCGCAAAGCTCCCCGTGCAGATAGCCTCTCCACATTAGAAGCGGTTGCACATAGTTTAGCCTTGATTGAGCATATTAACCCTGAACCTCTGTATCACGCACTGGAAGCACTCAACAGCAAACAAACCCAGTTTATGCCTGAGCATGTTAAAGCGCGTTATCAAGCCAAATGAGTGCCAATAATCGCTTAAAGCGCGGGTTTTTCCGCCAGGGACCGGATTATCGATTTGATGACCAAGTTGACTTTAGTGATATCCGCGATACATTTGGTTTTCGTACTATGGTGGTGGGTAAATGGGTCACCAAAGAAGAACGCTTTATTAGTGCTAATTTAATTTACGACGCACTAGCCGATTTAGCGCAAATACTGCAAGTGCCGCCAAAGACCATTGGTCTGAGGGGGAAACTCAATTTTGCTTTTGGCCATGGCGGTCAACAACACGTCCAAGCATATTATAATAGCCGTACTCGAACTCTTGCGCTGGCAAAAAATGCAGGTGGTGGCGCGCTGGCGCATGAATGGTTTCATGCGTTTGATCATCACATAACTAAGCACATATTTCCCCAGCATTCGCCACAGCATTTTGCCTCTAAACTTTGGCTGGAGCACACGATTGAGCAAAGTCACCCACTAAACTTAGCATTAAATAAGTTTTACCAAGGAGTATTTCTAGAACCAACCGGTCAACACGCTAATCAATATGTTTTAGACTGTATAGAATTTGATAAACAACAGCAGCAGTTTTATATGAGTATGCCTGAAGAGCTAGCTGCGCGTAGTTTTGAAGCATGTATTGCTTGTAATGAGCAGATCGTTAATCACTTTTTAGTCTCCGGGCTCAATAGCTCAGCACTTATTTATCCTAAACACGATAGCTTGAAAATTTGTAATCACGCACTTAATAATTATTTTTCCCAATTAGGTCAACGACTTTTTCAAGATCATTAACAAATACAGTGGTGGTTTCAAGATTTTCTTCAAGCCACTGCATGTAATCGTCAAACGGTAATGGTCGTGAAAAAAAGTATCCCTGACCAACTTCACAGCCATAGCTTTGTAATTTAGCCATACTTTGGCTATCTTCTATCCCTTCGGCCACTACGTATGAACCCAGTGATTTGGCAATATCACAGGTAGCACGACAAATTGTTTGATCATTTTTAGAGTATTCAATATTCATTACAAATTGCTTATCTATTTTTATTTCATCAAAGCCCATTTTGCTCAAATACGCGAGTGACGAATACCCCGTGCCAAAGTCATCAATTGCTATTTTAACGCCAATTAAACGGTAATCATTCAGGGCATTTTTTATATCAACCCCCTCAAAGAGTGTTGCCGATTCCGTTAGTTCTAACATTACATTAGCCGGGTTGAGTTGATGCTCATTCAACAACGTTATAAATAACACTGGTAAATCTTTACGCAGCAAATCTTTAGCCGAAATATTGATAGATACAATATGCTCAGGCAATAATACAATCATTTTCTTTTGATATTGCAGTGCTTGCGTAATAACCCATTCGGTTAAATCTGAAATTATCCCTGATGATTCAGCAATAGGGATAAATAAATCAGGGGGAACATTACCCAATTGTGGATGCTCCCAACGTAATAAAGCTTCCGCGCCGTACACTTTACCGGTGTTTAGATATATCTGTGGTTGAAAAAATAAACTAAGCTGATCGCATTCAATGGCTTCTTTTAGAGCTGATGCAATCGCAATGCGCCGTTGCGATAACGTCACATTCTCTATATTAAACATATGCCAGCGTTCACCATGAAGGGGTTTAACCGCCAGTGCTTGCAGCCCTCTCTGGACTAGTTGTAATGAGGTACTGGCATGTAAGGGATAATTTGCTACACCGATTTCAACTTTATCAATTAAGTGAATGCGTTGATGAGTGAGACCCTCAGCAAAAACGCTATTGATCACACATACAAACTGCTCTACTTGGCTTAATTCTAACTTGCCGACTATTACAACCCCATAGGTGCTGTCATCTAACCTGGCAATACAACGGCTATGCTGATGGTTAGCTTCAACACACAGTACATTCATTGAGGCTAATTGCTGGGCTAATTTGCCCATGGTTAATTTTATCTGCTCATTTACATGTTCATAGCCAAAATTTGCTCGAGCATTAATCAGTACAGCAGGCCTAAATAACAGTAAAGAATGCTCTGTTGATAATTTCACCTGACTATCAAGACGCTCTATTAGTAACTGTTTATTAGGTAGTTTTGTATCATCGTCGTGAGTGAGGCTGTAGCTATATTGCATAACACACTTACGCTCGTGAATGAGTAACAACATCACAAAAGTAATTACATTTAGCACCAGTAACATATCATTAAGTTGCTGTATCTGTGCACCAGCCACCAGCGTTGCTTGCCAACATAAAGTTTGTAAAGCCACTGCAAACCAAACCAGTACAAACTTAAATTGCATCGCTTTTTTGGTATTACTAAGCCAATAAAAAAATAAATAACTCATCACCACCAACATAGAACCCAAACACACGGTCACTACAGCAAACTGCACTGATTGCTTCATAAAACAGCTAAATAGTGCTGCAACACAAAATAAGCTTATATAAACTGTTAACTTATCTTGTCGAGCGTTTAAAAGATTTTGCGACTGTAAATAATGAATAAAGTAAAAGTTGACCACCCCTAAGGCTATAACTTGAAATGAAAACTGTAACTTTGTGTACCATAAAGACGCAAATTCAATATTAAAGTAATTCAACACCCCTTTTGCTATTAAAAACTCACTCAATACACACATTAGGTAAGCAAGTAAATAAAGCGATTTTGCTTGATGAGATAAACCATATACAGTGCCAACAACGGCAAGACACAGCAGTAATAGCCCGGTAATTAAAAAGAAATTTCGCAGTTTCTTGTTTATCAAATTGGCAAACTCATTACCAGTTGCAAGGCCAATGCTCAGCCTGTCATCTTCACTATGGCGAGCGTAAATTACAGCCCAACGAGCCTCATCTTCAGGTAACAGTGCGTGTGGCAGTACCTTATTAACGTAACGGTATGCATCATTATTTACTTCAACTAGCGGGTTGAAATTCTCATCAAGAGTATAAAAATCAAGCTGTGCTAAATGGGAGTTATCTGCATAAATTACCTCAATCTTTGATTGCGACTGTTTATCCAAATCAATAATAAACCAATAGCCTTGCTCTGCCTTGATACGAACATGTGATAAATCTGTTTTTGAGTCTGTAGCGACAACTTGTTCTAGTAGAGGTTTGGTAGTTTGAAAAGGCGTATTTGCTGGCACTATCCAGCCACTGGAAATCACTTCATCAGCCAGCAAAGGCGTTGTAGCAGTGATGCTAAACAATATTAACAAAATCTTTATACAATATGTTCGCGCTAATATGCTTGCCTGATCCACTGTCACTCCATGTGCATTATATAAACAGTACATTATAAAACTATAATTAAAGTATGGAGGTATTAAGTGAAATTGCCAGTAAATAACCTAAACTTGGGAATAATATGTCAGTAAAATGCTTAAGTAGAGTGTATGGTAATTAAATCGAGTGATTATATTTTTAAGTAATAAAAGGCCTATCAAATGATAAGCCTTTATTTTAAAGCTATATTTTAATTAGTTACTATCATCACTAATACGACTTGCAACTGCGCTGGTTTGATCTTTATATTTAGCATCTTTACGCGTGTTGTACGGATTTTCAGCAGGGCCTGACATGGTCTCAAAGCTCATAGCGCCGATTTTCATCATTGGTCGTAATGCCAACGGCAATTTACCGGAGTTATAAAACTCTAACACGATATTACCAGACCAACCGGGATCAATCCGATGGGCCGTTACATGCACCATTAAACCTAGACGTGCCAAAGATGAACGGCCGTCAAGCCAGCCAACGATATCTGCCGGCAACGTGACTTTTTCATAGGTCATCGCAAGGGCTAATTCACCTGGGTGTAAAAAGAATGCATCGCCCTCTTTTAACACGATTTCATCGCTCATTATTGATTCCATTGCTTTATTAAGCTGATCTTTTGGACCACTTAAATCAACATAAGCTGCTGTATGATCTTGAAATACACGAAACTTATTACCTAAACGTAAATCTGCCGTTACCCCAGAAATCATTTCGTCGGTCGGACTTGGCTCAATAATAATACGCTGTTGGGCAATATATTCTTTAATATGGGTATCTGATAATCTCATTAATTAATCATCCGTAATCACAATTTCGACTGAATTATGATGGGGTTGTTGATAGTAAAGCATACTGGCAATCAGCCGCGCAGCATCAGCATATGTTTCACTCACCGCAGCCTGGTTATCCATCGCAATTAATTTGCCTTGCTCTGAGTATTCGCGAATATCAATCGCCAAAGGAATTTGCGACAACACAGGCACACCATGACGCTGAGCTAATTTTATTGCGCCATCCTTGCCAAACACATGATTTGGTTTGCCGCAATGTGAGCACAAAAAATGACTCATATTTTCAATCAAGCCCAATACTGGCACATTCACTTTATTAAACATGGCAATGCCTTTTTGCGCATCAGCAAGTGCTAAATCTTGCGGAGTCGTCACAATCACCGTGCCACTGGCAGGTACTTTCTGACTCATAGTAAGTTGAATATCCCCAGTTCCTGGTGGCATATCTACAATCAGGTAATCAAGTTCACCCCATGCAGTTTCATTTAACAGTTGCGTTAATGCGCCCGACGCCATCGGTCCACGCCAAACTGTGGCATCATCACTAGGCACTAAAAAGCCAATTGATTGTGCTTTGATGCCATTAGCGTCAAATGGTAGCAATTGCTTGTCATTTTTAGCCGTGGGTGTTGCTCCTTCAAGGCCTAGCAACATTGGAATAGACGGGCCATAAATATCCGCATCTAAAACTCCCACTTTTGCGCCTTCAGCTTTGAGTGCACCCGCTAAATTTACCGCGGTGGTTGATTTACCTACACCACCTTTACCTGATGCAATCAACACAATATGTTTTATCGCTTTGAACTTAGATGCTTCAGTCAGCTCAATGCTTGCGTTAATTGTCACTGCTTGATTAAGTTGTTGGCTTACAAACGCTGCTACCTTTGGCATTTCAGATAACGCAGCAAATGGCAGCGTTAAATGAAGCAATATTGATTTATCATTTTTTGATTCAATGCTTTTAATGAATTTTTCATCAATGCCGACAGCAAAAGCGGCACTGCGATACCCTGCTAAGGCAGTAAGAATCGGTTGTTTTTGCACCGATTTAGAGGAGAATAGTTTCGACAATCCAAACATAACAATAAAATAGTGTTTCTTTGATGAAAATTGCCTCGGAATTATGTAACATTCAGGGCATTAACACCAGTCAATTAATGAAAATCGGCCAACCACGAAGGTGTTTCCTTTAGGTTTGCTGATAATATTATGATTTTCATCCGTTCCTTAACAGGAACCGTCAATTCGGAATGATTATGGCACAGCGAAAGATCCTCATTACCAGTGCATTACCTTATGCCAACGGCCCAACACATTTAGGCCATTTATTGGAATATATTCAGACTGATATCTGGTCACGTTTTCAAAAACTACAAGGCCACGAAGCTTATTATGTTTGCGCCGACGATGCCCATGGCACGCCAATTATGCTCAATGCACAAAAGCAAGGGATCACGCCGGAAGAAATGGTAAAAAATGTCAGCATTGAACGTCAACGTGACTTTGCAGACTTCAATATTAAATTTGATAACTACCACAGCACCCACAGCCAAGAAAACAAAGAATTCAGCGAGCTTATTTATAATCGCTTAAACGATGCCGGTCATATCAAAAAGCATACTATTTCACAGTTATTTGACCCTGAAAAAGGCATTTTCTTACCCGATCGCTTTGTAACTGGTACGTGCCCAACTTGTAAGTCTGAAGACCAAAATGGCGACAGCTGTGACGCATGTGGCGCAACATATAGCCCAACAGAGCTTATCAACCCGCGCTCTGTGATGTCAGGTGCTGAGCCAGTACTTAAAGACTCTGAGCATTACTTTTTTGACCTGCCAGCATTTGAAGGCATGTTAAAAGAGTGGCTTCACTCCGGCACTATTCAGCAAGAAATGGCCAACAAACTAGACGAATGGTTTGCCGATGGCCTGCAACAATGGGATATCAGCCGCGATGCGCCCTACTTTGGCTTTGAAATCCCTGGTGCGCCTGGTAAATATTTTTATGTCTGGCTTGATGCGCCAATTGGTTACATGGCCAGCTTTAAAAACTTATGCGACAAACAAGGCATCGACTTTGATGCATTTTGGCAAGAAGGTTCTGACGCTGAGCTTTACCACTTTATCGGTAAAGATATTATCTACTTCCACAGCTTATTTTGGCCAGCAATGCTTGAAGGCGCAAAATTCAGAAAGCCAACCAATGTATTCGCGCATGGTTTTGTAACGGTTAATGGCGCTAAAATGTCTAAATCGAAAGGCACGTTTATTAAAGCGCGTACATATTTAGAAAACCTCGACCCTGAGTTTTTACGTTATTACTACGCTGCTAAACTTAACAGCGGCATCACCGATCTGGACTTAAACTTAGAGGACTTTGCACTACGTGTAAATTCAGACTTAGTTGGTAAAGTGGTTAACATTGCCAGCCGTTGCGCCGGTTTTATTACTAAAAAGTTTGACGGTAAATTAAGTGACACTGTCATGGAGCCGCAATTATTAGCTGAATTCCAAGCAGCTACCGATACCGTTGCACAGCACTATGAAAACCGTGATTATAGCCGTGCTATTCGTGAAATAATGGCGCTTGCTGATAAAGCAAACCAATTTATTGATACCGCAGCACCATGGGTATTGATCAAAGACGAGACGAAACAAGAACAAGCTCACCAAGTGTGTTCGCTTGGGCTTAACTTATTCCGCGTGTTAATGACTTACTTAAAACCGGTATTACCGGGTATGGCGGCAAACGTAGAAGACTTCTTAAATGATGATCTATCTTGGCAAGGCGCGCAAACTGCGCTTGTTAGCCACCCTATCAATAAATTTAAACCGTTAATGCAACGTGTAGAAATGGATAAAGTAAATAAAATGGTCGAAGAATCAAAAGAAAGCTTACTCGCTGCAAAAGACAAAATCGATCCAAACAGCCCTTTGGCAAAAGAGCCTATTGCAGCTGAAATCGAATTTGACGATTTTGCCAAAGTAGATTTACGTGTAGCGAAAATAGCCAAAGCAGAGCACGTTGAAGGCGCTGATAAACTACTTAAACTAACGCTCGACTTAGGCGGCGAAACACGCCAAGTATTTGCAGGTATTAAATCAGCCTACGCCCCTGAAGACATTGAAGGCAAACTTACGGTTATGGTTGCCAACCTGAAGCCACGCAAGATGCGCTTTGGCATGTCAGAAGGCATGGTACTGGCAGCAGGCCCTGGTGGAAAAGAAATCTATATTTTGAACCCAGACGACGGCTCAGAGCCAGGTATGCGTGTAATGTAATTCGACTTTAACTAGTTAACACTAAAAAGCCGTTGTTTTAAACAACGGCTTTTTTAATTGCCAGAACAAATTGTTTTTTCAGCCAATTTTGCAACACATTCAGCGTCAGAAAAAACGAAAGGACGCAATAACAATCTATTTGGTTCTATTTCCTGCTGCATACTTTACCTAATTGTAGTGCTTAAGCTAGACATTACAAAATTTAGCATGAGTGCCTATGTAATTAAAATTACTTGCCTTTTCTTATTTTAAAAATAAGCTGACCTCCAAGCCTGCGCTCAAAACATAAATGAGTTTATTATTTGCGGGTAACCATTTCCATGGCTATTATCAAATAATGCAGCATAAGGATAATTAAATTTAGGAGTGCATGTGAAAATATTGTCCATCGACGATAACCCTCAAAATAGAAATATCATGGAAATGGTGCTATCTAAGCAATATGACATTACTTCATCTGATGGGAGTGAACCTATCTTAGCTTTGATGGAAGAGCATCAGCCATAGGTAGTACTGATGGATATCTTACTTAGTAATGACTTCACGGGTTACGATTTAGTTAAAGAGATAAAGGAATGCGGTGCGTACGACGAGTGTGAAATTATATTTATCTCAGCCTTAACATCGAGTGAAGACAAACTCGCCGCTTATGGATATGGAGGCGATGACTATATTGCTAAGCCAGTCGATTTCAAAGAACTTTGTGAAAAATTAAAACGTGTTGAGCTGCGTATTACAGAGCGTAACAACTTAAAAGAAATGTTCGAAGTAGCTTCATCTACCGCTTTCACATCGATGCAACAGGCAAGTGAACTTGGAGATTTAGTAAAATTTTTTACCGACAATCTTAAAGTAGCGGATCTGAACACCTTACTTTAGCAATATCCAACACTATTTTACCAATTTAGGCGCGAGCTGTTGTGTCGAGTTTAGAGTAGCAAAGCAATATCACCAATTTCCACAACACACTATTACTGACTTAGAAAAAGAAATTCTTGAATTAGGCCGAGGAGCTAAGCGAATAGTGCCATTTAGTTCCAATTTATTATTTAATTCGCCTACTTGCACAATGATAGTAAAAGGGATCAATGCAAGAGATGAAGACTTACTTGGCCGCCTTCGCGATAACTTTGCTATCCTATTGACCATTATAGAAAGTCGAATAGACTTTATTGAAGTACAATTAGAAGAAAACAATAACATACGTAAAATTGCATTAAATAATCTTAAAAGCCAACTTATTGAAGATTTTGTTACAATAAAAAGGTTATGTTTAGAGCAAGATACAAAAGTAAAAATGCTCGTTAATGATTTATCTCAAATGGTGCAATCAAAAATGATTACCTTAGGGTTGGATGAAGCACAAGAATCAGAGCTGATGGGGTTAATCGATGAAACTAAAGACGTTGTTGAAGAAACATTGGTACTATCTTTCACTCTAGAAGATAAACTTCAAGCTATGACAAAACGCCTTAAAGCTGTTGAATAAGTGAAAAATTAGCACATAACATCTCTACAGGTTGCATCATTACCTTAACAGATTTGTTAGCTCAATTTTTGTAAATGGTCGTTGAAGCGCATTACATCTGCCATTTCATATTGTAGGGGAATGTTCAATTGATATTTGAGGTGAATTCATAGCTCATTATGCAACTTAACGCATTGCTAATTGGCTGCCGCAGTGCAGTGGAAGCCATTTTAGTTTGTGGCCGGAACGAAATTAAGCAATTTTTTATACGTTTTTGCATTTACTTTTTTCATGGCTGCCACTTGCTTTTAGGTGAAGGTTTTTAACCGAGGAGTTAGCATTTGCGAGTGCGACATAAACCTCAGCAACCATAACTGGGCCCGCACAATAGTCAACGACTAATGTTACCAGTGAAAACTTTAGTTGTTTCAGCTTGCTTTCTAATTTTGCTGAGTTAAGTTCTTCATCCATGCTGTTTATTGAATAGCTAGTTTCCTTTACAAAAATTGTGACTGACTCATCGGCAAGAACTTTGTCACTTATTGCCAAAAGAAACGCAAAAACCAGAATGTAATGCATAAATCCTCCAAAACATATAACAATTCTGTCTGCGATATTTATCTTTTTATAAATGCAGCAATATACAAAAATGCTAGAGATCAGTAATATCTGACAAAATCATAAACACTATTTTTATATACAGTTTATTGTTAGGTGAGAGTCAACAACGCTAAATTTAATCGCTAAGCTATTTTAAGTTTTAGCGCTGTTATTTTTTGCACTACTATTCTTTATCAGTGCTATCCTTTACCAGACTATAACAGCGCTTACTATTACTGTAATTCTTTTAGAAGCCTGTTTTTACGTGGTAAATAATAGTCATCGTAATCCAGTGAAACTATCACCCGCTTTGCCCTTCCGAGCAATTCAGCTCTTGGTACTAAGCCTATTACTCGTGAATCAGCACTGTTATCACGGTTATCCCCCATTGCTAAATACATATCTGTAGGGATGATAAGTGGATCAAAATTTTGCATATAAGAGCGCTGCTTAGCGAGTTTTACGGTATGTTTTATGCCATGCAAATTCTCTATTTCCACTCGGTTTATGGCGGTTTCAGCTACAGTTTCGTAATCAAGCTTTTCACCGTTAATAACAAGTTGATTATTAACTAAAGCAACAGTGTCGCCCGGTACACCTATTACTCTTTTTATTAGGCGATTTTGTGCCGCAACAGAATCAAATACAATAATATCGCCGGCCTCTGGCTCGGCTAGTTTAACCAGCGAAATTTTAGTAAAAGGCACTCGTAGGTCATACGCCATTTTATCTGTCAATATACGGTCGCCCTCAACAATGGTTGGCTGCATTGAACCTGTGGGTACTTCGTACCAGTCAGCCACTGCACTTCTAAAAACACACATCAGCGAGATAAATACGATTAACGAGCGATTATTTTTCCATATTTTATAAAGGTATTTCACAGTTTTGTTCCATAAGTTAGTATGTTATTTAATAGACAAAGCAGATATTTATCAGTTCAATCAACTTTGTAACAAGGCGTGTATTACTTCTATTAATTAAGGCTAATAAACTAATACCAGTCGTTTTTCGTAGTGATTTTTTAGTTCTTTTGATGGATACTATTTGGAAACAAATAATAATAACTACGTATATATGGAAATTACACAAGACAGACCAGCGCAAGCTAGCAAAGCTAAGTTTTGCTTAGACTTACTGCCTGGTAAATTAATCGACATTCAGTTCACCAACCCATTAAGTGTCAGATTTAAACTCTCTTTAGTTGGCTATGAAGCTGGTAAGTATTTAATTTTAAAGTACCCTGTCCAAGCAAAAAAAAGCCAATATGCTGATGTGTTAAAAGAAGGCAATGGCGCAATTGTACGCTATATAGTCGAAGGTGAACGTGGGGAGTGCGTCGCTTTTTCGACCACTATATTAGCTATTTCTTTTCGACCAGAAAAGTTACTTTACCTTGCTTACCCTAAGAATATTGAGAGTCGGCAACTGCGTGAAGTCAGCCGTTTACAAACCCATATACCAGCAAAGATTAGCATTAATAAATCGCATAGTTATGGCAGTGAAAATCTATTGCAAGGTTTGATCATCGATATTTCACCGACTGGTTGTCGCTTTACTGTGCATGTTAATTCAGGGTTTTTAGCGCTTAAGAAACGCCCCGTGTTTGTGCATGTTCTATCGCCTATCGACAACAGTGCCGTGGTGATCAGTGCGCATGTGCGCAACAATCAAATGCAGGGAGATCGTTTAAGTGTGGGCATCGAGTTTGCCGCACATGAACAACAAAAAATGCAAAACTTATTGGCCGCTTACACGATAGACATTGCTTAATAATTGCATGTTTAACAAATGAGAGTAACTAAATGTACTCTCATTGATAACTCGTTATTGGTTTTTAAACTGCTGCTTAGCTTTTTCAAGCTCACCTTCACCAATACCAAGTGAATCAGCGGCTTCTTTGATTAAATGAGGCTGGGTCATTACCAAACCCATTAGTGCTTGTAACTTCTCTGGTGGAATACCGAGTTGCTGCACAAGTGCCATTGCCATCATTGGGTTTTGAGTAAATGCTTGAAAAAGTTCGTGTACTTTTTCATCGCTAACATTGTGCTCTTTTAATGTTGCTATAATTGGGTTCATGTTTTTGCCTTAAATCGCTTTATAGTTGCCCATAGTTATATGGGCAAATATTGGTTTTTAAACTACTGAACTAATAATACAACTTTTCCGGCATTTTCGTTTCGTTCAAGAATGGCGTGTGCCTCACCAGCGTCTTGCCAAGGCAACGTTTTATAAATATTAAAATCAAACTGTTGATTTGCTATATCGTCATAAAATTTTGCTACAAACTCATCGCGTAGTTGGCGTTTAAACGCTTGACTGCGATTGCGCAGTGTTGAGCCATGAAACGAAATACGCTTTTGTAACAAGAGTGCAAAATCTACTTCTGCGAAGCGACCATCTAAAAATGCCAGCATAATTATTTGGCAATCCATGGCGGCGATTGCTGCATTTTTACTTAAATAGCGCCCAGATACCGGATCAACAATCACGTTCGCCGTTAAACCATGGTTTTGCATGTAAGCAACAAAATCGTCGGTTTTGTAGTTGATTACATGATCAGCACCAAGTGCTTTGGCGTGTTCGCACTTTTCATCGCTACCTGCGGTAATAACAACCGTTACCCCAATACGTTTAGCCATTTGAATAGCAGCCCCACCTACGCCACTTGCGCCAGCATGGATCAGTGCTGTTTGGCCTGCTTGTAACTTACCAAGTTGAAATAACGCACCAAACGCGGTTAAATATACTTCGCTGATCGCTGCACCTTGCGCCATAGTTAAATCACTTGGTAAAGCCATTAATTGTGCTGCATCGACCGCCACATATTCGCTATATGCACCGCCTGCACACAAAGTAAATACCGCTTTATTAAGCCAACTTTGATCAACCTCGGTGCCAAGCTCAATCACTGTGCCTGCGCATTCAAGCCCTAAAATGGGGCTGTCGCCCTGTGGCGCTGGATACTTACCTTGACGTTGCATACAATCAGCGCGGTTCACGCCGATAGCAGCAACTTTAATTAACACTTCATTAGTTTTTAATTGCGGTTTAGCGGTGTCGCTTAATGTTAAATGCTGATCTTGATAAGAAATAAATTGCATTGCAGCTCCTGAATTGATGAGTTAATCGATTTTGCGCCACACTTCGGCCTCGACTAACTTACCATTTTCTGTCAAAGAATGATGCCACAAATCTCCTTCAATTTTGTAATCAAAAGCCATGGTTTTGCCAAGCAACGATTCAATATTACCGTAAGCAAAAGTCTCTACAAATTGTTGGTTTTTTAAGGTGTACTGCCCGCCACCTGCATAATGAAACTGGCCATTTTTTTGGGTGATGTAATTAAAATGAGTGGCGGTTATTAGTTTAACTGAGGTCAGCTCTGGTGCTTTGGCAGTCACATAACCTTGTTCAACTGCATATTTCCCTTCCACAAACTCCCAACTGCCTAATAGCGGGTTAGCTATAACCAGCGGTGAGGTGATAAATAAACTTGCTAATAATAAAGATTTCATGGTTTTCCTTGGTTTTTATTTTATGTAAGCTTACCTTTTTACACACCCAAAATTAATCAGACTTATGGGTAATAACCCCCGGCTGAAATCGCCAACTTTGTTTGTATGGATACACATCAGCCAATTGCCCAGCATTGATATCAGCTTGGCACTGCAGCCAAAAATCAGGACTAAATAAGTCTTGATGTTGCTGGCAAAAATGACTAAATGCTTGCTGATCAGCACTAAAAAACACTTTAAACTGACTCGGGAATACATCATTTTCGGCAACATCAAAATAGCTTTCGCTGCTTAGTTCATCAAAACTATTTTCACTGCTCGGTAAGTCTCTAAAGTTACAATCAGTTAATGGGCAAATTTCATCATAATCATAAAATACCACGCGCCCCCAACGGGTCACACCAAAGTTTTTCATCAACATATCACCGGGGAAAATATTAGCCCCGGCTAACTCTTTAATCGCCTTGCCGTAATCAAGCATTACATTATTCAGTTGTTTATCGTCACATTGATTGATGTATAAATTAAGTGGTGTCATTTTGCGCTCAACGTATACATGCTTAAGCACTAAGGCTTTATTTGCAATAGCCATGCTTGAGCCGATACTCGCTCGCATATGGGTAAGCAATTCATCGCTAAAACGATTTAAATCAAATGCTAAATAACGAAATTCATGGGTGTCGACTAAACGGCCGACTCTATCCGCTTGTTTTACAAAGTCGTATTTTGCCATCACCTGTGCTTTGGTTGATGTTTTAGGCGCGCTAAATTTATCTTTTATTACCTTATAAACATAATCTGAGCCAGCAGTGGTAAATACTAGCATTACCATGCCTGGCGTGCCGGGGGCAATAATGTACTTATCATCTATGGGACTATTGTTGGTGGTGTCGACCTTATAGCGATAAAACTCTGTTTTGGCATGTT
Source organism: Pseudoalteromonas sp. SG41-1 (assembly GCF_014164575.1). Classification (NCBI taxonomy): domain Bacteria; kingdom Pseudomonadati; phylum Pseudomonadota; class Gammaproteobacteria; order Alteromonadales; family Pseudoalteromonadaceae; genus Pseudoalteromonas; species Pseudoalteromonas sp. SG41-1. The sequence continues at coordinate 152,407 of NZ_JACJFL010000003.1, forward strand.
TAATAAAGCCAATGGCATTGAATAATTCAAATCGTTGCTTATGTGGCATTAGCACTGATAAGTAATCTACATAGCGCGCGGGTTGGTCGGTATCAACCATAAAGTAGGTGCGAGCAAAGCCGAATAATAAACTCAGTTGATCTGCGCCCATCATCACCGCATCAAGCTTTAAACCGCTTTGGGTATGTAAAATAGCGACAGCAAAGGGCATGTTATCGCCATTTTTAGCAATACAACGACCTATTAAGTAGCAGGCTTTATTTCTAAAAAACAGTGAATTAGCGTATTCAATATAGCCATCGTTTAAATTCATCAGCTCATACACTTGACGACATTGCTGCTGCGCACCTAACGCCAAAGTACGCTGCAAAATATCAACATCATGAGCTAAATCTGTAAATCCAACCCGAAAAGATTGTCGATAAATAAGTTGCTCCACCGCCTGGCTAAAGCCATTTTGCAATGAAATACGACTTACTAAATTATCAAATGGCCGAGATTTAGCGCGGTATTTGGCTTTTAAAACAAATAAATGCACGGTGCGAATTTTTTTATCATCCCAAATCGAGCCAAAAGTTGAATTAAAAAATGTATGCGCAATCGGTTGGTTTTCATGATCTTGCACCATTTGGCCATAAATATGCTTTGCCTGCTGCCACAGTCGCGGATCGTTGAGCTCTTTAAATGCAATGACTCGCACCGCTTCACTAACATTTTTAACTTGCCTTTCATATACTTGTAAACGCTCACGCATTGCCGATTGTACACTTTGCCATTGCCGTTGCTCAAAACGACTTTGTGCACCTAAGGTAATATTTAAAAACTCAGCAAACATCGCTTCAAAGCCTGCGAATACGGCACGCGCTAATTTGGTCGCAATGACTTGCTCAATTGCGTTGTTAGTTTGAGTCGATAACGTATTTGCTGTTTTTAGCTCTAGCATATTTCTATCACTTATGATGACTATGTCTATTTAGTGGTTTACACACCTTAGCAAGCACGCTTTAATTTAGATAATTAATACAGCGAATGAATAAGATTGATCAAATGAATATAAGAAATGTCGATCTCAACTTGCTTGTGTACTTAAATGTACTGATAGATGAGCGAAATGTCTCGAAAGCGGCAAATAAATTAGCATTAACCCAACCAGCAATGAGTAATGCACTAAAACGTTTACGTGATTTATTTGACGATCCGCTCCTAGTTCGTGCCGCAGGCTCTATGACTCCTACTGCAAAAGCGCTGAGTTTAAAACCTGAAATAGAAGCGCTGTTAAAAATGGCTGAGGCAATAACTCAACCCAGTGATATGTTTGATCCAACCACTGGCGAACTCACCTTTAGAATTATGGCGAATGATTATTTAGAATCAACGCTAGTCGCCCCTTTTATTACCCAGCAACTCAATAAACATCCAGGACTTAATTTTGATGTGCTTAGCCCCAGCGATGTTAGCCTGCAAGATATGGAAAAGGGCAGCATTGACTTAGCCATCAATCGCTTCAACGGCCTACCACGGTCTTTTCATCAGGCCAGTGTCTGGCGCGATAACTATTGCTGTTTAATGCATCCAGCTAACCCATACTTAAAACAGCCTGATCTAGAGCAATACTTAGCGTCAGAGCATATTTGGGTAAATCGTGCAGGCTGGGGGGCTGAAGCTGCCGTCACGAATAAATCAGGTAGCCAAAAGCTGGGATGGGTAGACGAAGCTCTTTGGCAGCTTGAACAAACCCGTCATATTCGGGTGTTTACTCGTCATTACATGGTGGCAAGTTTGCTATGCCAATCGCCACAACTGATCGCCACACTACCAAGACGACAAGCAATGCTGCTAACTAAACATACCGAGTTAGTGATTAGTCCTGTGCCGTTTCAAATTGTCCCAATCGAAGTAAAAATGCTTTGGAGCCCATTACTGCATCATGCCAGCCCACACCAATGGTTACGCCGCGAGCTGCAAGCGTTCGCTAATACGATTGCTGATCGCTAGAAAGCTCTAATTAAAATGGAGATATCTTGTTATTATTGATTAAATCAATATCAGTTATTGAAAACAACAATTTCATAAATAGTGTGCTTAGGGCTACAGTGAAGTCATACCAAATGAGTTAACCACTAACACTGAGAGACAACATTATGATGCAAACTACAGCAAGCTTCACCCAACAAGACGGATTATTTATCGACGGCCATTTACATGCGTTCATCGAACAACAACTTTGTAAGCAAACCACCCTTGAGTGTAATGATGTTTACCAAGCATTGGCGACTCTGGTTGATGAATTTGGCTGTCAATGTCGTAAAAACAAACATTTTGACAATGACAGTTTAGATGTACAAACGTTATTGCATGCGTATCAAGTTGAGCATAATCACCCGCATTGTCATGTTGATGCACAAACAACAACTGCGGTATTAGATGAATATTGCTGTCAGGTGCCAGCTATTATTGTTGTTGCTTTAATGGATACATTAAGCGGTACACCAAGCGATGAACACAATGCAAAAGCAATTTATCAACGTGCTGCAACACTGACTAATCGCCCTTGCATGTATCGTGCAAAGCTCTACAACGCCAATGCAGCGTAGTTCATGAAACTTTTAAACGCTCGATTATCCTTTGTGTAAAATCACTGCAACTGAGGATGGTCGAGTTTTGCTGCTCTGCCTGTAAATCAAAGGTCACTTCACCGGCTATAAATGTCTGTTGCAAAGCCAGCTCTATACTGTTGGCCGCTTCGTGCCAATTCATAAACCGTAGCATCATCACCGCACTTAAAATACTACTGGTAGGATTTGCACTATTTTGTCCAGCAATACGCTCAAACGTACCATGAGTTGGTTCAAAAAAAGCCACTTCATTATTTAAATTTGCTGCGGGCATAATACCAATACCACCCACTTGTGCAGTCAACATATCTGCTAGATAATCGCCATTTTGGTTGGTTGTTACCACTACATCAAATTGCTCAGGATTCATTAACGCTTGCTGGAGCATGTTATCTGCAATCACTTCTTTAATAACTAACGGTGCCAAGCCCTCACGCGGTATTTCTAGCCAACGGCCATTACTGTGTGGTATTGCTGAGAACTCAGTTTGCGCCACGGCAAACCCCCAACGCTTAAACGCACCATCAGTAAATTTAAGTACATTGCCTTTATGCACTACCGTTACCGAGTCACTATTTTGTTCAAGCGCATACGCTATTGCATAGCGCACTAGCCGCTCTGACCCTTCTTTAGAAATATTTTTAATGCCAATACCACATTGTTGATCAAAGCGCAGACGGGTTACGCCCATTTCTTGGCATAAAAAATCCAGCATTTTTTCGGCTTCGACACTGCCAGCTTGCCATTCAATTCCAGAGTACACATCTTCAGAGCTATCGCGGATCACAACAATATTGGTATTTTCAGGCTTTTTTAACGGTGACGGTAATGCGCAATAGCCTTTAATCGGCCGCATATTTACAAACAAATCCATTTCATGACGAAGAGCAACATTGAGTGAACGAAAACCTCCGCCAATCGGCGTGGTTAAAGGCCCTTTAATCGCTATTTTAAATTGCCGAACCGCATGAATCGTCTCTTGCGGAAACCAATCCCCATCATATAGCTGCGCAGCTTTTTCACCGTTAAAGACTTCCATCCAGTGAATTTTTCGCACTCCTTGATAACATAACTGCACAGCATGGTTCACAATGTCACGCATACAAGGGGAGATATCCTGCCCTACTCCATCACCATCAATGTAAGCAATGATCGGCTGCGCCGGAATATGCCACACGCCTTTATTATCAATGCTAATTTGTTCACCCTGAGGTGGGATTTCAATGTGTTGATAACCCATAACCTGCCATATTTTTATTATAAAATATCATATAAACATTAAACCATGGTTGGCAGTGAGTGTCGTGGTTTTAGCATCTATACTTATCATTCAACAATAAAATAGTGAACGGATTTTATGCTTTACTCGGTCTTCTGTGAGCAATTAAAAACCATTAAGTACCAGATATGAAACTGTTTAATCGAATTTTATTCGTTACTTGTTTAGCGAGTACATCTGTTTTCGCAGCCCAGCTTGATCCTCAAGGATTAACCGAGCTGTCAAAAAGCAAGCAGCAGATAATACTGCAATGGCTGAATTTTAGTCTTGAGCAAACTCAGGCAACTTTAGGCCCACTGCCATACTCTAATTTACCCATTTATTTACACCCTCGGTATATTGCATTTGAACCCGTGCCTTGGGGAAGTGTGCGCCGTGGTGATCCAGATGGCATAGAGTTACATTTTGATCGCTTTGCCAGTTTTACACAATTACGTGATGACTGGACCCTCTACCATGAAATGGCACACCTTTACTTACCGTTACTACCCTATTCGGGCTTCTGGTTAAGTGAAGGATTTGCAACCTATATGCAAAATATAATAATGCGTGATAGTAAAGTGATCACTAGGAAGCAATTTATACATCGACTATCTGCAGGGCTTGAACGCGGACGTCAGCAAACGCGAACAAAGCAACAGCCATTAAGTGAACTTGCCGACGATATGTGGCAACAAGGTGCACAACAAAGAGTTTATTGGAGTGGTAGCGCATTTTTTATTGAAGCAGAGCTGGCTTTACAGCAACAAGGACAAAGCTTGACACAATTAATAAAACGCTATAACGAGTGTTGTTATAGCTCAAAAACAACAGCAAAAAAACTGATCACAACATTTGATCAGCTTTCACGCAGCGCCATTTTTTCAACCTTATATGCCCGTTATACACAGCGTACTGATTTTCCGGACATTACCCGTGAGCAGCTTATTTTACTGAGGTGAGTGACATAAAATATCATCAATTTCATCAAACACTTGATAAACTAAATGGCTATCTAACATCACGCTATCGGCTTTAAGGGCTTTGTCTAACTTGATTGCATGTTGGTACAATGTTTCGCACTCAAACATTCCAGCAGTTCCTTTTAGCATATGAACACTTTGTGCAAACCCTGTCATATCGCCATCTGTATATTGCTTGGTTATTGTTTCTCGCTGCTTTTTAAGCCCTTTTATGTACACCTGTTTAAGCACCTCAAATTCATGCTCTGGCAATTTTACATCTTCAAGCATTTCGATATCTAAATAACTAGCAATTTTATGACTAAATTCACTGCGGTCAATTGGTTTGCCTATATGATCAATAAACCCTTGTTTTAGATAGCGATCAACTTCATGCTTCATAGTATTTGCTGTAAGGGCAACAATGGGGGTCGTTAATCCTGTTGCCTGCATAATATGAATCGCTTGTTCGCCATCCATTACTGGCATTTGAATATCTAATAAAATCAAATCAAATTGATGATCTAGGGTCGCTTGCACTGCATCTTTGCCATTTTCTACCGCAGTAACCGTTAACCCCATTCGCTCTAAAATACGTTTGATCAATTCACGGTTTTCAGGATGATCTTCCGCTACCAGCACTTCACCCACGAGATTTCGCTGATCTTGACTTGGCAGCTCTTTTTCTTTGCTTATAGAGATCTCATCAAAACTATTGATCCAACGTACTCGTTCAGGCATATATAGCGCGATATTGAGGCTAAACTCACTGCCACTGCCAACATGGGAATGAACGGTGATATTACCATCTAACTTTTCGGCTAAACTTTTTGAAATATTTAAACCGAGTCCTGTACCGCCATATTTACGTGAGATCGATGAGTCAGCCTGATAAAACGGCGTGAACAAGTCTTGTTGCTCAGCCTCTGTCATCCCGATGCCGGTGTCTTTAACTTTAATGACAAGCTGCTCTTTAGTGCAACTCACCACTAATTGAATATGCCCTACCGTGGTAAATTTTAATGCATTAGCTGTTAAGTTTAACAATATTTGTCGTAATCGGGTTGGATCAGAAATAATCCAATCAGGCAGTGGGAATTGGTAATCAACTTTAAATTTAAGACCTTTATCACGAATTTGTTTGCCTAATAGCGATTCTATATGCGCAATGGTTGCAAATAAGTCAGTCTCGACTAAATCAATTTCAAGGCGATTGGCCTCTATTTTTGACATATCAAGTATGTCGTTTATGAGTCCTAAAACATGGCGGCTGTTTTGTAAAATAACCCGAATACCATGATTTCGTTCGTGAGGCTTAATATCGCCTAAAATAATACCATCTGCGTAGCCTATAATAGAGGTCATTGGCGTACGTATTTCATGACTCATATTTGCTAAAAAACGGCTCTTAGCTTCACTGGCATCAGTGAGTTCTGACGCCAATTGTTGTAACTCCTGCGTACGCAATTGCACTTTTTGCTCGAGGTTTTTAGTAAGCTCAACATTCTCATCATGTAAGATACTAAATTTATTTGCCACTGCAAACGCGAGTAACATCGCATCTAAGGCGGTGCCAATCAAACCTAATAAGTACAGATCGATTGCAATCGGCGTCAGTACACCTAAATTAGTTAAATTTCCCACCATATTAGGAATTGCCATCGCTAGGTAAGCAAAGACAAAGTATCGCGCGGGTTTAAAACCACTCATCCAACTGCGAACCCCTATGTACATGCCTAAGCATAAGGTGCACCCCGTTACTATGGTTGCCCAAATAAACCCAAAACCTGGCCACATAGCAGCGAAAGGCAAACCTGCGGTTGCCACCACAGCTAATATAATTGATGCTTTGGCTAATTGTGGAAAACTGTCTTTTAGCTTAAGCAAATTATTGAAAAATAAAATGTTAGTTAATGGTATTAAAACAAACCCTAGCCAATGAAAATGGGCATTATAAAAACCAAATAGTTGATCTGGAATATGGAAAAACTGGCTCCAGGCAAATACCCAGCATGCTGTAAATAAGGCGTAATAAAGGTGAGTTACATCCCGTGCGCCAAAATATATTAATAAGTTATACAAACCCAGCGCAATGCCTACCCCAAAGCACAACATCATCACCATATTTTCGATGGTGATCTGGGTAAAGAAGTCTGCATAGGGTTTTAATACCAGTTTAGGAGGAGTGTAAAAGTAGTCACTTTCATACTTGGTGATCAAAAAGTAACGCTTGCCTGGTGTAAGTGCTATTTTATTGCCGTAATGAAAAGCAAATTCGTTTTTTTCAATCCCCCCTGTTATGTAACGCGCGGCCTCAGATGTGGGATCGGCCATATCATATACACGTGTTTCAATACGCGATACTAAGGTGTTGTAAGGGAACAACACTAATTCAGCTAGCTGAGTCTGATTTTCAAGTTCGACAACTAACCAATAACTTCCGCCATAATATGTGGTACTTGTTTGTGGTTTTTTATTGTCAAGCCACGTCGCAATCTGAGTGCTGTTATCAGGAAACCCTTCATAACTTGCCGCTAATAAGGTACCAACTTGAAACAAATTTATATCTTGTTGTTGCTCTGTATAAACAAACACACCCGCTGACTGTGTTGCTCGCACTTCGCAGACATATATTGTTAGCAAGCCTAAAAAGACTACATAGCAAAAACCTTGTATTGCTTTTAACAGCATACAATACGCCTCAGTTTAATGACAAAAAGATTAGAACTGATAACTGATATCCAAACCATAGCGGCGACCTTCCCCTTTAAAATCTTCCAACATGCCAAGGAAAGAGCTCAAATCAAACTTCAAATTACTGTACTCACTGGCAAATAAATTTTTCCCCCACAGTACAAAACCTAGGTTATCTAATTGATAACGAATATTACCATTGACTAAACTGTAACCATCTTGCATAGCATACGGATTTTGGTTTTGATCAAAATAATAGTCTGATTGATAATCCACTAGTAATTGTGTTGTTAAGGGATTACCAGCAAGCTCTAAACGATATTCTACGCCTGCACTAACATTCCACTTTGATGTAAATGGCAGCCGATTATGAGTCAAACTGTTACCCAAAGGATCAACAAATTCTTCAAATTCCGCATGGGGAATGTAACCCATCGCAAAACGCATTGAAAGTGCTTTAGTCGCTTGATAATCGAGTTCAGCTTCAAGGCCATAGATCACTGAATCACCAACGTTCTCTAATAATTGCACGGGTGGCTTTTGTGGTGAGTCTGATGGTTGGTTCATAAACACTTGCTGATCATTATAATCATAATAAAAAGCAGCCCAATTAAACCGCACACCTTGCTCAGGCCACCATGATTTAGTACCAATTTCATGCGCATTGAGACGCTCTTTGCCATAGTCAGCTAATTCGGCTTGCTCTGGGGAAGATAAAAACCCGCCATTATAACCACCACTTTTAATCCCATTTGCAAAACGGTAATAGCCATGGGTTGTATCGTTAATAAGGTAGTTCACAGCAAACTGGCCAGAAAAACCATTATCAGATTGCTCGCCTTGCACATGATAAAATGGCACTAAAACCCCTGCTAAATCACTCGGATCAACTACCATATTTAATTGTGCCACTGAGTCATAATCAAGTGACTCATAGGAATAACGTAGTCCAACACTTAGCAACCAATCTGAATTAAGTTGATAGTCTAACTGGCTGAAAGCGGCAATATTTTGCGTGTCAATTTGGTTATCATAGAAGAAGGTTGCGGTTAAGTCGGTGGCTAATATACCGCGATAATCTCTTAAAATATCGTTAATATTATCTTGTTTGATTGATTCATCTGCGTAATATAAACCACTGGTTAAAGTATGTTTGTTCCATTGCGTTTGCAAGCGTAACTCTTGGCTAAATAAGTGAGTATCTAAACCTAGATTTCCTTCGCATAATCGCGCTGGTGAGCCATCACAATTAAATGCATGATCGCGCTCTAATTGGTTATAACTACTAATCGAAATAATTTCGTTAAACTCATTTAATTGCCAATTAATATGTGCACTAAACCCTTTACCATCCGTTTTATGCGGAGAATCGTTATTAACTTTAACCGTGTAAAAGTCATCACTGGCATCATTGAAGCCAAAGTTATCATAGCAATTTGTCGAACCAGCTTCGCTAGGACTACATAACTGACCTGTTAATGGATCCGCCACTACACCGATATTACCGACAGGCTGCACAATACCCTGCCAATCTTCGAGGTGCGCTTGTAACAATACCTGTACAGTATCAAACTCACTTAATAGTGATAGCCGTGCATTGGTTTGTTGCATTCCAGCGGTAGGTGATTGTGCAAAAGTATTGGTGGTTGAATAGTCATAGTCTTGATGATTTAAAGCGACACGAAACGCGCTGTTATCACTTAATTGATTGTTATACATAGCATCAATACTAAACGCGTTATTATTTGCTATACCCGCTGTTAAATACCCCGACTCGTTAAATTCAGGGCGTTTAGTGCGAATTAAAATTGCTCCGCCAGTTGAATTGCGGCCAAATAAAGTCCCCTGCGGACCACGCAAAATATCCACTTGCTCAATATCAAAGAAGTTAACGATCTGATTACTTGCAGATCCTACGGCAATGTCGTCTACATAAATAGCCACAGGCGAGGTGTTCGCCGTATTGTAGTCAACTAAACCAACCCCCCGGATATTTACCGCCGGTGGCGTACCTTCAGCCGCATTTTGGCTGATTTTTAAATTAGGCGCGAATACCGATAACTCTGTTGAATCTTTATAATGTTGATTTTTAAGGCTATCACCTTTGACCTGACTAATGGCAATACTAACATCTTCAATTGCCTGCGCGCGTTTTTGGGCGAACACCTCAATGACTTCGAGGCTTTGGCTAGAGCCACTCGAATCGTCATTTTTTGCCTGTGCAGCCACAGCAAAAACGAGGCTCGACGAGCACAGCAGCAATATATGATTTGAAAAAGGATAACGTTGGCTTTTCATTAGATGGTGAACCTTAATACCGACAATGTAAAGATATTGTAATTATTTACGATTATAGACTAATTTATTGATTAAAGTCGCCAAGTTATCCATTAATTAGCTAGTTTTACTGCGCTTCAAAGGCATTTTCACCACTGATCTGCTGCGGATACCCACACAGTGCTCGTGCTGTTTGCATTCCAGCCATAACCGCAGCTTCAACACAACCTGCATTAACACCTGTTTTGATCCAATCGCCGGTAATAAATAAATTACTAAATTGCGTGCCATCAGTTGCTAAACGATATTGACTGGAACCTGAAACCGACAGCACATAACGCTCACTTGGATCAACATTCACTCGCCAGTACTGTTGATCTAAGCGCGCTGATTCTGGCACGTCATGCTGTGTATATAAAATGGACCAATCAAAGTCATTATCGTTATAAGCTAACGGCCATAATGGCTGCATATTAGTTGTTAATAGTTGTGTTAAGTTAGTTTTTACTTGTGCTTTTGCCCGTGCAGGGAAACCATGATCACTCTGTGGTGGATACTCTTGACAAGGAAATGCACTACAAAAATAGGCAATATTCTGCGGACTATTGCTTGCAGGCCACTGCTCTTTATCAATTAAGTTTTGCATTGCAGCCCAAGTATCAAACGGTTCGCTAAAACCACTCAAAATAGGCCCTTCTTCACTTGGCGGCATATACTGCCAACCTAACTGTTGATCTGTTTTATTTAACCAAATCTGACTGGCTTGTGTAGCTACCGAAAGAACATTTTTAGCCTGAGCAGCAAAGTTGTCGTCTATTGCTAATAATTGTGGGCAAACATGCTCTAATGAAGCAACTGAGACCCCAAGGATCAGCCGGTCAAAATCATCTTTAAACTGCAGTGTTTTAGTTGGTAGTTGTGCGCCAAAATGTGCTTGGTAACAGCTGGGCCAATCACTCCAAAATGATTCTAAATTAATATTATTCTGCTTTAGTAACAGGGCCTGCTCGTGGTTTATCTGCTGATAAAGAGGCTCACTTGGCCAGCAAGCTAAGTTTTTCACATCAATTAATGGCTGATACTCTGATGAGTTATTTAAACTCACTTGCTGTTGTAATAACACAGAAGCAACACAGTTTTGGCCACTTTCATCAATCCCAGGTGTAAGTTGCTGTAGTTGATGGAAGAATTCAAAGTTAACGCCTCTTTGTTTTAATAGTTCATACAATGGCGCAAAAATAACATCGCCCATTCCCGCCTGCATTTTCCACATTACCCCACCGCGATAACACAATGCGATTCTAAGCATGGCAAGTGCAGCAACTCCAGCTTCTACATTTGGTTTTTTAAAATCACCTTGTGGGTAGGCAAACACTAAATCATAAAAACCACGCACGGGCGCAGAATCGACACTGTATTGTTTATTCGCACCATTTTTTAATAACCATTGACGAAAATCATACTTGTTAATGACCCCAAAACCATCGCGATAAACTTTATCTTTAATCAATCCAACCAGCATCGCTATCGCTAAATCGGCACAAATATAAATACGCCTCAACTCTGCATTGTCATCCAGTAACTCGGTTAACTCTTGGTTAATCCAGCGTTTTAGTTTTCTGACAATATACCAAATCACTAAACTATCTTTCTTCTCAGAAATTTGTGGCTGCAGTGTGTTGTTACTTTGCACAAAGCTATTTAATTTATCGACAAGTAAGCTAGGTGTTGAAGTGATTTCTTGATTGAGATTTTGTATATCGTTGGTAAAGGTTTGCCATGCATCACTGCCATCAGAAACCAAGGTCTGAATTTGTTGATGAAAATGGCGTAGTAGGTATCTATCTCGTGGTTTTTTTGTCGTTAATTGTGTGCTCTTAGCTTGGACTCTGGCGGCCAGTTCAAATTGTGGTATCCATTTTTTTAGCCATGCAAGGGTCATTTTTACAAAGTCCCACACGGTAATATCTAAACTCCCATTCGCAGGATTGCCAGGTAAAACAGGAAAGTCTATAGGCCACGTTTGCCACTGTTCATCAATGTGCTCCTCAAGGGCAATAAAACTATGCGGTTTAAGTGCTTGTTGCCAGGTACTCAGTGCACTCGTTGGCGGACGCTGTAGCTTGTCGTATACAGTTTCAATGGTTTTAAAACTATTAACATAGGCACCAAACCAGACATGTAAACCATGCTCTTCTATGCGCTGCCCCATAACAGCATTACGGCCACTGGCTCCTTTTCCTCCTAAACGCCAACCTTGTTGGTACACTGTAATATGTCTTTTTTGCTGCCAATTAGGTTGTTCAGTCAGGTATAAAGCAGCCGTCATTGCGGCAACACCACCGCCTATAATAACTATTTTTTCTTGCTCCATAATGGATCCTTACTTAGGGAGTATTTGTGTAGCTTGAAGTTGGTCAAAATCCATCTTGATATAAAACGGCAAATACACAGCTTGCGCTCCTAGCTGTAAACCAAACATTTGCGCTAAAGGAAAACTATCTAGTTGCTGTAAATGTAGCTGATAAGCACCACTGAGTAGCTTAAATTGATGGATTTTCTTTATTTCTGAAGGAGAGTGCATAACTGCTTGAAAAACAGCCTTATCGCCTTGCCCGTCAGGAAATTGCTTAAATAGTATTTGATCCATCTGTGGATTCACAAAACCCTGTAACAGCTGCTTTAATAGCGAAAAATCAATACCAAGATGATCCCCATCAAACAAATTGGCGACATGCTCGCCAAAGTCCTCTAATACAGATAATAAGCCATCGCTTTGCGTCTTGACGTTTTTGGTGACTGAAAATAAATGCTGTGATTGTAATTTTGACGTTGGCGAAAAATGCTTAAAACAATCCAGTGAAACTGAAAAGTCGGTTATATCACTTACCGAACTGGGCATCTGGTAATCACATAAATATTTATTGTAACCCCATGTTTCTCTGCCGTTTATTAATGCATAAACATTATTTACGCAAATAAACGCCGGATACCAATAAAGATGAGTAATATCTTCATCATTGCCTTGCTTTTCAACCTTTGCAACTGGTAACCAAATAATAATATCAGTCTCTTGCATCCAACCGTGCTCACTAAAAGGCGGCGTTAATGAGGCAATTTTTTCTATGTCGGTAAAGGTTAATAATGCATATTCGCCTATGCCTTTAAAATATAACTCATCCGTTGCAACAATATTAAGCGTTGTATCGATATACTGTTGAACTTTATCCTGATCTATTTTTGCAAAAAAACCATACATATTTGCATTAGTCATTCGACATGGTGGCTTTGCAACAGGGTTTGATAAAAAGTGACTATAAGGAGGTAGTTGTACGGTCATGATTTATAATTATTTTATTGGATAAAAAAATAAGTATAGCCAAGATTTTTTACAAGGTAGTAATTTCAGTTAATTATTTTCAGTGAGCAAGTACTGGCTATATTGTTGATAACCAAAGCTATCGAAGCCTTTTGACAAGGGATTCATAAACCCATGACCGTAGTCTGCACGCTGGCATTGCACTTTGATTTGCTGCTCTAAACAAGCGAGCACAGGAAGAATATCAAAGTGCACTTCTTGCTTCGCAAAAATAAACTCGCAGGCCACGCTGGCAGACAAATCTAAATAATGACGAACTTGATTTGGATAAAATGCCACTAATCTTTTTATCTGTGAATTTTTCACAGTTGCTTGGCTTCGCCACGCAGCGGCTCCACCAGCACTAAAACCGATTACCGTAGTTGGTTTAGTTACTCTACTAAGAATGGTATTAAGCTTGTTGAAATAGTTATCGTGACCACACTCAGTGATAAATAAATCATACTGTAATTGCTCATCAATCACTGGCTGCAATTGCCCATCGTACGGATCGACAATTATGCTTTTAGCGTTAAATTGCCGTGCAAAGTGACTCAAATGAGCGGTTTTACCAAAAATATCACTAACGATAATGTATTCCATAGCCAAATCTTATTATTTACAGTTAAATTACCGCACAACAGTTAAAATACCGCTAAACGTCTTTTTCAGATTAGCTAATTAAAATACAGCAGTTAAAATACAATGGCTAGAATAAAGTTAAAATAATGCTTGCGTAAATAAAATTACTGGGGTAAATTGTCCTCTTGGTCCTAAAAAAGCCTCGCGGTTAACCTCTTTACCCTGATCCAGTAATCCCCGCAAAACGTATATTATAGAGCTAAGTTATTGTACGGCGAGAACCCCAATTCAGACTACGGCATATTTTTAAATAGTCGCATAAATGTCATAAAGATCGTCAACACTGTAATGAAGCTAAACACAACACGGTCTATCTAATTGTGCTTTGAAAGCTAATAAAGAAATTAGCGCACATTAAAGATAACAAGAAAAAAGTGAGTTTTATTATGTCTTATAGTTACAACGGATCTATGATCCAAATCGCACATCCAGTGCAATCAATTTCAGTAAATAAACAACGTGTTATTTTTTCTGATACACAAGGTTTAAAAAATACCTTATTTACAAAAGCAAGTGACGCACGTCAATTTGTTAAATGGTTAAAAGCCAATTAATCGATAATGATTTGCTTCCTCGCAATTTAAATGACGCCAGCTAATGCTGGCGTTTTGCTTTTTTTAAGCTAACTATTCAACAGCTGCTACACTTAGTATATTAATAATTTATCTGTGGTTGAATTAATGCATTATGCCTTTCGTTATGCTTTTTTATCATTGTTAATTAGCACTCCTTTGCATGCTAAAACAATTGATTGGATAGTCACTGACTTTGCCCCTTATTATATTTTTAACGATCAATACGCAGGAACAGGCCGCGATGAAGGTGTTATCGCCTTATTAGAACAACAGCTTCCTAGCTATACATTCAACCGTACTATTTTTCCATCAAGTCGCACAATACAGGAGCTGTCTAACCCAAATCATACTTACTGCATGCTCTCGCTATACCAAAGCCCGCACCGCAAACAACACATCAGCTTTAGTGAACAGACTTCGACGGTTGGCTTATCGCCTTCTATTGCTATTCACCAAGAGCTTGTGCAACATCTCAAGCTTGAAACAAGTACACCTGTATCATTGAAAACCCTACTCAATCAATACCAACTTGCACTGGGGATTTCTATGAGCCGATCATACGGTAATGCTATTGATGCAGTAATTAATAATAGTGCCGACGCATCCATAATTATTCGACCTGGTCGCGATACCCTTGCCAGTTTGACTTACATGTTAAAGAAAAAGCGCATTGATATTTTATTGGGCTACCCAAGCGAGCATTACTATTTAGCAAAATCGATGGGGTTTGAAGATCAGTTAATGCAATTGCCTCTGACTGAAGCTCCCGATCTGAGTTATGGCTATATTGGCTGTACTAATACCGAGCAAGGTATCGCACAAGTTGAAGTGCTTAATGCAGCACTGAAAGAAATAAAACAACAACCAGCCTACCATGAAGTGTTATTACGTTGGTTACCAGATAATTTAAAACCGTTACTAGAGCAACGTTTACAAGCAAACAAAAACGCCCCAACTGAGTGAGGCGTTTATCAATATTAGCATATTTATTTAACCTGAATTCAGGTTAGGTTTTACTTACGCACACCTTCAATATATAAACCAATATCAACATGTGTAGATGCAGGACCTAGGTTGTAATCAATACCAAAATCAGCAAGCTTTAAACTGGTTTCACCTTCAAAGCCAACTCGGTAACCACCCCATGGATCTTTACCTTCACCAATTTTATCGATTTCAAAGGTAATCGTTTTTGTTACACCATGAAGGGTAAACTCACCTGTTACATCAGCTTCATCACCCTCTTCATCAAACTTAATTGACGTACTTTTGAAGGTCGCTGTTGGAAACTTATCAACATTTAAAAACTCTTTACCACGTAAATGCTTATCACGTTCAGCATGGTTCGAATCGATACTTTTAGTATCAATATTAACCATGATCTGTGATGCATCTGGGTTAGCTGCATCGTAGCTAAAGCCGCCGTCAAAAGTATTAAAACGACCGTGTAACCAGCTATAACCTAGATGCTTAATTTTAAAATTTACAAATGCATGGGCACCTTGAGTGTCAATAACATAATCTGCAGCGTGTGCAGTATTAGCACCAAACAATGTTGCTGCTACTGCAGCTGAAAGTAATATTTTTTTCATTTATTAATCATCCTTTTGTGGTTTTATCATTCTAACTAAGGTTTTATCTTTATCGATAAAGTGATGTTTTAACGCCCCGAGAGCATGTAAAACCACTAATCCTATGAGGCTACATGCCACATAGTAGTGAACTTTACCTGCAATATCTGCTTGATTAGCTACTGAAAAATCAATTGCGGGAATACTAAATAAGGTAAACACCTCAATTGCACGACCATCCGCAGTAGAAATCAAATAGCCTGAAATCACAATGACGCTAAGCAGTAGATATAAAAATATATGTACTGTATGCGCTACATTATTTAACGCTTTACTGCTGCCCGCTACTGGCTCAGGCTGCGTGCCCAATGCACGCCAAGCAAATCTAAAAATTAATAAAGCAACTAAGGTGATCCCTACGCTTTTATGTAAATCCAAAGAACCTTTATACCAACTATCGTAATAAGTAAGTTCAACCATGTACAAGCCAAGGCCAAATAAGCCAATCACCATTACCGCCATTAACCAATGTAATAAAATGGCAACCACACCGTACGAAGATTTTGTATTTTTAAGCATGTGTTATTAATTCCATTATCGAATGACATCAGAATAGCGCGTACCTAGATAGAAGAAAATAGCTAATAACAAACAAGTTATGTGCGTATATGCACAATTAAGATTAAAGTTAGCAAGTTAGCAAGTTAATCAATGATAAACATCATCACCCTAATAATTGTTTAATTATTTTCAATCAAACCGATATAAATTTGTGTTGTAGGATCGACTTGCAAGCAAGTGATAAGGTTTTCTTTGATGAGCTCTAGCATAGCAATAAAGCTAACCACTACACCACTTCGGCCTTCGTCAAAAGTGAATAAGTCAGTGAAAGGAAGTTGCGTGCCGGCTGTCGATAACTTTTGCAAAATTAAACTCATTCTTTCGCGAGTTGATAAAGCTTCTGCGGTTATTTGATGATGCTCAAAAGTTTTAGCTCGCGCCATCACATCACTGAGCGCAAATAGTAAATCTTTTAAATCAACATCCGGTAACAATTGAGCATGCTCGCTCTGCTCAGGCACTAATGCGTGGGCAATAAAAATATCACGGCCAACACGTGGAATATCATCAAGGTTCTGCGCAGCTAGCTTAAATTGTTCATACTCTTGTAAACGACGAATTAATTCAGCCCGTGGATCTTCTTCTTCCTCAAGCTCTTCATGTTTTGGCAGTAATAGTCGTGATTTTATTTGTGCAAGTAAT
Source organism: Pseudoalteromonas sp. SG41-1 (assembly GCF_014164575.1). Lineage (NCBI taxonomy): Bacteria > Pseudomonadati > Pseudomonadota > Gammaproteobacteria > Alteromonadales > Pseudoalteromonadaceae > Pseudoalteromonas > Pseudoalteromonas sp. SG41-1. The sequence continues at coordinate 169,622 of NZ_JACJFL010000003.1, forward strand.
GCCGCCATCACCAAATATTCACCAGCAAGCTCCAATTGGAACTCGGTCATCATTTCAACATAACGGACATATTGTTCAGTAATGCTAAAAATCGACAATTCCAGAATATCTAACTTATGTTTTTTTATTAAATATAGTAATAAATCAAGTGGCCCTTCAAAGGTTTCTAAAATTACTTCTAGAGCGTCTGGCGGAATATACAAATCTTCCGGGGTATTCATTACTTCTTTGCCATGCAAAAAAGCCAGCGGCAACTTTTGTTGCGCCGGCTCTCGTATTTGAGCTACATCATCAGTATGTAGTTCGTTCATGGTTTATCGGCGTAGTTATTCAAATGGAGCTGTATCGCCACAGCCTACACGCAGCACCTCAACTGTATCTTCTGACAGGTCGATTACTGTGGTTGCTTGCTCAGCTAAATAGCCGCCATGAATAATTAAATCAACTTGATTACCTATGCGATCACGTATCTCGTCCGGATCAGACTCAGTAAACTGCTCACCGGGTAAAATTAATGAACACGACATCAATGGCTCACCTAACTCTGCTAGCAATGCGCAGGTAATTGGATGTTCTATTACACGAATACCAATGGTTTTTTTCTTGTCGTTTAACAAACGTTTTGGTACTTCTTTAGTGCCTTTAAAGATAAACGTATAAGGCCCGGGTGTATTGTTTTTAATTAATCTAAATAGTTGGTTATCTACTCGTGCATAAGTAGAAAGCTCAGATAGATCACGACATACTAAGGTAAAGTTATGGTGTTTTTCAATACCACGGATGCGCTCAATACGCTCTTTTGCTTGTTTGTTACCTAAATTACAGCCTATTGCATAGCCTGAATCGGTTGGATATACCACCACACCACCTTGTTTGATAATGTCGACCGCTTGATTAATTAAGCGTGGTTGTGGATTATCCGGATGAATATGAAAAAAATCACTCATTTAGTTCTCCTGTTTGCCCTTCCCAAGTTTGCCAAACGCCTTGGCAATCTTTTGGCAAATATAAGTTTTTTCCTAATTCTAGCCAACTAGTAGGAAAATGAAAATCAGATCCTTGCGAACACAGTAAATCGTATTCACGGCTCAATTCGCCTAAAAACTGTCGCTCAGTCGGTGCTTGTTGTGGTTGTGCAACTTCCATTGCATCGCCACCGGCATCTTTAAACTGACTCAATAATTTGCGCAGCCATTTATTTGACATTTGATAACGCCCAGGGTGGGCAATCACAGCAACGCCACCTGCGGCATGAATGGCGGCAATGGCGGTTTGCATATCACACCAATCGCTTGGTACATAACCCGTTTTAGCGCGGCCAAGGTATTTTTTAAACACCCCAGGAATTGTGGTTGCAACGCCACGAGCAATAAGTGCTCTTGCATAATGTGCACGGGTAATTTGTGCATCTGCGGCAAGCTCTTGCGCTTGTTGATAAATGCCATCAAAGCCATTTTTCTCTAAACGACGACCGATCTCGACAGCTCTATCAGCACGTTTTTGCTGTTGGATAGTCAATAAGCTGGTCAATGTTGACTCGCCAATATCTACGTTTAATGCCACGATGTGGATCTCAAAACTTTCCCACTTAGTGGAAATTTCAACCCCTGATATCAAGGTTAATGGTAGAGATTCGCTTTCTATATATGCTTGTGCAGGTTTAACCGCAGCAGTGGTGTCGTGATCAGTGATCGCAAACACATCTATATTTTTTTCAACTGCACGCAATAATAATTGCTCAACAGTTAATTGCCCGTCAGAATGTGTGGTATGACTGTGTAAATCGTATTTTATCAAAACAGAAGACTGCTCATATTAAATGTGCGAAAGTTGTTATTAAGTATAACAAAATTTTTTAATAAATTGTTTTAAATAAATACTTGACACTAACGCAGTTGATACGGTTTACTGTAGTCACTTGAGACACAAATAGAATTACAACAATGATAAATTCAATCCAAAACACTATCTGGTGGTGGCACTCGTAAATTATCGGGTGACGAATTGTCGTGTCTAACACATTCTAAACCCGCTTATTGCGGGTTTTTTTATATTTAAATTTTAGGGTAACAAACATGAATAACGTAGCAACTTTTACACATCATTGGTGGTGGCGCCTGGTATAGCGGGACGGTAATGGTCTATCTGAAACATAGGTATCGTTATTCAAACCCCGCATAGCTTAGCTTGCGGGGTTTTATTTTTTTGAGGGAATGAGGTTTGATTTTTAGTCATATAACAACAACGCCAGGTGAAGTTACTAGCATCACCGAAGTGCGAGAATATATACATAGCCCATTGGCACTATATGGATTGCTTGATAAAGATAATTCATTACTCTTAGAGTCAGCAGAAATTGATTCTAAAGACAGTGTCAAAAGTTTAATTTTGGTAGATTGTGCACTAAAAATAATCTGCACAGGTAAAACAGTCACAGTAACGGCGCAATCTAATAATGGTCAGCAATTACTGCCTTATTTACAAACTAAATTAGAAAACTGCCATACTCAATTAAACAAGCAAACTCTCAGCATCGAATATCAAGGTATCGATCATAATATTGATGAAGCCTCAAAGCTGATTGCCGATAATGCTTTTAGTGCCTTGCGCTGTTGTATAAATAGTATCAGCAGCACCACAAACAATCCATTTTCGTTATTTTTAGGCGGTGTGTTTGCTTACGACATGGTAGCCAACTTTGAACAACTGAGTGATGTACCAGATGGAGAAAATAGCTGTCCTGATTACGTATTTTATTTAGCTGAAACCTTAGTGGTAATTGATCACCAAGCTAAAACCACTGAGCTGATTGGTAACGTTTTTAATGGCCCTGATGTGCATGCAAACTGTTTTGAAGTGGGTAAAAAGCTCGAACGTTTAAATACCTTATGCGACCAAGCCGATAGCTATAGTGCGCAGCAAAGTGCTGGCAGCAGTGACGTCAGTGTTGATATTAGTGACGAGCTCTATTGCCAACAGGTCAATAGTTTGAAAAAACACATTGTCGATGGCGATATTTTTCAAGTTGTGCCATCGCGTACCTTCTCGTTAGCTTGCGCCAACCCACTACATGCCTACAGCCAACTAAAAAAACAAAATCCAAGCCCGTACATGTTTTATATGCGCGACAGTGAATTTGCGTTATTTGGTGCCTCTCCTGAGTCAGCTTTAAAGTTTTGTGCTACATCACAACAAGTTGAAGTATATCCAATTGCAGGAACTCGCCCACGAGGAAAGTTTGCTAATGGCCAAATTAATCCAGATTTAGACAGTCGTATTGAACTGGAACTGCGCAACGACCAAAAAGAGCGTGCTGAGCATTTAATGTTGGTTGATTTAGCACGAAATGACGTAGCTCGTATCAGTGTCCCGGGAACTCGCCACGCAAAAGAGCTATTAAAGGTCGACCGTTATTCGCAAGTAATGCATTTAGTGTCACGCGTTGTTGGCACATTAAAACCTCAGCTGGATGCCCTACACGCTTACCAAGCCTGTATGAACATGGGCACTTTAGTTGGTGCGCCTAAAGTCAGCGCGGCAGAGTTGGTAAGGCAAACTGAAGGTAAGCGCCGTGGTAGTTACGGTGGTGCGGTAGGTTATTTAACCGGTGACGGCGCCATGGACAGTTGCATTGTTATTCGCTCGGCCTTTGTTAAAAATAATACCGCGTATGTACAAGCCGGTGCCGGAGTTGTGTTTGACTCAGACCCTCAATCTGAAGCCAATGAGACTCGTGCTAAAGCACAAGCGGTTATTACAGCCATTCAATCGACGTACCAAGGACACTAAAATGAGTCAAAACATCAACAACTTAACGGACTTAAAAATCTACTTTTTAGATAATTTTGATTCATTTAGTTATAACTTAGTCGATGAACTTTCTATGTTAGGCAGCGATTTAGTGGTATATCGTAACAACATAGACGCGCAGGTGATTTATGACAAAATGTGTGCGGAAACGAAACCAGTGATTTTAGTACTGTCGCCGGGCCCAGGCACCCCCACTGCGGCGGGCTGCTTAATGGCATTGATTGAACTATGCAAAGGCCGTTTTCCAATGTTGGGGATTTGCCTTGGCCAACAAGCACTAACACAAAGTTATGGCGGTATTATTGGCCATGCTGGAGAAACCGTACATGGTAAATCATCAATCATTGAGCTTGGTGAGCACCCAGTATTTGCAGGTATGGGTGAACGTATGCCTGTGGCACGTTATCATTCACTGATGGCCACGAAAGTACCCGACAGTGTTGCAGTGATAGCCCACTATGAGTCAATACCGATGGCAATTTATCATCGTGACGATAAAGCCCTTGGCTATCAATTTCATCCTGAGTCTATTTTGACGCCCAATGGCGCCGCGCTACTTCAACAAAGTATGCAATTTTTAGCCAGTGCACAGCAGTAGAGGATAGTATGTCAGTAAACCAACAATCAGCCAGTAAGGCGAGCATTGGCTCAATGATTGATGTGTTATTAACGCAAACATCATTAAGCTTTAGTCAAAGCCAACAGTTATTTGATGCCATTATGCAAGGCAAAGTAAATGACATCGAACTGGCAGCCATCTTAGTGGCACTGAAAATAAAAGGTGAAGTAAGCGACGAAATCGCAGGAGCAGCCGCATCGATGCGTGCTAATGCGATACCTTTTATTACTCACTTAACAAACCTTGTCGATAGTTGTGGCACTGGCGGCGATGGCTCAAACACTATTAATATTAGCACCACCGCCGCCATCGTTGCTGCAGCTTGCGGTATAAATATGGTCAAACACGGTAATCGCAGTGTTTCGAGTAACTCCGGCTCCGCTGATTTACTCAAAGCATTGGGCATCAATATAGACATGAACCCAGCACACGCGGCGCAGTGTTTAGAGCAAACCGGCTTTACGTTTTTGTTTGCTCCGCATTATCACAGCGGCGTACGCCATGCTATGGGTGTGCGAACGACCTTAAAAACCCGTACTATTTTTAATATTTTAGGGCCATTGGCAAATCCAGCAGCACCGGATGTGCAATTATTGGGGGTATATGATGAAAGTTTATGCTTAGCGATGGCACACACCTTAAAAACGTTAGGTACACCGCGCGCAATGGTCGTTCATGGCTCGGGCACCGATGAAATAGCCTTGCACGGTGAAACGACCGTCGCAGAGCTTAACAACGGAAAAATCAGCCAGTATACACTTACCCCTGCTGATTTTGGTCTTGCAAACTATTCACTTGAACAACTTGCCGGTGAAGGGCCTGAATATAACGCCAAGGCTAGCATGGCTATTTTAGCTGGTAACGGCACCGACGCGCACAATGCGGCCATTATTGTTAACGTTGCTGCGTTGCTTTATTTAACCAATAAAGCCGACGATTTTAAAAGTGCCGCGATGCAAGTTAAAGAGGTTTTACAAAGCGGACGTGCATTGAATACCTTAAATGCCATTGTCATAAGCAGTAATAAAGAATACGCAAACTCCGAGGTAAGTAATGGCTAATGTATTAGACAAAATAGTTGCAGATAAAAAAATAGAGCTCATTGAACGCAAATCCAAGCGCCCTCTTGAGAGCTTTAAGCATCAAGCAATACCCACAAATCGTGATTTTTATAAAGCCCTTGCAGCGCCTGGCACTCAGTTTATTTTGGAATGCAAAAAGGCCTCGCCGTCAAAAGGCCTTATTCGAGAGCCGTTTGATTTAGCCGAGATCACCCGTGTTTATAAAAACTACGCTAGCTGCATCAGTGTGTTAACCGATGAAAAATATTTTCAGGGTAGTTTTGATTATCTCGAATTTGTGCGCAGTCAAGTAGAGCAACCATTGATCTGTAAAGATTTCTTTATTGATGAATACCAAATTTATTTGGCCCGTATTTATGGCGGCGATGCTATTTTATTAATGTTGTCAGTACTTGATGATACGCAATATCAATCGCTTGAAAAAGTTGCAAAAAGCCTAAACATGGCAATCCTCACCGAAGTGAGTAACGAAGCTGAAGTACATCGAGCTCTGGCACTCAATGCGCAAATTATTGGTATTAATAACCGTGATTTACGTGATTTGAGCACAAACTTAGCTACCACTGAGGCACTAAGAAAGCTTATTCCTGATAACAAAGTGGTTATTTCAGAATCAGGTATTTACACACACCAAGATGTAAAACGCTTGGCCCCGTTGTGTAATGGCTTTTTAATCGGTAGTTCACTGATGGCTGAGCGTGATTTAGAGCGCGCTTGTCGAAGCGTAATTTTAGGTGAAAACAAAGTTTGTGGCTTAACCCGTAGCCAAGATGCCATTGCCGCTTATGAAAGTGGTGCCGTTTATGGGGGGCTAATTTTTGCACCTAAATCCCCTCGATTTGTTGATTTAGATTGTGCAAAACAAGTTATGCAAAGTGCCCCGCTTGCCTATGTAGGCGTATTTGTAAACGCAACAATCGCAGACGTTGTCAATCATGCTCAGAGCTTAAAGCTTGCAGCAGTGCAATTACATGGCCAAGAAGATGCAGTCTATATAAACGAACTGCGTCCTTTGCTACCAAGTAATTGCCAGATTTGGAAGGCGCAAGCTGTGAAGGATAGCTTGCCAACACCTGTCAATGGCGTTGATCGCCACTTATACGATACTCACAGCGATACGCAAGCCGGCGGTACCGGTAAGACCTTTGATTGGTCAATACTCAAAGAGACTAAGCAGCCATTTATGCTTGCTGGTGGCTTAAACCCAGAAAATATTCAAGGTGCATTATATCAAGGTGCGCATGGACTCGACCTAAATTCAGGGGTTGAGCAAAGCGCCGGTAAAAAATGCCCAAACAAATTAAATGATGCATTTATCAGCATCCGTAAATATTGAGGTTAATATGAATAATCCAGCTTATTTCGGCGAATTTGGCGGCATGTTTGTCCCAGAATTGCTAGTACCAGCACTTAAACAACTCGAAAACGAATTTAATAAATCGCAAACAGATCCGGCTTTTCAAGCTGAACTGGAAAAGTTACTTAATGAATATGCTGGCCGTCCTACGCCGCTGACATTAACGCGTAACTTAATTAAAAACCCAAAAGTAAAATTATACTTAAAGCGTGAAGACTTACTGCACGGTGGCGCGCACAAAACGAATCAGGTGTTAGGCCAAGCACTATTAACTCAACGCATGGGTAAAAAACAAGTTATTGCTGAAACAGGCGCAGGCCAACACGGCGTTGCAACGGCGCTTGCGTGTGCATTACTTGGTTTAAAATGCCGTATTTATATGGGCGCTAAAGACGTGGCACGCCAACAACCAAACGTATTTAGAATGAAACTAATGGGCGCTGAAGTGATCCCGGTTACTGCAGGCTCTGGCACATTAAAAGATGCCGTAAACGAAGCGCTTCGTGATTGGTCAGCAAATTATAAAGAAGCGCATTACTTACTTGGTACTGCTGCAGGTCCTCACCCATTCCCTACCATCGTTCGTGAGTTCCAAAAAGTGATTGGTGAAGAAGCAAAACAACAAGTATTAAAAGCTGAAGGTCGCCTACCTGATGCGGTGCTTGCTTGTGTAGGCGGTGGCTCTAACGCCATTGGTATGTTTACAGATTTTATTGACGAGCCAAGTGTAAAACTCATTGGCGTAGAGCCCGCTGGCAAAGGGCTTGATACCCACGAGCACGGTGCAACAATCTGTAAAGGAACTAAAGGTATTTTGCACGGTACTTATACCTATATAATGCAAAATGATGATGGCCAGATTGAGGAATCATATTCTGTCTCAGCGGGTCTTGATTACCCAGCTGTTGGCCCACAACATGCGTTTTTACATGAAACTGGCCGTGCGCAATATGTGGGTATTACAGATACCGAAGCATTAGAAGCATTCCAATTACTGGCTAAAAACGAAGGGATTATTCCTGCGCTCGAATCAAGTCATGCACTAGCTTACGCACTGAAGTATGCAGAGCAGCAAACTGAAGAGTCAATTTTAGTAGTGAATTTAAGTGGTCGCGGCGACAAAGACTTATCACACGTTATGGATGTACTTTCTAAAGGGGATCAGTTATGAGCCAGACAGCAATCCAAAAAACAGACCGCTACGGTAAAATGTTCGCCCGTTTAAGCGAGCTAAATCAAGGTGCATTTGTGCCGTTTGTTACAATTGGCGATCCAAATAAAGAACTGAGCGTTGAAATAATCAAAAGCTTAATTGATGGCGGCGCTGATGGCTTAGAGCTGGGTATTCCATTTTCAGACCCAATAGCAGATGGCCCAGTTATTCAAGCTGCCAATATTCGGGCCCTTAAAGTAAATATAAATACCCAAGATTGCTTTGATATCATCAAGCAAGTACGCCAGTACAATGCTGATATCCCAATTGGTTTATTGTTGTATTCGAACTTAGTTTTTAAACGCGGTTTAGAGGCTTTTTACCAAGATGCCAAAGCAGTCGGCGTTGACTCAATTCTAGTTGCAGATGTGCCGCTTCATGAATCTAAAATGTTTCGCAAAGCGGCAGTGAGTAATGGCATTGACCCCATTTTTATAGCCACGCCTAACGCACCTGATGACACTTTACGCGAATGTGCCTCTTATGGCCGTGGTTATACTTATTTGCTATCTCGTGCGGGTGTAACAGGCACAGAAACTAAAGCACAAATGCCGGCGACATCAATTGTCACTAAACTAAAAGAATACCACAGCGCCCCTGCGTTATTAGGTTTTGGGATTTCAACCCCTGATGATGTAAAAGCAGCACTTAATGCCGGTGCAGCAGGTGCTATATCTGGCTCGGCGGTAGTGAAAATTATTGAAGCGAATCTCGATACCCCTCAAGCTATGCTCAGTGGTTTACAAGAGTTCGTAGCGAGCATGAAAGCTGCAACTGCGCTGTAAGTTCATACTTCGAAAATAAGAAAAGGGCCTGTTGCGGCCCTTTTCTGGTAATCAAACGCGTTAAAGACTCTCTTTCAACGCTTTTGCTGCTTTAAATACAGGCTTGTTAGCGCCTTCAATGTCTATTGCCTCTCCCGTTTGTGGATTGCGTCCTGTACGTGCGGGATAATAACTTAACGCAAACGTGCCAAAGCCATTTACTTGCACTTGATCACCTTCTGATAATGATTTAGTGATGGCTGCAAGCATGCTTGATAACGCCGCTTGAGAATCTTTTTTAGTTAATTCACTGTGTGCAGACATTGCACTAATCAGTTGTGCTTTATTCATAAAATGCTCCTAAAAATACCGCTTACTCAGTCACTGTTCAGCAGATTTTGGTAATGATTGATACAAAGGCACGCAGGCTAAGGGTTAGTAACTACTAAGTCAACCTTGTAAACAACACAATAAGTTGATACAACCTCTGCAACTATTCTTTGGTTTTATTTTTTGGGCATTCTATGCATGCAATAATTGAGTTTATTCCGCTAATTTTATTTTTTGCGGTATTCAAGTTAGTTGATATTTACTGGGCAACGGCATTATTAATGGGCACCACTTTTCTGCAGGTCGCTTATTCTTATTTTAAAATAGGCAAAGTGCCTACACGCCAATGGTTGTTTTTTGCCATTGCAGTGATTTTAGGCACTCTTACGCTGGTGTTTCATGATGAACAATTTGTGAAGTGGAAAGCCACTATCATCTACGCTGTGCTCTCATTAAGCTTATTGATCAGTCGCTACTTTCTTGGTAAAAATTTAGTTAAACAAGCACTCAGTGCCATTTTAAATAATGCATCAGACTCTGAGCAAGAAATTACCGTACCTGAGTCGCTTTGGGATAAACTCAACATATTGTGGATAGCGATCACAGCGGGAATATCAGCGTTAAATATCTATATCGCTTATAACTTTTCTCTCGATTTTTGGGTTAACTTTAAAGTGTTTGGCTTAATGGGGATCACATTTGTCAGTCTTTTTGCCACTATCATCATGTTGTATAAATATTTACCCGATGAAGATGAGCCCAAAGTAGACAATAAAAAGCGCTCTTAATGTAATAAATATGTCGTCTTAGCTTGTTAGCCTAGTATACAAAATCACGCTGAGACGACCTTGAACGCCAATCAATACCGCTGGTTTGAATTTACATTTATATTTGTATGCCTTCCTTTGCTGGGTTTTTACCTTCGTGCCTACCTTGCTAATTGGCTGATCCCCGCGTTAATCGTGTTAATGAGTGTCTGCGGTATGTTGCTGCTAGGCGATCCCCACTTTAAACGCTTTAGACTTACCAGCCTTGGTCAATTTTCCGCAGTGAAACGCCGACTGTTTAGTTTCTTTTTTATCGGCGCACTGTTTTCAGGGGTTTTTTACGGGATCATTAATCAAGGTAATTGGTTTATGCTGCCTCGAAACTCATTTAATGACTGGTTAATGTTACTCGCGTTCTATCCATTATTGTCAGTCATGCCGCAAGAGTTGATATTTCGAACCTATTTTTTTCATCGTTATAAACGCATCATGCCAAAAAAAACGGTGCGCATAATTGTTAGCGCCACAGTATTTGCTTTAGCGCATATTGTTTATGCTAATTGGGTAGCAGTACTACTGGCATTTATAGGCGGGTTATTATTTGCATTTACCTATGCTCAAAGCCGCTCCACGTTTGTCTGCGTTATCGAACACAGCTTATGGGGACTGTGGATGTTTACATTAGGAATAGGTCAGTACTTAGATTCGGCAACAATCTCTTAACTGAAAAAGCCGTGCTAATGATACTTAACACGGCTTAATTATGGGAAGCTCAATTAGTTGTATTAATTAAAAACCGAAAATGCTCATAGCAAAAAACTTAGTCGCTACGGTATTAATAAATATAACTACTAAAATTACCGGAATAAAGGTTGATAGCGAAAAATTAACGTATTTTTCAGTAAAGCTACCTGCATAGCCTGGACAACCTTGGCTTAGCTCTTCACTTAAACGTACTTTTTTCCAGCGATACATCACGAATAAACATACCATTAAACCATTCAATGGCAAGATAGTGTCGTAAAATACATCATACACAATATCAAATAAGCTTTTAGACGCTCCGCCATAGTTAGTAAATGAAGTTAACCCTTCAACCATACCAAACGACATAGTACATAACACTGTCAGTACACCGATGCTACCAGTTAATATCAGTAACGCCATTTTACGGCTTATGCCTTTACGGTCACTTAGCGTAGCTGTTGGCACCTCAACGATGGATACCAACGAGGTAATTGCAGCAAAAAATACCAGCAAGAAAAACACAAACGCAACAATTGATGCACCAACATAGCCAATATCAGTTTGTAGCGCGAGTAAAATCTTTGGTAAAAACTCAAAAATCATCGACACAGATGAGTCAGACAATTTAGTAGGATCAGTATCTGGGTTAAAACTAAAGATAGCTGGTAGCACCATAAGACCGGCAATAAACGCCACCAGTGAATCAGTCAGTGCAACCATTTTAGCACTGCCAACAATGTCATCCTTTTTCGAGATATATGAAGCGTAAGTCATCAATATACCCATACCCAACGACAATGAGAAAAACGCTTGCGCTAATGCACCGTTCAAGACACTGGCATTCATCTTAGAAAAATCAGGGATAATATAGTACTTAACGCCAGCCATAGCATTGTCTAGCGTCAATACATACGCCACTAATGCGATTAGCAATACGAACAATGCTGGCATTAAAAACTTAGCTGCTTTTTCAATCCCTTGCTTAACACCACCGACTAAAATCAAATTAACAATTAATGCCACAGCAGCCATATACGCAAACACGCTGGAACTATTAATAAACACCCCAAAGCTTTTTGGATCAGCCAACACATCTAAGTTACCAACCGCAACTTGGCTTAAATAACCAAAAATCCATACCGTGATAACCATATAAAACACAGCAATCATAAACGGGGTTAATACTGCTAAAAAGCCAGCAAAACTCCACTTAGTATCATTACCAGATAATAACTTGTAAGAGCCTAATGGATCTTTTTGTGCTTGGCGTCCCATTGCCATCTCTGCCATCATTACTGGCAAACAAATAAACACAACAAACAGCGCGTAAACGAGCAAAAAAGCACCACCACCATTTTTTGTTGCTGAGACTGGAAAACCAACCAAGTTACCAATACCGACCGCAGAGCCAGCAGCTGCTAATATAAATCCAAGGCGGGAGCTAAAATGCTCACGAGTATCGCTCATTTAAAAACCTTATTATTATTTTGTACCATTCAAGCGACTCTACCAGTGTTGTGCTGGGCTTTTCAAGCAGATTCCGCTTAAAAATATAATGATACTGTAAACCTTAGAGGTTGTTGTTCTTTTAAGATTAAAATTTGTTCAAGCTAACAGTGATTAAATCGCAGCATCAATTTACAGCCTCGAAAGTTAACTAAAAACTGCGTAAAGCTTTCGCGCTTTAATAGCGCTCTAAACTAATCGTAATTTATTCGCCTATTAATTTTGCTGTGCTAATATCAGCATAATTCCAATAATATTCAAATCCAGAGAACACACCATGTTGTATATGATTTACTCAACTGATGTTGAAAATAGCTTAGAATTAAGAAAAGCCGCCCGCCCTGCTCATTTAGCACGCTTACAAGAATTAGACGAGCAAGGCCGATTACTGACAGCAGGTCCATTACCTGCCATTGATAGCGCCGAGCCAGCTGACGCTGGTTTTACTGGTTCTTTAGTGATTGCAGAATTTAGCTCATTAGAAGCAGCTCGCGAATGGGCTGCAGCAGATCCTTACGTCAACGGCGGCGTATATGAAAACTCACAAGTTAAACCGTTTAAAAAAGTTTTTCCTGGCTAAGTAAAACCAACAATCAAACAGGATTATACTATTTAAATGAACCAGATTTTAATGCAATGGGTATAAGACTTTGAGTCAAATCACCACAATTCAGTGTTTGTTCACCGGATGTTAATTAAACTCTGCTGCATTGAATCATCAGATTTAGTGATTTTTCACTTGAATTATAGCTACTTGGTTCATTAAACTATTCAGGTCTGGTTTAGGAGTTTCTCATCATGCGTACTGTGTTAGCTCTCAGCGTCGCCATCACTGTGCTATTTTCGAGTGTTTTTTCGACTAGTAGCCAAGCTGCATCTCAAGTCAATAAAGCTGAGATAAATAAAAAACAAGCTGTTGAGCTTGCTAAAAAAGTCGAAGATGGTAAAACTCTTAAAATTACCGTACTTAACGATATTTATACTGTAAGAATATTAAAATCGGACGGCCATGTCGTCGACGTTCATGTCAATAAAAAGACCGGCGAAGTGAAGAAGGATTAAGAAATGCGAATTTTAGTAATTGAAGATGATTTACACTTAGCAGACAATCTGCGTAATGCATTAGAAAAAGAACGTTATAGTGTCGATCTCTGTCATGATGGCGAAGCTGGTTTATTTCACATCACAGAATATCCTCTTGATATGGCGGTAGTTGATTTAGGCTTACCAAAAATTGACGGTATTGAACTGATCAATAAAGCCCGCGCACAAGGGATTACAATTCCAATTCTGATTTTAACAGCACGTGACCGTTGGCAAGATAAAGTTGAAGGACTTGATGCTGGTGCTGATGACTATTTAACTAAACCATTTCATGTTGAAGAGTTAATAGCGCGGTGTAACGCGTTGATCCGTCGTAGCGCAGGCAAAGCAAATCCTGAAATGACTGCTGGGCCTATTAAAATTCACACCCGCTCACAACAAGTGTGGGTTGATGACCGAGAGCTAAGTCTCACCGCATACGAATACAAAGTGCTTGAGTATTTAATGGTTAATCCACAAAAAGTGATTTCCAAATCTGAGCTAACAGAGCACATATACGATCAGGACTTTGATTTAGATTCAAATGTAATCGAAGTATTCGTACTGCGCTTACGTAAAAAGCTTGACCCTGATGGTACTTTAAACCCAGTAGAAACACTACGCGGACGCGGTTACAGGCTTAAAAGTCAGTGGTAGCATCGCAAATACCGTTAAAAGTAAGGCAAGGATTTATCCTTGTCTTTGTTTTATTAGTCGCTTTACCCATTTTATTCTTCTCTATTGGTAAGGCATACTATGCTTCGTTAGTCGAAGCCACCGAAAAAACCCTCGAAGCCCATTTATATTCTTTAATTTCAGAAGTCGATTTTACTGAGCGCGGCATTATCATGCCCAGCACTATTTTAGCTCCTGAATTGAATCGTTTAAATTCTGATACTTATGCGATGATCTATCGTGAAGAACAGCCTGTATGGCACTCTGAGTCGGCGGTAAATGTTAACTTTGTGCCTGACGAACTAGAAACCAAAGCAGGCGCTGCCGACTTTCGTCGTGTGGAATATAAAAATACCGTGTATTGGCAACTTAGCCTAACCGTTATTTTAAATAACATTGACCAGTCAGAGCATGCTCGCTTTATTTTATTAAAACGCAACGATGCTCTACTGCGCTTAATGGATGGTTTTAAACAAACCCTTGTAAACTGGATGTACGTCATGGGTGTAGCCATTGCAGCATTAATGGCTGTGGGCTTTGTGTGGAGCGCGCGGCCGTTGCAACGACTGGATAAAGAAATAAAAGCCATTGAGTCAGGTGATATTCAAGAAATTAAAGGACTTTATCCTGTTGAGCTGCAAACTATAAAAGCCGATTTAAATTTACTACTCGAAACTCAGCAACGCCAAAAAGAGCGCTATCGTGCGTCTCTAAGCGACTTAGCTCACGCACTTAAAACGCCACTGGCAGTATTAAAATCGAGCCCGCTTGCCAACGATGCCGATGCCCAAGAGCAGCTTGACCGTATAAATGTGATGATCGAACACCAATTAAAACGCGCTGCAACGGGTGCAGCTGATACATGGAAAAAACAAACAGCCATTAAGCCGGTGCTAGATTCAATCCTCAATGCAATGAGTAAAGTTTACCGCGATAAAGATATTATTTTTACCCATGCGGTTAAAGACAAAGATTACTTTTTAGGTGACAAAACTGATTTACTCGAACTACTCGGTAACTTAATTGATAACGCCTGTAAAGCTTGTCGCTCACAAGTCGATATCCAAGTCATTCAAAAACGCAACCTCACTATCGCTATTAGTGATGATGGACCCGGTGTGCCGGTTGATAAACGCGAATCCCTGCTTACTCGTGGTACCCGCTTGGACACCTACGAAAGCGGACACGGTGTCGGTATGGCGATTGTGTCAGATTTAGTAAAGTCGTATCACGGTAACCTGACTATTTTAGATGCTGATACCTTAGGCGGCGCGAAATTTATTTTAGAGTTTAATTATAATGATAAAAAATAACTGGTTAATAGCTGTATCTGGGCTGCTTTTAGCACTGAGTACAACAACGTTTGCAGCAGAAGAGCAATGTACAGTCGTTGAGCAAGCAACACCTGATGAAGCTAAAAAATATATTCAATGTTTAGATAAACAGATAGAGACCTTAACCCGTATTCAACAAACCTGGATAAATAAAATCACTTTAGATTTAAATAAAATCCAAGAAGATACCGGTAACTCTCAGTTGCTACCAATTTTTAAACGTAGCATTATCAATTACCAAAAATACCTGGAAGACAGCTGTAAATGGCGTTATTTACACAAAGTACCCAACGCCACCCAGGCTGCAATTGTATATAAGCGCTGTGAATTGCGTATATTAGAGCAGCACATTACTGTATTAAAACAACCTATCTGACCACCACGGTGGTTATTTAGAAGGTGACTCGATTTCTTCACCATTACCTAACAGAGTCGCTAACCAGCGCCCTTCGTCGCTGGCTTCTAAGGCTATTTTAACAATCATCGTCAATGGCACCGATAACAACATACCTACCGTGCCAATCAGCCAACCCCAAAAGATGAGTGATAAAAATACCACTAAGGTCGACAGTCCTAAACCTTTACCCATGTACTTTGGTTCAACTATATTACCCATCACGGTATTAATAGTTAAATACCCTACTGCTACAATCCCTGCGACCAAGGGTCCTTGCGTGATCAAAGCTAATAAAACTGCTGGGATAGCAGCAATAATAGAGCCAATATTAGGAATGTAATTAAACATAAATGCCATTACCCCCCATAACACGAAGTAGTCAACATTTAAGATCCACAGTAGTAGCCCAGCTAATATGCCTGTACCAACGCTTACCACTGTTTTGATCGCTAAATAAGAGTTAATAGAATTTAAAAAACGGTCTATTTGCTGCATTTTCATATCAGGATCGTCTAATGCCATATGAATTTTATGACTAAGCATAGGCCCTTCAAAAAGCATAAATACCACAGTTAAAATAATTAAGAACAAATTTGCCATCACGCCACCTAAGCCAGTCAGCATACCGGTGGCAACATCAATCATTTTTCCCGGGTCGAACATTGATATAACTTGCTCTTTATTGAGCAAAATATTGTACTTGGCAGCAACATCAACCAGCCAAATAAACTCATCCTGTAACTTACTTTTATATTCAGGTAAATGCTGTGAAAAGTCAGTCAATGATTGCCCGACTAAGCTGGCAAGGCTAACCCCTAAGCCAACCACCATCAACATCACTAGCATGATCGCGATGCCTTTAGGTATTTTGTAACGACCAAAAAAACTTAATAAAGGACTACAAATAATGGCAATAAATGCTGCAAGTACAAACGGAATGACAATAACACTTGCCGCTTTAATACCAGCTAAAGCAATCACCAACGCTGCAAAGATAACTAAACTTTTGTTTACCCCAGTTAAACTAGCCAAACTACAATCCTTTAAAATATAAACTGCAGCTAGTGTATGTGAAAAGTCTGTAAAATGAAATATTTGCAAAGTGATCAAAGCAGCCTACTCTACGTATAACGATTACATAATTACTAAAAGAGTTTTATTGCTATGCATATCTTAATAACCGGCGCAACAGGCCTGATCGGTCGTCATTTGTGCCCTGAGCTGAACAAAGAACATCAATTGACAGTGCTCACCCGCAATCCTGCAAATGCGACAAAACTGTTAGGTGAGAACATTAATGCGACTGACTCCCTTGAAGAGGTTGATTTTAACAATCTCGATTGCGTTATCAATTTAGCCGGTGAACCGATAGTAAATAAACGCTGGAGTGAAAAACAAAAACAAATACTGCGAGACAGCCGTATTACGATCACTCAACAAATTAGCGCTGCAATTAACCAATGCGATACACCGCCGCATACTTTTATATCAGGCAGTGCGGTCGGATTTTACGGTCGCCAATCAACCACCGTAATTGACGAAAGCTTTGTTGATGTGACCCCTGAATTTAGTCATCAGCTATGCCATGATTGGGAACAAGCCGCCCTGCAAGCAGAATCAATCAATACTCGAGTATGTTTATTACGTACAGGTATCGTTTTAGCTAACAATGGTGGTGCATTAGCCAAAATGTTACCGCCATTTAAATTAGCACTAGGTGGTCCTATTGCTGATGGCCAGCAAGGCATGTCATGGATACATATCGAGGATATGATTAATTTAATTATACACATTATCAATAATGTGCAACTCAGTGGCGCAATTAATATGACCGCCCCAACACCTGTATCAAATAGCGAATTTAGTCAAATCTTAGGTAAAGTATTAAATCGACCAGCAAAAATAACTATGCCTGCATGGGTTCTAAAATTAGTAATGGGTGAAATGGCAGATTTGCTGCTTTACGGACAATATGTACAACCAACTAAAGCTCTTGAAAGCAGCTATTGCTTTCGTTATAAGACATTAGATACTGCACTTACGAATTTATTAAAGTGAACGCAGTATTTATGCTAGATTACTATATGGCAATAGAACTAGTCAAAATGGGCTAGTTGGCCGGTATTTCTCATAATGTTTTCATTACTTAATGTTAAGGTCCACATTATGAGATACGATATTAAGCGAATTTACAGCATCTATCTAGAGCTCTATCGGAAGCTTCTAAAACGTTTATTTAGCTATAAGTATCTTTTTACATCTCGATTAGATGGTAGTTTAGCGTAAAATAACTAACGGCAATAGCGTGTTTTCTATCATTTTTAGGGTGTTACTGCCCAAAAAAGCATGTGCTATTTTTGAATGCGAAAAGGCCCCCATTACCAGCATTGCTATTTTATTTTTAGTTTTATATGCCATTAAAGAACTAAAAATATTACCCTCTAAAATACTTGATTTGACTTCAAAACCACTTTCAATAAGCAACGCTTCGGTGCGTTTAAATTTTTCCAACAAATCATGTTTGCCATTTTCTACAGTCACCAAATGACACGTTAAATGATGCAACAAACCACCAGCAATAATCTGTTTAACCATTTTATCTGCTGTTTCTCGTCCATCATAAGCAAGCATAAAGTTGTTCGGCTCACTGAAGTGACGATTGGCAATTAAAATAGGTGTATGAACATGGCGAATAACCTGCTCAATATGCGACCCAATAGCTTTAAAATTCTGTTCGTGAGTTTTACCGCTTCGGCCAATAACAATCAGTCGCGCTGCATCTTCAAGGTCGCAAATTGCCTCAACAATACCGCTATGGCGCTGCTTACTTTCAATTGACTTACACCCTTGTTGGCTAGCAAATACACTCGCGTGATCTAACATTTCTTTGCCTATTTGCAATGCTAATTTACTGCGTTGCTCATCCAGTGTCGCCATCTCTGATAATAATGATGTAGTTGCACCAAAACCAATTATGCCACTTAAGTCGTCAATCACAGCAGCGTTTTGTTTTTCTATGGCATGCAAAAATAGCATCGATTTATTAAGTTTCTTGGCCGCCCAAATCCCCGCCTTACACACATCATCTGTGTAAACTGAGCCATCTATACAAGTAATAATTTTATTCATTGTGCTCTCCTTAATGGCCTGTCATGAGTTTTTCAACTTCTTCAGGGTCATTGTGAACGCCAAATTTGTCAACAATCGTTGCTGTCGCGTCGCTCATACCAATAATCTCGACCTCTGCACCTTCGCGTCTAAATTTAATCACAACTTTATCAAGCGACGACACTGCCGTAATATCCCAAAAATGCGAATGAGTTAAGTCAATCACTACTTTAGCAACGACCTCTTTAAAGTCAAACGACTCAATAAACTGCTCTGAGGATGCAAAAAACACCTGTCCAACAACCTGGTATACTCGTTCATCAGCCGATGATTGCGCTGGCTTTACAACCATAAAACGACCAATTTTATTGGCGAAGAATAGTGTCGCCAATAGCACACCGACCAATACTCCCATGGCCAAATTATGCGTTGCGACAACAACAACGACCGTAGCAACCATTACGATGCTACTTGATAATGGGTTTTTCTTTAAATCTCGCAGTGAATTCCAAGAAAAGGTGCCAATCGACACCATTATCATCACGGCAACCAGTGCCGCCATTGGAATTTGCTTTAGCCATTCATCTAAAAACACCACCATAAGTAGCAGAAAAGTACCCGCGGTAAAACTTGATAAGCGGCCACGTCCCCCTGATTTTACATTAATGATCGACTGGCCAATCATCGCGCAGCCGGCCATTCCTCCCATTAAACCTGAACCTATGTTCGCGATCCCTTGACCTTTACATTCACGATTTTTATCACTAGCGGTATCGGTTAAGTCGTCAACAATTGTCGCTGTCATCATCGACTCCAATAAACCAACGACAGCAAGGCCAAATGAATAAGGAAGAATTATTAGCAGTGTGTCGAGGTTAAAAGGCACATCAGGCCATAAAAATATTGGTAAGGTATCTGGTAACTGGCCCATATCGCCAACAGTTCGAATCTCAAGTCCTACCAACATTGCAACCAAAGTTAAAACCACGATACACACTAGTGGTGATGGAATTGTTCTGCCTATCACCGGTAAGTAAGGGAATAAATAAATGATCCCAAGACCCGCAGCCGTCATCGCATATACATGCCATGTTACATTCGTCAGCTCCGGCAGCTGTGCCATAAAAATAAGAATTGCCAACGCATTTACAAAGCCTGTAACCACGGAGCGAGACACAAAGCGCATTAAACTCCCCAGTTTTAAATAGCCTGCAATAATTTGTATCACACCGGTGAGTAATGTCGCCGCCAAAAGGTATTCTAAACCATGCTCTTTAACTAAGGTAACCATCAGTAAAGCCATAGCGCCAGTAGCGGCAGAAATCATCCCTGGTCGTCCACCCACTATCGAAATAACCACGGCAATACAAAATGAAGCATACAAACCGACTTTAGGATCCACGCCCGCTATAATAGAAAAAGCAATCGCTTCTGGTATGAGCGCAAGCGCCACCACAGTACCTGCTAGTAAGTCCCCTCGAATGTTAAAAAGCCAATCTCGTTTTATTTTTTCTAACATAAAAAACCTTTTCATGTAGTTAACATTAACGCCCATACAGCAGTCAATAAAACACCGACAATGCTTTTACTAAACGATGACAACCGCATTTTCATTAATGTTTTTTTATTTATTAAAACGGCACATAACCGCCTACCAATGTTTGGTATATAGGTATCACGCAGCGGTGATTTAGAGGAGGAATAACTTAGGGCGGCGTTAAACGCAAAACATTGTTCCTTATGTAGAATGAATAAATTATCGTCTTTATTCTTGCATCTAACGTATTTTTAAGCAAGCCAAGTAACTTTTGTGTAGGCGCTGACAGCTGCTGTCACTCCTTACCTTGCCAATAAAAACACATAAAAAAACATGCCATCATTTACCCGTTCCTTCTCAAACGGCTGCAACGATAAACATTGTAAATACATTTTAGTTATCGTCTTTTTAAGTTGTTAAATACATATATGCGACTAAACTTTAAGAATAATTACAAAAACTTATCAAATAAATGAAAAAGTACTTAGTCTTTCTATTGTTGTTTAGTGGATTCGCGAAAGCGACTATGACCCCTGTTTCTTACCAAGTCGGTGATCAAACAATCGTTGCTCCAGCAGTACGATATGAATATGGCTATGCTTACAATATTGAAGCAAAGAAACTTTTAAAACTAGTCACTTTAAATTGGCCCCCTTATATTGATGAATCACTTTGTAACAACGGTTGGCTATTTCAACTAACCGTTAAACTACTACTACAAAAAGGTTATGGAGTGCATATAGAGTTTCTCCCATGGGCCCGAGCACTAAGAGCGGCCGAATTAGGTCATGCAGATATTTTATTTCCTGAGTATTTTATTGATAATAATGTTATGTCAGAGAATAAGCCAAATAAAACGCGCAATGATTTAATGGCTTTATCCTCGGCTATTCCAGGTGGAAACTTGTCACTAGTCGCACTAAATGGCAGCCACTCAAACTATGACGGCAGTGTAGAGTCTATAAAAGATCAAATTATTGGTGTTGTCCGAGCATATAAAAACACCCCAGAACTCGATAAACTAATTGACTCAAAACAAATTAATACCATTGTTGCCAATAATGAGTTTCAGCAAATTCATTTACTTATGAGCCTACGGGTAGACCTAATTGTAGCTGATTTTGACGTGTTGATTGCCAGCATTGAAAAGTCTGCTGCCTCCGAAAAAGAAAAACAACAAATGAAAACTGCTCTAATGGTTTTGTCCCCACCTTTAGGTTACAAACCCCTCTATTACACAGTAAGTAAAGCAAACCCATATTGGCAGGAAATTTTAGCCGATCTCAATAACGAGATAAAAAAAATGAAAGAGCAAGGAGCACTTTCAAGCTATATTGAAGAAAAAAAACAATGTAGCAGCTAAAAATAAGGCGCTTAAATGTTAGCAAATAAGCGCCTATATATTATTAAAACAACGACTCAAATGTCCCATCAGGAAATAATATACCAGGAACCCCTCTTACCGCTGTTACATCTGCGATTTGTGTATCGCCAAAATATAATCCACCACTGTAGTTTCGACCTTTTTGCTTAACATCTAACCAGCGACCTTGAGCACCGTGGATCACGGCATTAATATTATTGCCTACTGTACGTAAGTTAATTTCAAGTGCTCTATTCTTTAGCCGTAAGGCAATCTCTGCATTGGTAATATCAGCTAAACGATTCAAACGACCAACATAAGCAAACTGAAAATCCGGTGCGCCATTTAATGGCGTTATCAATTGCACAGCAAATGCAAGATTCTGTGTAGCTTCATTTATAAATGGCGTTGCTTCGATTGCTTGTAAGTTAAACTGTGTCGTTTGATTTTCACTAACAAGCTGACCTTTAAAGTCAAAGCCAGATACCACTGTCACAAGCTCTTCAAAAGGAGTAACGAAGCGATCAGCGTTTAGCTTTATATCACCGGTTAAGACGCCGCTATTGGCACTTTCTAATGAAACCTTTGTCTCTATATTCAGCTGCCCGGTTGTTTCACTTTGATCATTTGAAAATGGATCGTCAGTTCCATCAAATGACAACACTAAATCACTCACATCGGCGTTTAGTTGAGCATCTTTGCCTATCACTTTCGCACTCATAATACCGGAGACTTTATTACCCAGCAGTCCACTTACTTGCCATTGTGGAATATTTAAATCTAGCTGTACGTCATGCTCATCATACTGGCCACTAATAGCCCAAGAATAAGGGGATTGTTGGTAGTTTATTGTCAGTCCCTGTAAATTATAAACTCCTGCGTCGGTATTATTTAATGGCGAAAAGTTATAGAGCACGTCATAAAGCACATTCGCTAAAACGGTAATAGTTTGTTGCGAGTCTTCGCCTAATATTGTTTCAAATTCAGTTAGCTTTTGTTTGAGCTCATCACTGTACGTTTGCTCTTGTAAGCGTGCCACACCTATTATATTACGCACATCTTCGAGTAACTCACGAGAGTGTAATTGCTCTTCATCTCGTTCTAGTGGCGAAATATTGCTAGCATTCCCAATCATAACTAGCTTTTGTTTGACCTCTCCAACGACGGATTGCAATAATTGATTACCATCTTCATTAAGTAAATTCTCTGACACATAGCGATCTGCAAAAGTACGATAAAGTGGCAAACTTGCTAACTGGGCCTGTTGTTCTACCACCGTATTATTGGCTGTATTTAAACTCGCCTCGATATCCGCAGCTCTTTTTAAGATCACACCAAAAGTCAGTGCATTAGTAAGCAACTCAGCTTCAAGGCTGTCATTCAACTGACTATGAGTGAGGTGATAAAAAGGTGTCGCACTCAAGCTTTGTGTGGTTATGCTTATGTCTAAGTTATTGTCGCTAATCACTGAGCTGATCGGCGATAAATAGACCTTATTTTCGCCCGGGGCTGCAAAAAAATCAGCACGGTAACTTAATGTCATATCCATCACTTCTTGATAATCAATGCGACGATTAGAATTCTGATCATTCGGGTTGTTTCTCACTGTGCGACCACAACCTGCAAAACTTGGACATGTTAACGTCGTTGCATTTGAGGTAAATTCAACATGATGAAAATTTAAAGTTGTGGTTGGTAAAGTCACATCATTAATATTTGCAACGTCAATATTTTCTATAGAGCCCGTGTTATCATTAATGAGTGTTAACGTACCCGCAGTGGATTGCCAAGGCGCAATATAAAAGCTTACCGAGGAGGACGTCAGCATGACAGGCAAAGTGTTTGTTGTGCCATTATCTGATGAGTCACCACAACCAACTAATGACATAAGTAAACTAACTGATATAAGTTTTTTAAACATCACAAGTCCTTAAAACGCTAACTTCAGGTACCAATTTACATTGGCATAATACGCTTTATCAATATCGAGATTATCGGTCTGTATATTAAAACCAAAATAATCGTTCTCAATACCCAGCAAAAATGCTTCACTTTTTATTTCATAACCACCAATAACTGCCCAATGATCCCAAAAGTGCATGCGTGCTTTTAATTGAGAAAACGTATCTTGATCAAATTGTTTAACCATCAGCTCTGAAGAAAACAAATCATTAATACGATAATCCGCATAAACCTTAACGCGCACCGGCATATCAAATTTATGTGTAACTTCATTACCATACTCTGACGTTGCTAAGCGTATTGTAGGCTCAGTAGCAATATCGCCATCATCGTTTTCAGTAAACGGGAGCTCTGTTGTATAACCATTTGCAAAACCACTTTTTTTATACTCGGTTTCATACAGTAAGTCTTGTGCGAGAAGGCCGATGGTTAAGTCTTGATTTATTTTCCAATTAACTGCTAAATCAACGCTGTACCCTAAGCCGGATGGGTTCTCATCAGGAGTAAATCGCTTAAATAAAATATCTTTCGAAAAATAAGAGTCAACTGTTAATGCGCCTTGGATCTCATCACTATAAACTGTACCTTCTACATTTATATCTTGAAAATGCGTACTAGCAAAAACCGTTAATTTAGGCGTTATTGTTAATGCGTCAGAGTCTAAAAATTTGAAATCATATGAAACAAACAATCCATTGGTGGTTGATTGCTTACCGTCTAGGTAATAAACATAATTTCTATCTTCAAAAGGAAGGTCATTTTTTTCGGTATGAAAGTAAACAGCAGTATCCGGATCAAAACTTAAAACATAATCAAAACGACTTTGATAACCGACTTTAAAATTTCCATAACCAACGCCAAACTCAAACACATTATAAGTAAATGCGCTATCACCTGATGTAAGTGGAGCATCAAAGTCGTCAATAAAGGCAGTGACAGGTTGTGCTTCTGTATACACTTCTGAATCGAATGTGGTAAAGACTTGAAACTGCTCTGCAGCGTAACTAATAGGGGTAATTAAAAAAGCGGAAAATCCTAACGTGAGAATTTTTTTTTTCATACTTATTTCACTTGTTATTATTTAAGAGGGAGAACGACTCTCCCTCTTATTTTTACGTTACTTCGATGAATCTAAAAAACTAATATCAGTGTAATCGATAACTTCACCATCAATATACTCTACAGAAATACCATTTGTGATCTCTGTTACTGTACCAAACTTCATCATCGCACCTGCGAAGTTAGCATTTACGCTACCCATAAAGTCCTCACCCTCTTCTGCCATCAAAGATAGTGTATAGCCAATACTATTATGTAACTCGATATCAACGGCATAATTATCATTTTCATTTGCCCAATCAACAGATAACATCGCAGTGAAATCAATATCACCTGTAACACCTGTTGCGCTGATCATGCCAAGCTCTGTTACATCTGCGCCAGATATGCTTAATGTACCAATAAATCCTGAATCACCGTCAACTATTTCAACACGACTCCAGCCATCTACTGATAACACATTTCCATCAACAGCCGTATCGCTTGAAACTTCCTCTTCAAAGTTAATTACTAAACAAGAATCTGATAGATCTTTAGGAATAGTCCCACTGTTAGCGTCGATACAATTCTGTAAAGCCTCACCCATATCATCAAGTGTTTCAATACTAACTTTTGCACCATCAACTGTTTCAATCATACCGCCAAACGCAAATACAATTGCTTTATTATTGATAGAACCATTAACGTTGATCTTATCGCCATTTTCACTATTAACAAGATTTAGCTCTAATGCATCTTTATCAAAGCTATACGTCCAATTAGGATATCGTGTAGAAACAACACCAGTGGCTTCATCTCCTAAGTCCCAAGCTTCTGTTAGCACATCATAAATAACTTCGGCAGTATCAAATAATGCCCGACCGCCTGTTTTCGTTACCAAAGTTGCATTTCGAATACTCTCAGTGCCTGCTTTAACATCAACTAATACTGTAAATGTTGCAATTGCTGCTTGGGCATCAGATTCAAGTGAGGTTGCACTGCTCAAAGCAGTATCTGCTTCGTTGCTAACGCTTGTGGCTAATGTAGCACTGAGTTTAGCTTCTGCAGATAAATTTGTAGCAATCTCTTTATCACTCGCTTCAGCGGCAATATCCATTAATGCAGCAGCAGCAACCTCAGCTTGTACTGCCGCATTAGCGAGTTCGGCTGCTTTTGCACTAGTCGCTGTAGCCACGGTAATTGCAGCTTGAGCGGATGACAAAGCAAGTTCTGCATTAGCTTTGTTGTCAATCGCTGCAGCGGCAACTGCAATCATAGCTGTTGCTAAATCACTTTGCGCAATCATTGCCGCAGAATCAGCAGCATCTAGGTTATTGCTTGCGATAGTCACATTGCTTTTTGCAACGTCGATATCGATGCCTAATGCAGTCACAGCCTCATTAGAGCGAACCACCTCAGCATCAATCCCCGTAATTAAAGTTGAAACCGCTGCGAGTTGGGTTGCAACAGCGCTACTTAACGAGTTTGCTTTATCAACTAATTGTTGATATTGCTCACCTAAACTTGCGGCGGTTGTTGCAATCCCTTGTGTTGAAGCAAGTGCAGCAGAAAGCTCTACTTGTAACTGGCTATATTCCGCCTTGCTCCCTGATAACGTAAACACATCAGCACTGTAAGCCAAAACCTGCTCGGTTGTTTCTAAACCAGCATCACCCAACGTTTTCACTTTTGTCAATTCAGCAGTACCAACAGCGATTGAGTCGGTAGACGTAGTTAATGCAGCAGTTGTTGCAGTAACTTGTAATTCTAACTCAGCCGCTACTTTAGCTGTTAGATCATCACCAGCATCACAGTTATCTTCACAGCCAATTTTCTCTAATGCTTTTTTAACTTCTTTTGCGGTTTCTTTTAAATCTTTATCAAGCCCTTTATCTTTTGCTTTTGCTTGCACATCTTCAACAGCTTTGGTGGCTTTATTTTTGAGTTTTGCAATTTCATCAGGATCGGTAATACCTAAGTTTTCAGCAACTTTAGCAAATGCTTCATCAATACCTTCACCTGTAACTACTGCGGCAAAAATAAGGCTGGTATTCTCAACTGCTTTTTGTAACTCAGCTGCAATCTTCTGGACAATTTCATTGTCACTGTTGCTTACTTTGCCTTCTTTAACAGCTGCAGATAGACTTGCAATCAGGTCTTTTAATGAGCCATTGGCACCCGCCCCCGCGACAGACTGCAATGAAACGGCAGTTTGAACTAACGCCAAAGTACCTGCATCCAGTGAATCACCTTCGCCAATATCACTGAAATCAACCGCACCACCAAGAGAAATATCACCAAGTAAAGAAGCGGCTTTAATTGCTGTATCAGGCCCTAATACTTGAATTAATGTTTTTAAACTTGCCGCTGCAACTGCTTCATCTGAGACTGCTGAACCATCTTTAGCACCGTCTAACAACATTTTTGCTGCGATACTCGTATATAAAGTCACATTAGCAAAGTACTGCTGCACACCAGTACCATCACCCTCCGCGAAATTAATACCACGAGCACTTGCTGGTGCTGGTGAAGCTTTAATAAACTTAACAACTTGTAATTCAAGATCATCTTTGTACCATTCGCCAAAATCAATCGCGGCATCGCCATTATTGATCATCCCAGCGACTTCAGATGCTGCTGGGGTTTCATCATAGCTGCCACAACCGGTAAATGAATCACACTTGACCATGCTGTCATCTTCTTTCGACGTACTCACCGTAATATAAAGCGGACCCGAAAAGCCGTCTTCTAGATAAATATTATAGGCACCACTGGTTGAAGTCATTGTCTCTGTTGGATTAGCTGCCGCAACCAATGCCAATGCTTTGGCATCAGCGTCTGCTTGTGAAGTTGTCGATTCTGCAGTATAGCTTGCATCAGATGCAGCCTCTAAACGATAAGCTACTGGGACAGATTCCCCCGCATCATCAACAGTAGATACTGTCACTTTGGCATTTTTTAACGCGCCTTTTACAGCTTTCCCCGATACTTGGGTATTAAAATTAGTGCTGACTTCGCCTTTGTATACTGTAACTGGTTCAGGCTTGTTATAGTTATTATCATTTTCTGAGCCACAACCGGTCAGGCCGAGAGTCAATGCAACCGAGGCTGCAATTGGGGTAAATTTAATTATTCTTTTCGCCATGAAAATCTCCTAGGGTGCTTGTTAGCAAATAGCATTACTGAAATCGTAGCCTATATTAATATCAACAGTCATTTAAGTTAAAATTATGTATAAAACCGTATCAAATTAACGTAATTAACCACATTATTATTACATGTTATCAACTTACCACCAATATATGACAATTTATAAAAAAATGTAATTTTAATTACACCTGTAAATATGCATCTAACTAGCACTGCCATTTTTAACACAAGTTAAAAGAAATAAAATAAAAAACATTTAAAAACAAAGAATTATAAAAACACTGTTTTTTTTTGAAACTCATTGAGGGACTAACTTTAGGGGAAATATCAACCAAAGAATACAATTTGACGCAATGCTGTTTACATTTTTTCACATAAATATGGATGTAAAAGTGGCCTGACTGCCACTTTTAGTTTTATTTCACTAATTAATTGACCTCAGGTACTCGGACAACGCCTTCCATTAGCACACGAGCACTGCGACTCATACTGGCCTTGGTAACCTGCCACTTACCGTTTTGAAGTATCGCTTGCGCGCCTACAGTTAATGTACCTGACGGATGACCAAAGTTAACTTCGCTCAACTGACCGCCACCAGCTGCAAGATTAACGAGCGATCCTGCTATCGCAGCTGCGGTGCCGATTGCAACAGCGGCAGTACCCATCATGGCATGATGAAGTTTCCCCATCGACATGGCACGTACCAGTAGGTTGATATTATCACTGTGAATTTCTTTACCGCTTGAAGCTAGATATGTCATCGGTTTATTAATAAATGCCACTTTTGGTGTATGTTGACGCGCTGCCGCCTCACTAATATGAGCGATCAAGCCCATTTTAACTGCCCCATGCGCTCTAATAGACTCAAGCTTAGCTAATGCTTGTTCGTCATTATTTATATCATCTTGAAGTTCAGTGCCGGTATAGCCGATATCTGCTGCATTAACAAAAATAGTAGGGATACCCGCGTTGATCATAGTGGCTCTAAGTACACCAAACTCAGGGACTGCTAGTTCATCTACCACATTGCCTGTTGGAAATAGCGCACCATCGCCATCCGCTGGATCAATGAACTCTAATTTCACCTCAGCGGCGGGAAATGTCACCCCGTCGAGTTCAAAGTCACCCGTTTCTTGTACTTCACCGTTGGTCATTGGCACATGCACTAAAATGCTTTTTTTAATATTAGCTTGCCAAACTCGCACTATAGCCACACCGTTTTCTGGAATACGGCTAGCATCAACAAGACCATTACTAATTGCAAATGCGCCAACTGCAGAAGTTAAATTGCCGCAGTTCCCGCTCCAATCAACAAACGCTTTATCAATAGCAACTTGGCCAAATAAGTAATCAACATCGTGATCAGCTTGCTCACTTTTACTTAAAATAAAGGTTTTACTGGTACTAGAAGTAGCCCCCCCCATACCATCGGTTTGTTTGCCATATGGATCTGGGCTACCAATCACTCGCAGCAATAAATTATCTCGCACAGAACCTGCCACTTGTGCAGCCTCTGGTAAATCGCTGAGATTAAAGAATACCCCTTTACTAGTGCCACCGCGCATGTAGGTGGCAGGTACTTTAATTTGTGGTTTAAATGTCATGACTGTTTTCCTTATACACTTTGCGTGGCTTCTAAAAAGTCTTGAGCAAAGCGTTGTAATACGCCACCTGCAGCATAAATGGATAGTTCTTCTTGAGTATCAATACGGCACTTTGTTGGCACATTTAATACTTCACCATTAGTGCGGGTAATCGTTAAATTAACGCTCGCACCTGGTGTTAATTCACCAGTTACATCGTAACTTTCACTACCATCTAGCTTAAGCGTTTTACGGGTGGTGCCCGCTTTAAATTCCAGCGGTAATACACCCATACCAATTAAGTTAGTACGGTGTATACGCTCAAAACCTTCTGCAGCAATAACTTCAACGCCTGCTAAACGCACGCCTTTGGCTGCCCAATCACGAGAAGAACCTTGTCCATAGTCAGCTCCTGCAACAATAATTAATGGTTGTTTGCGCTGCATATAGGTTTCGATTGCTTCCCACATCCGAGTAACTGTGCCCTCAGGCTCAATACGGGCATATGAGCCTTGTTTCACTTCGCCATTTTCAATCACCATTTCATTAAGTAATTTAGGATTAGCAAAAGTTGCACGTTGTGCAGTTAAATGGTCGCCGCGGTGCGTTGCATAAGAATTAAAGTCTTCTTCTGGCACACCCATATGCGTTAAGTACTCACCTGCTGCACTACTGGCCATAATTGCATTTGACGGTGATAAATGATCAGTTGTGATGTTATCGCCAAGTACCGCTAATGCGCGCATGCCTTGCATGGTACGCTCACCAGCGAGTGCGCCTTCCCAATATGGCGGGCGGCGAATATAAGTACTTTGTGGGCGCCAATCGTAAAGTGGGTCGTTATCTTCACCGTAATCAACGGTTAAATTAAACATCGGCTCGTAAACCTTCTTATACTGCTCAGGTTTTACGCTTTGTTTAATCACTGCGTCAATCTCTTCATCTGATGGCCAAATATCTTTTAAGGTTACGTCATTGCCCTGCTGGTCTTGTCCGAGTACGTCTTTTTCAATATCAAAACGAATAGTTCCTGCAATAGCATAGGCAACTACTAATGGCGGAGACGCTAAAAATGCTTGCTTAGCGTATGGGTGAATACGGCCATCAAAATTACGATTACCAGAGAGCACAGCCGTGGCGTATAGGTCGCGATCAATCACTTCTTGTTGAATAACGGGATCAAGCGCACCACTCATACCGTTGCACGTAGTGCACGCAAAGCCAACAATACCAAAACCAAGTTGCTCTAATTCTGACAGTAATTTTGCATCTTCAAGATACGATTGCACTGTTTTTGAACCCGGTGCTAATGAGGTTTTAACCCATGGCTTGCGAGTTAAGCCCTTCGCATTTGCATTACGCGCAATAAGACCAGCTGCTATGACGTTACGTGGATTACTGGTATTCGTACAACTAGTGATAGCAGCAATAATACAGGCACCGTCCGGCATTAAACCGTCTTCATTTTCAACAACCCCAGAGATCCCCTGCGCTGCCAAATCACTGGTTGAAACACGGCGATGCGGATTTGACGGTCCAGCAATATTGCGGCCAACGCTTGATAGATCAAATTTTAATACCCGATCGTACTGCGCTGTTTTTAGGCTGTCGCTCCACAGACCGGTAGTTTTTGCGTAATTTTCAACTAAGGCAATTTGCTCTTCTTCACGTCCTGTTAGGCGTAAGTAATCAATGGTCATCTGGTCGATATAAAACATCGCTGCGGTGGCACCAAATTCTGGTGTCATATTTGAGATAGTAGCGCGATCGCCTAATGTCAATGCATCTGCGCCTTCACCATAAAACTCTAAATAGCTTGATACGACACGCTGGCCACGTAAAAACTCAGTGATCGCAAGCACGATATCCGTTGCTGTAATACCCGGTTGACGTTTGCCACTGAGTTCAACACCAATAATATCAGGCAAACGCATATAAGAGGCGCGGCCAAGCATCACGCTTTCGGCTTCAAGGCCGCCAACACCTACTGCAATGACACCTAACGCATCAACATGCGGTGTGTGGCTATCAGTACCGACTAAGGTATCAGGAAAAGCAATCCCATCGCGGCTTTGGATCACCGGCGACATTTTCTCAAGGTTGATTTGATGCATAATGCCGTTACCAGGTGGGATCACATCAATATTTTTAAACGCAGTTTTGGTCCAATTAATAAAGTGGAAACGGTCATCGTTGCGTCTATCTTCAATAGCACGGTTTTTTTCAAATGCATCAGGATCAAACCCTGCGTATTCAACGGCTAATGAGTGATCAACAATCAGCTGTGTTGGTACTACTGGGTTAACTTTAGCTGGATCGCCGCCTTTGGCTGCAATGGCATCACGCAAGCCAGCTAAATCAACCAGCGCTGTTTGTCCCAAAATATCGTGACAGACTACGCGCGCGGGATACCAAGGGAAATCTAAATCTTGTTTGCGTTCGATAAGCTGCGACAGTGCTGCGGTTAGCATTTGCGGCTCACAGCGGCGTACTAAATTCTCTGCTAAAACACGTGATGTATAGGGTAAGGCTGCGTACGCACCAGCCTTAATTTCATCAATTGCAGCTTGGGTGTCAAAATAATCGACATTAGAGTTAGGTAAGGGTTTTCTGTATTTAGTATTGTTTATGATAGTCATTACAAGACTCGCTAATTTGGTGACGGTGGTCGCACACGTATAGCGTGTTTAAGGGATGTATGAAAAAAGAGGCCTTAAAAACTATGCGCTAGTGGCAATGTGCAAAAAATAAAAGGTGAGCGTATTTTCGCCCACCTTTAATAGTCTTAACGTGATTCGATTGGCGTATAACTACGCGCTTCTGGCCCAGTGTAATCTGCACTTGGGCGAATAATACGGTTATTAGCGCGTTGCTCTTTTACGTGTGCGGTCCAGCCTGTTACACGGCTCATAACAAAAATAGGGGTGAATAACTTAGTTGGAATGCCCATAAAGTGATACGCCGATGCATGGAAAAAGTCTGCGTTACAAAATAACTTCTTCTCACGCCACATAATTTCTTCACAGCGCACTGATACTGGATAAAGTACCTCGTCGCCTAGCTCTGCAGCGAGTTTTTCAGACCACTTTTTAATGATCACATTACGTGGATCTGATTCGCGATAGATTGCGTGACCAAAGCCCATAATTTTATCTTTACGCTCCAGCATGCCCATTATTTCTTGCTCTGCATGGTCTGCATCTTTAAAGCCTTCAATCATATCCATTGCCGCTTCATTCGCGCCGCCATGTAATGGGCCACGTAACGTGCCAATGGCACCTGTTACACAAGAGTGAATGTCAGATAATGTCGATGCACAAACGCGACCAGTAAAGGTTGAGGCATTAAATTCATGCTCTGCATATAAAATCAGCGATACATTCATCACTTGAGCAAATAACTCTGATGGCGCTTTATCATGTAGTAGCGTTAAAAAATGCGCGCCAACTGAGTCATCATCAGTTTGTGTTTCAATACGCACACCGTCGTGAGTAAAACGATACCAGTAACAAATAATGCTTGGGAATACCGCAACCATACGGTCAATGGCATCATTAGCCTGACTAAAGTCATGCTCCATTTCAAGGTTACCTAGCATAGAGCAACCTGTACGCATGACATCCATTGGGTGCGCGTCTTTTGGAATGTTTTCAAGTACAGTTTTCAGTGCCGGTGGTAAACCACGTAAACTTTTTAGTTTAGCTTTGTATTCGCTAAGCTCTGCAGAGGTCGGTAATTCACCGCGCGAAAGTAGGAAAGATACTTCTTCAAACTGCGCTTTTTCAGCAAGCTCTGCAATGTCGTAACCACAATACGTTAAGCCTGAACCGGTTTGCCCTACTGTACAAAGTGCTGTTTGGCCTGCTACTTGTCCGCGAAGTCCTGCGCCGCCTAATGCTTTATCTACCATGATGTGTCTCCTGTTGAATTTATTATTATTTATCAGATTTTGCTGAAAAAAGGTTATCGAGTGTATTTTCATACGAGTGATAATCTAAAAAGTCATAAAGCTCAGCACGTGTTTGCATATTTTCAATTTGGCTCTGTTGAGAGCCTTCATTTAAAATTGCTGAATAGACGTTAAGTGCCGCTTTATTCATTGCTCTGAACGCGCTGAGTGGGTAAAGCACCATTTCTACGCCTACATCACTTAGTTGCTCTTTAGTATAAATTGGCGTTTGGCCAAACTCAGTAATGTTAGCCAAAATAGGCACATTAATCGCTTTGGTAAAGGCTTGATAGTCGGCAAGATCGTGTACGGCTTCTGCAAAAATCGCATCGGCGCCGGCTTCAACACAGGCTGCTGCACGTTCAATCGCGGCATTTAAGCCTTCTTTTTGAAACGCATCAGTACGCGCCATAATGTAAAAGTCACTGTCAGTTTTAGCATCAACAGCTGCTTTAATACGGTCAACCATCTCGCTTTGCGAGACAATTTCTTTATTCGGGCGATGGCCGCACCGCTTTTGCGCTACTTGGTCTTCAATATGAAACCCCGCCGCGCCGGCTTTGGTCATCTCTTTGACTGTGCGAGCAATATTAAATGCTCCACCCCAACCAGTATCGGCATCAACAAGTAATGGTAAATCGCTGGCACCTGTGATGCGGCGAATATCTTCCAAAACATTATCAAGACTGGTCATCCCCAAATCAGGCATACCAAATGAAGCATTCGCGACACCTGCACCTGAAAGGTAAATTGCTTGATGACCCATTTTTTCAGCCATCATCGCCGTGTAAGCGTTGATTGTGCCGACGACTTGTAATGGATGATTATTGGCAATCGCCTGTTTAAATTTTAATCCTGCTGACATTACATTCTCCTAACTTTGAACGGGGTTGCTTTATGACAACTTATATTTTTTAATGGTTTAATATGACGTTTTTACTGCTCCGCGCGCTCATTTTGCGCGGCATGTAAATTAAACTTCGTTTGTATATTGGCTTGCGATGCACTGATATGGCGCTTCATCAATAACTCAGCTAATTCCCCATCATGGTTTTCAATCGCATTAATAATGGCTAAGTGCTCATCAAACGCTTTTGATACGCGAGGCCCAACCATGCCCATTTGCACACGATACATACGAATTAACTGATAAAGTCCGTTACTCAATAAGTGAATAAGGTGGTCGTTTTTACTGCCTTTAATAATGCGATAATGAAAATCCAGATCGCCGGCTTCTTGATAGTAAGACTCACCCTCTTTTACACGTTGTGTTTTCAGATGCTGATTAAGTAATTGCTTTAAACTTTGTACTTCATCCGGTGCCATATTGTCGGCAGCTAAACGACACGCTAAACCTTCAAGCGCACTGCGAACTTGATATACTTCTATTAAACGTTCAGCTGTAAGTGCCACAACACGACAACCCACATTCGCTTTACGCTCAACTAAATAACAACTTTCAAGGCGGTTAAGCGCTTCACGAAGCGTTGCACGGCTTACACCATAACGCTTTGCCAGTTCTGGCTCGGATATCTTGCTACCTTGAACAATACTGCCTTCGACAATTTCTCGACGCATATCCACAAATACCTGATCTGAGGCGGTAGTAATAGGTGTTTCACTAAAAGCATCTTGCGTCATTGTTCACCTTCTAAGATTGTCGACAATTTACGGATACACTATGGTCTTTAGCTGTAAATGTGTCAACCCTAAATCAGTAAAAACTGCGTTTAAAAACGGCTATTGTCGACATAAGTATAATAAATAATGTTTAAAAACACTTAAAACACACATTTATGCACCAAGTGTCGACAGGTTTGTATACTTTAAAAGATTATTTAAGGCACTGCTCTGAGCCACTAATAATGCTAGAATACAACTTTAAAATTCTCTGTGAGCACTGCCTTGGACGCCAATACCTATATTCCCCAGCATTTTATAGATGACGTAAAGACCTATTTACCAGCACACCTAACATTGGATGACTTTCTCAATGCCTGTCGCAGACCGCTTCGTAAATCTGTACGTGTCAATACGCTTAAAATGTCGGTTGAGGATTTTCAGCAGTATGCCCTTGATAGAGGCTGGACATTAAGCCCAATCCCATGGTGTAGCGAAGGTTTTTGGTTAGAGCGCAGTGAACATGAAGAGCAAGCTCTGGCACTGGGTAACACGGATCTACATTTAAGTGGCGCTATGTATGTACAAGAAGCCAGTTCGATGCTGCCACCAATAGCACTTAAAGACGCATTAACTGATGCAACTCATGTGCTCGACATGGCATCCGCTCCTGGCTCTAAAACTTCTCAATTAGCAGCATTAATGAATAATCACGGGGTATTGGTTGCCAATGAACTGTCGTCATCTCGTTTAAAAGTACTCAGCGCAACCTTAAAGCGTATGGGAGTTGGCAATTGTGCATTGTCGCATTTTGATGGGGCTATTTTTGGCGATTATATGTATGAATGCTTTGACAGTATTTTACTCGATGCCCCATGCTCTGGCGAAGGTACGGTTCGAAAAGATGCTGATGCCTTAAAGAATTGGTCAATTGAGTCAAACATTGATATTGCCAAAGTGCAAAAAAACTTAATAAAAAGCGCTTTCTATGCATTAAAACCAGGCGGTACATTAGTCTATTCAACCTGTACTTTAACCCCGCTCGAAAATCAGCAAGTGTGCGAATATCTTCTCACTGAGTTTGCAGAGCATCTTGAAATACAACCATTAGATCATTTGTTTGCAGGTGCGGAGCGAGCCACAACCAGCGAAGGCTATTTGCATGTCTGGCCGCAAACATTCGACAGCGAAGGCTTTTTTATTGCTAAGTTTAAAAAGCTTGCTAGCTGCGATAATCCAAATCAAAAAGTAAAAAAAGGTGCATTCCCTTTTCAGCCGTTTGACAAAAAATCCAGCCAAGCATTTTACACTGAGCTAAAAAAACAATTTGACCTGACATCACTCAGCGGCTCACTAATGCAGCGCGATAAAGAACTGTGGCTATTCCCTGAGCAGTTTGCCGCCATTGAAAACAAAATAAAATACGCGCGACTTGGTATCCACCTCGGCATGATCCACAAAAATGGGGTGCGTCTTAACCACGAATTTGCCACCGTATTTGGTGGCCAATGTAAGGCTAATGTAATTGCGCTAAGTAACGAGCAGGCCAATGACTACTTTCAAGGTAAAGATATTCGTTTAAGCGAACCTAGCAACGCACTTGGCGAAGTGGTTTTAACCCTTTGTGGCTGTCCGATAGGGCTTGGAAAATGGCAAAAAAATAAAATTAAAAACTCCTTACCTCGAGATTTAGTACAAAACACTCAACTGATCAGCTGGTGATAATAATAAGGTGTGGATAAGTTGGCAACAACCAATGTATAAAATTTAAGCTTTGCGCTTCGTTTTAAGACAAACAGTTGTTTTATAAGCAGTATAAAAAATCATCATTTATTGGGTTTTTTTACATATGTTAACTACACTTAATATTACTTTCTACTTCTCCCTTAATGAACTTAGAAGGTGTTTTTAAAGTTAGCGCAGGCTCATTAGAGCCATCCCCTAAGCCCAGAACAATGCGGATTCGTTCTGGGCGTTTTTTTGTCTATAAATAAGCTATCGTCTTGAAATTTATTCAGTCTCAGTCACATAGGTAATCATTGCTTTATTACACATAACTTGTTTCTATATATAGACTAAGAAAGTGTAAGGACTACCATGTTAAAAATATCTTCATTGATCATGACTATTTCAGTACTGTCATTCTCTGTTATTGCCAATCCTGAGTCGCAAAAATACCTTGGTTTTAATTACCCGCATAAAGCGCAAAATGCTGTGAGTATCACGTTTGATGATGCCCGTCACAGCCAAGTCGATGTTGGCGCTGCGATTTTGAACAGGCACCAAGTCAAAGCAACTTTTTATGTTTCCCCTTTTAACGTCAAGCAGCGCCTAACTCAGTGGCAAGACGCGGTAAAATCGGGCCATGAAATTGCAAATCATACCAGCAGCCACGTATGTACAGGGAATTTTGAATGGTTAAGAGCACAAGACTTATCACTTGAACACACTACACTCAAGTGGCTTGAAAATGATATTTTATCAGCGCAGCAATACCTAAAAGATCATTTAGGAGTGACCCCTCGCGCCTTTGCTTATCCGTGCGGCAATACATTTGTTGGCCGGGGCATTGATACTAAGAGCTACGTGCCTTTAATCGCTAAACATTTTGACAGCGGCCGAACTTGGTTAGATGAGTCAGCTAATAATCCTAATTTTACTGATTTTGCACAGCTAACAGGACTTAGGATCGACGGAATGAGTTTTGATGAAATCATTACCATGCTGGATCAATTACGGGAAAATAATGCTTGGTTGATTTTAGCGGGCCATGAAATTGGTAACGGAGATCAATATACCACTGACGCAAAAGTACTCGAGCAATTGCTTGTTTATCTGAAAGATCCTGCTAACGGTTATTGGTTAGATACAGTAAGTAACGTTAGCGACTATGTAAGACAACAGCGCAAACCATTAAATTAATCATTGCTTAAATCAAACTCTGTGGTGCGATTATCGGGATGGAGTAACTGATAACGCGCCAGCTTTCCTTGTTGTAATTCAATCAAACTAATCGCTGAATCACTCACCAAGTATTTTTGCCCCTCCCCGATGGTTTGATGTTTATCGACTTCCATCTGCCAACGCTTTGTAAAAAAGTTTAACGGGCTTTTCGGCGCGTATAAAATCGAGTCTAACTTATCCAGCACGTTAATTAATCTACGCGGAAACTCATTTTTAATACCACTGGCAGTAAGTTGCCAAATTCTATTGGGGTGCTTACCAAAGCGTTTCTGTACGGAAAAACAGAATGAGTAATGTACATCACCCGATAAAATAAGCGTTTCTTTAGGGGTATCGTCACGGCGAAAGGTATCCAGTAACTTTTTAGCTGAGCCTTCGTGGGCCATCCAGTTTTCAACATCAACTAATAATGGCTGTCCGCAAATATTAAACAATGACTGAATAGCTTCAATTGATTTAACGCCAAACACCGGTGCGGGTGAGACAATGATCACTTGTTCATGAGTCACTAAACTGCCTTCTAGCTCAGTGAGACGCTCCCAATCAAGTAGACCAGAGGGCTCATTAAAGTTTTGCTCATTACGCCAACGATGAGTGCGGGTATCCAGCACGACCACTTTAGGCACAGTATTCAGCTCATAATGCCAATGATTAAACTCGAGAATGGTTTTATCAAACGCTTTAAATTGCCATTGTTTTTGCTCAGAAAAACTCGTCTTAAACGCATCAAGTAAAGCGGCTGTTTTATGACCTGCATCATTGCCAAAGCCTTGCATCAACCAATAACTGATCAAGCCATTATTAACAATACGGCGGCTAACTGGATGTTGGTAAATAACCTGCTCCCAACCAGCCGTCAAGTTCCAATCATCGGTAACATCATGATCGTCAAACATCATTAACGTTGAAATATTTGCCAGTAGCACCTGAACGTGTACTAAGCCATTTTTAAAATCCGTTAAAGCTGCTTTTTCATTATCAAAAACTTGCTGGCATTTGGGCGAGCTTGCTTGATAGCTAATACTATCAAAGTCAATTAAGTCCCACAGTAACGGGCTAAAATTGAGTAAATAAAGGGCTATAAACTCTTCAAAAAAGATCAAGTGATTTGCAGCTTTTAAGCTTGAAAAAT
The DNA here is from genome assembly GCF_014164575.1 of Pseudoalteromonas sp. SG41-1. Lineage (NCBI taxonomy): Bacteria > Pseudomonadati > Pseudomonadota > Gammaproteobacteria > Alteromonadales > Pseudoalteromonadaceae > Pseudoalteromonas > Pseudoalteromonas sp. SG41-1. Next base: position 208,712 of record NZ_JACJFL010000003.1, read on the forward strand.
GTGGCTCATCTTTTTTTAGCCAATAGCCAACCCCTATTTTATTGCGTTTTTGCCAAGGGACCGTCGGTAAATATAAGTGGCGCTGATAAAGTTGTTCACTTAACTGTGCAGGTAAATCAATTGCCAGTGGTTGCTCTTGGTATATTCCTAATACGCTGATCAGTCGTTCAATTGCTAATAACATCGCACCAGCAACATCATCGGCATACACTTGATCACCAGAGAGCAGTAAAACATCCGCCCCGGTTTGATTTACACTGCGATTTTGCTGTTGAAAATCATTCGCAGCCACTAAGCTATCTTTTGCAGGATGATGTGGGTTACGGCATGAGCCATGTAAAATCTGCTCAAGTTTTTGCGGGATCACAAATTCAGGGGTGGCTTTTCCTTGATAACAAAAATCACTTAAATCAACGTCTAAGTTGCTGTTTAATAGGCGGTAGCTGATCAGCTGATTAACAGGCAATGTTGCGGCAATCGGTTTTACGATCACAAAGTGCAAGTAAAGATGAGTACCTAAAGCAATGCTCTGTTGCTCACTAAAAACGTCTATATCATCAAATTCAATACTAAATTGTGATGCTACCGACGTTGCAAACTGTATGCAAACCTCTGCAGCATCAGCTCGGCGCACCATCGGCCCCATTATTAATAGAGGGAGTGATGCTGTGCTCATATGCTAATTAACCTTTGTTCACTAAGTTGAACAATGAGTAGAAGTTTTCCGTAGTCGCTTTGGCTAGCTCTTTGTAGCTAATACCTTTTAAATCAGCAATGTAATAAGCAACATCTTGCACATAAGCGGGCTGATTAGTTTTCCCACGATACGGTACTGGCGCTAGATAAGGCGAGTCTGTTTCGATTAATAATCTATCAAGAGGGATTTGTTTAACAACATCTTTAAGCTCTACGGCATTTTTAAAGGTCACAATGCCAGAGATAGAAATATAAAAGCCTAAGTCGATGGCTTTTTTAGCCATATCCCAATCTTCAGTAAAGCAATGCAATACACCACCACACTTTTGTGCGTTATGTTCACGCATTAAGTTTATGGTGTCGTCGCGCGCATCGCGAGTATGAATTATAAGTGGTTTTTGTAACTCGTTCGCCACTTCAATATGACCCACAAAACTTGCTTGTTGCACGGCATGGGTGTCTTTAGAATAATAGTAATCAAGCCCTGTTTCGCCAATTGCTACTACTTTATCGTGGCTTGCTAAATCAATTAAGCGTTGTTTATCAAGTGCGTCTTTTTGATCAAGCGGGTGAACACCACACGAGGCAGAGACATCACTATAGCCTTGAATTTTTTCTAGCATACTAGGGAATTGATCAAGTGTGACACTCACACATAAAAAGTGTTCAACTTGTTTAGCCCGTGCACTATCAAGTACTTGGTCTAAGTTTAAATCGAGTTTATCAAAATCGAGTCGGTCTAAATGGCAATGAGAATCTACAATCATGTTACTGCTTACTACATGGTATAAGTTGGATTACCAGAGTTTAACATAGTCCCTAGTAGTTTTTCGATCTTCACATTTAGGTTAGTTTTATCATCGATAAAACTAATACCAATGCCCGGTGGATTAGAACTTTGCGCGCCTTGTGGCGTGATCCATGTAACTTTTCCGGTTATTACATCATCTTCAAGCGCATCCGGTAATGTCACTTTTAATGCCAATGAATGACCCATCTCATAACGCATATTAGTGCGCACAAATAGTCCACCATTTTTTAAATACGGCATATAGCAGCGGTATAATTCATCTAGATCATCTAAATCGACTAATAATTCTTGCACAATAATCCTACTTATAGCTTTTACGTAAACGATACGCTAAACGAGACACTGCCAACGGCAAGTTCAATCCTAATATCTGTGTACTGTTTTGCACAAATTCGGCCAATGCATTTTGCGCACTCTGATATGAATCAAAATCCATTCCAGCAATGAGTTGTTGTTTTAATTGTTCGCTTAAAAATAAACAAAAGACGCGAACACGCTCTGTATCTTTACTGATAATATCAACTAACGCACTGAAATTATGGCCTTGTTTTAGCTCAGTTGCAAACTTATACAATTCATCGATTACTTCCAGCTGCTCATCTTGTTGCCAACGGGCAATCAATAATGGCTGCTGGGTAAACATTTTTAACCATGGATATGCAGGAACGTGCAGTTGGGAAATCCAATTCATAGCAACATTGGCGTCATTCACTTTTACTTGTGTAAGCGCGCAGCGACTTAAAATAGTGGCCGGTAATTGCGTTGTCGCACTCGTTGTTAGTAACAAAAATCGCTGTGGGCTGGGCTCTTCTAACGTTTTAAGTAAGGCATTGGCCGCCGCTGTGGTCATTTTATGGCAATCATTGATCACCACCACTTTATTGGCATTTTGCGCCGCTGATTGATGCATGAAATCGCTGACACTGCGAATATCATCCACACCAATGCTTTGTCCATCAGCTTGCACTACATATTTGTCAGGATGAGTAACCGCTTGATTTAAATGGCAGCTCTTACAATGCCCACAAGGGACTAAGTTAGTTGCAGACAAGCACAATAATGCATTAGCCAGCTGCTCCACTAAGGCGCGCTTACCAACACCTTGTTGACCATTAAATAATTGTCCATGGTGAAAACGCCCAGCATTAAAACTGGCTGCTAATTGCTGCTCAACATTGCTAAGCCAAGGATAAATCATGTTAATTGTTACTTTTCATAAATTGTTCAAGCACGGTAATAATATCTTGATGTACTAATTGCATACTTTGACCTGCATTGACTGTTTTAATAGTGTCATCACTATTTGCGAGTTCTAAATAGCGTGCGCGGGTACGTTCAAAAAAACTCAATGCTTGTTGTTCTATACGATCCAGTTCACCGCGTCCTTTCGCACGGGCAAGGCCCACCGCAGGTTCAATGTCCAAATAAATGGTCAGATCTGGTTTTAAACCTTTTAATACAATATTGGCGAGAGAATCTAACGTAGTAGCGGCAATTTCACGTCCGCCGCCTTGGTAAGCCTGCGATGATAGATCGTGACGATCGCCTAATACCCATTGTCCTTTAGCAAGTGCTGGACGAATAACATTATGTAGCAGTTGCGAACGGGCTGCATACATCAGCAGTAATTCTGTTTCGCTGGCAATCTGTTCGACATGGTTATCTTTTACAATAGTGCGCAGTGCTTCAGCGATGGGTGTGCCGCCGGGCTCGCGTACATTAATAAAATCAACTTTGTGCTGCTCTAAAAACTGTTGGCAAATTGCTATAGCTGTCGATTTACCGGCCCCTTCTAAGCCTTCAATCACAATAAATTTTGCTGCTGTCATGATCTCTCTTTTTAGTTTGAAAAAGCATTAATCGGCTTTCTCGTTTTATATTCTTTACTCTGATTTGCTTAACTGTTTTTGATAACGTAAGTAATCTTGTACTGCTTTGTTATGTTCTTTTAAGGTTTTAGAAAATTGATGGCTACCATCGCCTTTGGCAACAAAATAAAGGTACTCAGACTCAGGTGGATTGACTGCTGCAAGTATTGCCGCTTTTGACGGCATAGCAATCGGCGTAGGCGGTAAGCCATTAATTTTATATGTATTATACGGAGTATGATTAGTTAAATCTTTACGTTTTATATCACCATCAAAGTCAGCACCAATGCCATAAATCACGGTTGGATCAGTTTGCAAGCGCATTTTTGTATTTAGTCTATTAGTAAATACAGAGGCTATTAATGGCCGTTCGCTGGCAAGGCCTGTTTCTTTTTCAATAATTGAGGCCATAATCAATGCTTCGTAGGCCGTTTTAAACGGTAAATCAGCAGCCCTGTTTTGCCAAGCCTCATCAAGTACATTTTGCATTATTTTATGCGCTCGTTTGAGCACTGAGCTTGTCGTATCATTAGCATGATAATAATAGGTATCAGGAAATAACCACCCTTCTAAATGCTGCTCAGAGCCGACTATTTGCTGAGATAACTCACCAAGACTTAAATCTTGACGAAGGTACTGGGCTTTACTTATTGCCGCTAACACGTCACGAAGTGACTGACCTTCAATAATTGTAAAACTAAAGCTTACTTGTTTACCTTGATTGATTTGCCGAATGTTATCAAGCACCGTGGCGTTATTAAGTTGATATAAACCAGCTTTTAAATCCGTCAGCGTCGGATCGAGTTTCGCGAGTATCTGATAACGTAAGCACCCATCTAACCATTTTTTAGCTTGCCACTGTTGGCAGAGTTGATTAAACCCCGTGCCTTTTTTAACTTCAAACAACGTATTCGCTGGCGCTTTTAAACTACTGTTAATAGTAGCTTGCAACTGTTGATAACCAACTCCAGTTACCAATAATGCTAGCAACACAATCGATATAATCACTCTTAACACGCAGACTCCTTGGTAAATAAACCATGCAATAATACTAAACTGTTTGCTAACTCAAACTGCATACCATCAATCGCTGTAACAGGCACAATTCCCATTAAGCTATTACAACTAAATACTGCCTCCATTTGCAGCAATTGTTCTAGCTTAATATCAGTAAATTCAATGGTTAACTTATCACACAGTGATTGCAGATAAACCCCTTGAATGCCACAGTTTTGCAAACTTGGACTAAAAACTCGACCATTTTTAATAGCAAAAATATTTGCCGCAGAGGTTTCAATCACATTATTGTGATAATCACACACCAGTGCATCATCACAATCTTGCCCTTGCATGGCGCGTTTGATCATTACTTGCTCTAAACGATTTAACGTTTTCAAACCAGCAAGCAGTGGTTGCGATGCAAGTTGCACAGGACTAATAGCGAGTTTAATACCTTGTTGTGCTAATTGAGCGTAGTGTGAAGGAAACGGTAATAGCGACAGTACAATCAATAAATTGCTTTGTTCAGGAAGGCCATAACCACGCCCTCCTTCACCACGTGTAACCACTATTTTTAACACGCCCAGCGAAACCGTCTTAATATACTCAGCGATTGCTTGCTGCAGTGCCGATAAATCCAGCTCACCAAAACTAAGTCGCTGCGCGCATTCAACTAATCGTGCCCTGTGAAGTGGCCAATGCTCTACTTGAGCATCAACTATTTTTGCCGTTGTAAAAAAGCCATCGCCATAATTAAAGCCGCGATCATTGCTACTTATACTAACGCCTTGCTGTGGCGTGACTAATTTTATTGTTTGCGCTATGTGAGTTTTTTGTTTAGGCATATTTTGCATATAAAAAAGCCCAGTAACAACTGGGCTCTTATTTTGTCTCGTTGTTAAAAAGATTATACCTTTTTAAATACCAACGAGCCATTAGTACCACCAAAACCAAATGAGTTACATAATGCGTAATCAAGTTTCGCATCACGAGCCGTGTGTGGAACGTAGTCCAGATCACAGCCTTCATCAGGGTTATCAAGATTAATTGTTGGTGTTACTTTTTGATCTTGTAACGACAAAATAGTGATAATTGATTCAACAGAGCCTGCTGCACCGAGTAAATGACCCATCATAGATTTTGATGAACTCACCATCACATCTTTGGCAGCATTACCAAAAATTGACTTAACCGCAGAGGTTTCTGCTTTATCGCCAGCGTTAGTCGATGTACCGTGAGCATTAATATAACCCACTTGATCTGCATTGATTTGCGCATCGTTTAAAGCATTTTCCATTGCCAAGGCTGCACCGGCACCATCTTCCGGTGGCGACGTCATGTGATAAGCGTCGCCGCTCATACCAAAACCAACCAACTCAGAGTAGATTTTTGCACCTCGGGCTTTCGCATGCTCGTATTCTTCAAGTACGATAACACCTGCACCATCAGCAAGTACAAAGCCATCACGGTCTTTGTCCCATGGACGAGATGCAGCTTGCGGATCGTCGTTTCGGGTTGATAACGCACGTGCAGCGTTAAACCCCCCCATACCAATTGGCGTTGAGGCTTTCTCTGCACCACCGGCAACCATCGCATCAGCATCGCCATAAGCAATCATGCGCGCAGCGTGACCAATGTTGTGTAAACCTGTTGTACAGGCTGTCACGATAGAGATATTTGGACCACGTAGACCGTGCATAATCGATAAATGACCAGAGATCATATTGATAATGGTCGACGGCACGTAAAAAGGAGAAAGCTTACGTGGGCCACTGTTTAATAACTTTATGTGGTTTTCTTCAATAAGTGTTAAACCACCAATGCCCGAACCCACAGCAACACCAACGCGGGCTGCGTTTTGCTCTGTGATCTCAAGGCCAGAATCTTGTAGTGCTTGTACACCTGCTGCAATGCCATACTGGATGAACAAATCCATTTTTTTAGCATCTTTTGCCGGCATATAGGCTGACGCATCAAAATCATTCAGCAAACCAGCGAACTTGGTGCCAAAACTAGATGTATCAAAATGAGTGATAGTTTGGATACCACTTTTGCCATTTAACAAGCCTTGCCAGGTTGATTCAACATCATTACCTAGCGGCGTCAACATTCCTAAGCCAGTTACGACGACTCGACGTTTAGCCACGGTTTGCCTCCAATAAGGGAATTATTATTTTTCTGGTGGGTATTAATACCCAAATGCGTGGAAATACAGGGTATAGATAGATTAAGGGCAGCGAACGCTGCCCTTAATATGCGATTGATTACTCAGCGTGAGCCGTTACGTAATCGATTGCAGCTTGTACTGTAGTGATCTTTTCAGCTTCTTCATCTGGGATCTCAGTATCGAACTCTTCTTCAAGAGCCATTACTAATTCAACAGTATCAAGTGAATCTGCGCCTAAGTCATCAACGAAAGAAGCTTCATGCTTTACTTCTTCTTCTTTAACACCTAGTTGCTCAATGATGATTTTCTTTACGCGTTCTTGGATGTCGCTCATTCTTCTTTCCTTTATTAAAAACGCCAATGCGTTATTTTCAGATTGCGGCGTAGTTTACGGCGCATAATTCTGTGATTCAAGGATTTGCTGATAATTTTTTATCTGGTCAAACCTCTTGACGGTTATTTGTGTCTTTTATCGCTTATTTTCAGCACGAATTCAAGTATGTTTAAAGCAAGTTAACAAAAAATTCAACATTTTTCGACAAGCCGCCTCAAAACAAAATAGGAACAAAGTTCCTTACACCATGTACATCGCACCATTTACGTGCAAAGTTTCGCCTGAAACATACGCTGCTGCATCAGATGCTAAGTAACATACTGCGGCGGCAATTTCATCCGGTTGGCCTAAACGCCCAGCAGGAACATTAGCAAGCGTAGCTGCTTTTTGCTCGTCAGTTAAGCTGTCGGTCATATCTGTTTGAATAAAACCAGGAGCAACTACGTTGACTGTAATACCACGAGAAGCAACTTCACGCGCTAACGACTTAGAAAAACCAATTACACCCGCTTTAGCTGCTGCGTAGTTAGCTTGCCCTGCATTACCCATTGTACCAACAACTGAACCTATATTGATAATTCGACCGTTTTTCTTTTTCATCATCGGGCGTAACACTGCTTTAGATAAACGAAAAACTGAGCTCAAGTTAGTATCAATGATATCGTCCCACTCTGCATCTTTCATACGCATAAGTAAGTTATCGCGGGTAATACCGGCATTATTTACTAATACGTCGATATCGCCTAAATCGGCTTTTATCGCAGCAAGTGTCGCCTCGATCGACGCAGGATCAGTTACGTTTAACGCATAACCTTTACCATTCTCGCCTAAGTATTCGCTGATATTTGCAGCACCGGACTCGCTGGTTGCAGTACCGGCAACTTTAGCACCTTGTGCTACCAATGTAGTGGCGATTGCTTTACCAATACCGCGACTAGCGCCTGTAATTAGGACAACTTTGCCCTCTAACGAAAATAAATTTGCCATTTTTTCCTACTCTTATTTTGCTTCGTCAATGGCAGTTTGGCTATTCACCGAACCACATACCATTGCTTTATCAATGCGTTTAGCAAGACCCGTTAACACCTTCCCAGGACCAAACTCGTAGCTTTGGGTAATGCCCTGCGCTACCAATGCTTGTACTGTTTCTGTCCATCGTACTGGACTGTATAGTTGACGCACTAATGCATCTTTAATAGCGTCCGCTGAACTTGCAGCTGTTACATCAACATTATTAATTACATCACACTTAGGTGTATTAAATGTTAAAGCAGCTAAATCTTTTGCTAATTTTTCTGCCGCTGGTTTCATTAGTTCACAATGTGAAGGTACGCTTACCGATAAAGGCAATGCACGTTTTGCACCGGCTTCTTTACACGCTTCTGATGCTCTGTCTACTGCGGCTTTATGACCTGCAATCACAACTTGACCCGGTGAGTTATAGTTTACTGGTGCAACCACTTCACCTTGTGCTGATGCCAAGCACGCGGCTTTAATTTCGTCATCACCTAAACCAATGATCGCAGCCATTGAACCCACGCCTGCTGGCACAGCTTCTTGCATATATAAACCACGGTTTTCAACCAATTTTACAGCTTCGCCTAAGCTCAACACATCAGCACATACCAGCGCTGAGTATTCACCTAAACTGTGACCTGCCATCGTTACGTCTGCATCTGGATTTGCAGCAAGCCATTGGCGGTAAATTGCCACCGATGCTGTTAATAATGCCGGTTGCGTACGATGGGTTTGATTTAATTCTTGTTCTGGACCATTAAGTACTAATGCAGCCAAATCATAACCAAGTGCCGCTGATGCTTGCGCGAACGTCGCTTTAACAATATCAGATTGCTCTAATAGTTCACTTAACATACCCACAGATTGTGAGCCTTGACCCGGAAAAACAAGTGCAATTTTTTGTGCCATACTTTGCTCTTTTAATTAAACAAATAAATAAATTTTTAAGTACGCACCTGACATAGTAATTAATCGTCAGTTGCGACTTTTTTAGTTGAATGTGTTTGCTCGAAGATAGCTGCAATTTTTTCAGGAAGTTGACGTTCCACCTCTCTAGCAGCTTCGTCGATAGCAGCATGAAATGCTTTAGCTGAGGCATTTCCATGGCTTTTTACGACAATACCGCGCAATCCTACCAGAGAAGCGCCGTTATACTGGTCGGGGTTCACCCGTTTATAGAGTTTTTTTATTACTGGCTGTAACATAAATGCTAAACATTTATAGAAAAAGTGCTTTTGCAGTGCTTTGGTAAGCTTAAACATAATCAGCTTGGCAATCCCTTCACAGGTTTTCAAAGCCACATTGCCCACAAAACCTTCACAGACGATCACATCTGATTTACCAGTAAAAATATCACTACCTTCGCTGTAACCAGTATAATTGAGGTAGCTACATTGTTGCATCAGTTGTGCAGCTTGTTTGATATCTTCATGGCCCTTAATGTCTTCGGAGCCAATATTTAATAAACTCACTTTTGGACTATCACAGCCCAGTGCCTGCCCTGCGACAACCGAACCCATAATGCCAAATTGATATAAGGTTTGTGCATCACAATGCACGTTCGCACCTAAATCAAGTAAGTAAACCGGATTTTTTCGCTCAGTTGGCACAGCCGAGATCAATGCAGGACGTTTTACGCCTGGCAACATTTTCAGCACATAGTGAGCCATAAATAATAATGCACCGGTATTTCCGGCACTAACGCACGCTTGTGCCTCACCTGATTTAACTAAATCAAGGGCAACGCGCATTGAGGAATCTTTTTTAGATCGCACAGCAGAAGACGGTTCACAGCTATTGGTGACTACTTGACTACAATGACGAATTATTAAACGAGGATGAGATAGAGAATCGAGAGACTCGAGTTCTTTAGATATTACTTGTTCGTTGCCACATAAGATCAATCTTAGGTTGGCATTTGCATTTACCGCGTTAACGGCTGCGGGGATAGATGAACGGGGGCCATAATCGCCCCCCATCATATCTAACGCAATTGTTAGATTGGTCAGCATAAAAGCAATCTCTTATTTAGAAATTACTTGAACGCCTTTGTAGTAACCATCTGCAGTCACATGGTGACGACGATGAGTCTCACCAGATGTTTGGTCTACAGTTAAAGTTGGACCACTGATCGCATCGTGTGAACGGCGCATGCCGCGTCTTGCACGAGACTTTTTGCTTTTTTGTACAGCCATAGTCTTCTCCTAAGAATCTTTCTTAAGTTGTTTCAAAATATCAAATGGATTTGGTTTATCATCTTCCGCTTTTAAAACACCAAAGCTGGCAGGCTTTGCTGAATAACTGCATGAAGCTTCGTTGTGGGTAGCAACTAATGGCACTGCTAAAATTAGTTCGTCTTCGATTAAATCAAAAACGTTAACTTCACCATTTTCATCAAGCGCTACTTCATCGTAGTCTTCTGGAAAAATCTCTAACTCTGTATCCTCACCGACTGGTGAATAAACAAAGTCTTGAACCAAATCCAACCCTAAATCACCATTACAACGTTGACAAGTGACAGTAACATGTGTGGACAAATTGCCTCTAATCACAGCGAAACCTTGATCATCGTTTTTGCAATGAATTTTTACCGCTATTTCACCTACTTCTTCCTGCACAACTTCCCGTAAACGGGTAAGTTTTTCAAGCGGTACAATGCCGTCATACTTTAAACGGTGTTGCGCTGCCTTGCCTGGATGAAGAGTGATGGGAATTTTCACCTTTTGCATAGGGGCTGCATCATATAGATAGTTACTTGGTTAGTCAAAGTAAAAAACCAATTTTAGCTGGTTTTTCGCGATTCATTTCTTTGTTTTGCCAACGGATCTGATTTATCCTAACTCAATCTAATTTTCATTAGGAAAACAATCCATGCAGCACCCGCTTATTTTAGCCTCAAGTTCACCCTTTCGTCAGTCTTTATTGCAAAAATTTAATCTGCCGTTCGACAGTTTTTCACCTGATATTGACGAATCAGCACTACCCAATGAAGCCCCTGTTGAACTTGTAAAACGCTTAAGTGAACTCAAAGCACGCGCAGCCACTGCCCTTTTTAAACAAGGCTTAGTAATTGGCTCTGATCAAGTTGCCGTATTTGAGCAACAAATCTTAGGTAAACCACACAACAAAGAAAATGCCATTAAACAACTGAGTTTATTTAGCGGTAATACAGTCACATTTCTAACGGGCTTATGTGTTTATGATATTCAAAGCAATAAAACAAAAACCCTAGTTGAACCCTTTAATGTTACATTTAGAACACTGGCACAAGCACAAATATCTGCTTACTGTGACGCAGAGCAACCCTACAATTGTGCAGGCAGCTTTAAAAGCGAAGGCTTAGGTATTTGTTTATTTGAAAAGCTTAGCGGTGATGACCCTAATAGCTTGATTGGTTTACCACTTATCAAACTCAGCCAATTATTGACTGAGTTTGATCTGGATGTGTTAAGTAATCAAGACTAACTATTTATTCACTACGACTTAAACTAAACGCGCAGCTAGTTGCTGATACGAATCAACTGTCGCAATCGGTGTAAACTCGTTTAGCTGCTGGGCGTTATGCACCCCCATAGTTACACCTAAACGGTCAATATTGGCCGCTTTTGCCATCGCCATATCTATTTTAGTGTCGCCAATCATCAGCGCATCATCATGGCTAATATTGAGTTCATCCAGCAGTTGCAACAACATATCAGGAGCTGGTTTTGACAATGCATCATCACTGGTGCGGGTCGCTACAAAGTAATCCCGTAACTGTGTTTCATCCAGCAAGCGTTCAAGGCCGACTCGGCTTTTTCCGGTAGCAACAGCTAACAATACGCCACGGTTTTTTAATGCCGCTAAAGTCTGTTCTACATCAGCAAATAAAGGCGTAGGCGTGTTATCAAGATGTTTATACTGATGCTTATAACCGGCGATTAAATCAGCGTGTAAATGGCTCTGCTGAGGAAATAACACCGTCACGGCCTGCTCAAGTGATAAACCAATGATATTTTTAACCGCCTCGTCAGTGGGGCAAACTACACCACAGACTCTCGCGGATTGATGCATACAGTTAACTATTTTAGCCACCGAATCCATCACCGTGCCATCCCAATCAAATATAACTAATTTATAGGGTTTCACGGTTTTGCGGCACGTAACGTTTTAATACAATTAGCCAGCGCTTTATCAAGCGGCGCTTCTACTCGCATAGTAGTTTCATTTTTTGGATGATAAAAACTCAAATCGTGCGCATGTAAAAATAATCGCCCTAATCCCACTTTACGCATCGCCGCATCAAATGCTTGGTTGCCATATTTATCATCACAAGCAATTGCATGACCTTTACATTGTGTATGCACACGAATTTGGTGAGTACGACCGGTTACTGGTGATGCCTGCACTAACGAACATTCAGCAAAGCGCTCCAGTACTTTAAAACGAGTATGTGAAGGTTTACCTTCAACGTTATCCACACGTACTACTCGTTCACCTGATTGTAGGGTGTTTTTACGCAGCCCTTCGGTGACATTTTTAGTTTTAGAATCCCATTGCCCATCAACCAATGCCCAGTAATTCTTTTCCATGGTTTTTTCACGTAACTGTTCATGCAAGCTGGTCAACACTGAACGACGTTTCGAGATTAACAAACAGCCTGATGTATCACGGTCTAAACGATGTACAAGCTCTAAACTGCGCTCATCTGGGCGCAATACGCGCAATGCTTCAATTAAACCATAACTGAGCCCACTGCCGCCATGCACAGCCATGCCTGATGGTTTGTTAATGACGATAAGGTATTTATCTTCAAATAAAATAGCCTCTTCAAGTTTGGTCACTACATCAAGATTTTTAGGCACAAACTCTTCACGTTCAGCTATTTGTATTGGTGGAATACGAACGATGTCATCGAGTTGTAATTTATACACAGGTTTGATGCGTTTTTTATTAACCCGCACTTCCCCTTTGCGAAGAATTCGATACACAGCGCTTTTAGGCACCCCTTTTAAATGAGTAATAAGAAAGTTATCAATCCGTTGACCTAAATGGTCTTCGGTAATCGTGACGAAAGATACTTGTAAGCCGGTTTTTTCTGACATTGCCTAATCACTGATTTAAGTAAAATAATTTTAGTTGCTAACACAGTTATAATAATGGGATAATCACCGTCGCAAATATATATTTGCAAATAACAACGGTGCTTTTTAACACATTAAAACATTCGTGATGCACATTCTGGGTAATTGATCATACAGATCCTAGATAAGTTTTCCAAAGCTTTTATACATACCCAGTTTACACGTGCCTTCAATTAACTCCGATGCGTGTAATATATCGCCAGTTAAGTTTGAGCATGAAGTGTTATTTAATGTTGATGAAAAAAGCAATTTGAACAGATAATTTGTCTGATCGTGACGGCGTACAATACGCCGTTCAGCAGATGTGTTGTAACCGTACAAGTTAATTTAATTAATGGTCGACTCTGGACAGAACTCGAATACGTCACTGTAAAAAAACAGCCGATAGTTTTGGCACCATAATAGAATTTAATAACGTGACAACACGTTATTGTCAGCCAGCACCATAAAGATACTTAGAGTACGGATACAGTACCAAGCTCCCCCACAGACCCAGTCGTGAGATTGTACAAAAAGAAGCGATGGGAGCAACTGAACAGGCGAAAAGTTTCGTCATGTCAGAGACATAACACAGTAGAGTAACAATATGAAACGTATGCTAATCAATGCGACGCAGCAAGAAGAAATGCGCGTAGCACTGGTTGATGGCCAGCGCCTGTATGATTTAGATATCGAAAGCCCGGGTCACGAACAAAAAAAAGCCAATATTTATAAAGGCAAAATCACTCGTATAGAACCGTCATTAGAAGCCGCCTTTGTTGATTACGGCGCTGATCGTCACGGATTCCTTCCTTTAAAAGAAATAGCCCGTACTTACTTCCCACAAGGTTATACTTTCCATGGTCGTCCGAATATTCGTGACGTGATCAAAGAAGGTCAAGAAGTTATTGTCCAAGTAGACAAAGAAGAACGCGGCCAAAAAGGCGCAGCCCTCACCACTTTTATTAGTGTTGCAGGTAGCTACTTAGTCTTAATGCCTAATAATCCTCGTGCTGGCGGTATTTCTCGTCGCATCGAAGGTGATGAACGCACTGAACTTAAAGAAGCTTTAAGTCGTTTAGAACTGCCTAAAGGCATGGGTTTAATCGTGCGTACTGCCGGTGTTGGTAAATCGTTTGAAGAACTAAACTACGATTTAAAAGCGCTGCTTGTTCATTGGGATGCGATTCAGCAAGCCTCTGATGGCGGTAAAGCACCGTTCTTAATTCATCAAGAAAGCAACGTGATTTTCCGTGCGATTCGCGATTATTTACGCCGTGACATCGGTGAGATCCTAATTGATAAAGCCCGTGTATTTGAAGAGGCTAAAGCGCACATTGAGCGTTTTCGCCCTGACTTCATGAGCCGTGTAAAACTTTATCAAGGTGAAGTGCCTCTTTTTACTCATTATCAAATCGAAAGCCAAATTGAGTCTGCGTTTCAACGTGAAGTACGCTTACCTTCTGGTGGTTCAATTGTTATTGACCCAACTGAAGCACTTACTTCTATTGATATCAACTCATCTAAAGCCACTAAAGGCGGCGATATCGAAGAAACTGCGCTTAATACCAACTTAGAAGCTGCAGACGAAATTGCTCGCCAATTACGTTTACGCGACTTAGGTGGCTTAATCGTTATCGACTTCATTGATATGACACCACCGCGCCATCAACGTGAAGTAGAAAATCGCTTAAAAGATGCTGTTCGTCCAGATCGTGCCCGTGTACAAATTGGTAAAATTTCGCGTTTTGGCTTACTTGAAATGTCGCGTCAGCGCCTACGCCCTTCATTAGGTGAAGCGAGCCAAGGCCCATGCCCACGTTGTAGTGGTCAAGGTACTATTCGTTCAAACGAGTCGATTGCATTGTCAATCCTACGTTTAATCGAAGAAGAAGCGATTAAAGACAATACCTCACAAGTTAATGCCCAAGTACCTGTAGCGGTTGCCTCATATCTGTTAAATGAGCAACGCCGTAGCGTGCATCGCATCGAAAAACGTCATAACTGTGATGTGGTGATCATTCCAAATCAACATATGGATACACCACATTATGAAGTAATGCGTTTGCGTAAAGATGAAACAATTGAAGCAGCAAGCTACGAGCAAATCACATTACCTGAACAAGAAGTGTATGAAACATCAAAAACACCAACGGTCGCGGTACGTGAAGAGCCGGTGTTAAAAGGCGTAGTTATGCCATCGACACCAGCACCACAAGCTCAGGCTCAAGCAGCCCCAGCAGCGGCACCACAAAGTGTTGCAGCCCAGCCGCAGGTAAGTTTATTTACTACCATCAGCAATTGGTTTAAGGCTTTATTTGCAACGCCTGCTGAGCAAACAGAAAGTAAAGAGCAACAGCAGCAAAAAACAGCGAGTGAATCTCGTAATAATCCACGTCGTAACAATGACGGTGATACACGTCGTCGTAATAACCAACGTCGTCGTAACAATAATTCACGCACTAAACCGCAAAGCGAGCGTACAGAAAGCGTAGCTGAAGAAACGCCAGCAGTTGAAAACACGCAAAACAACGAGCAACAGGAAAGAAACGATAACCGTAACAAACGTCGTCGCAATCCTAACTCACGTAAGCGTAACGATAACAGCAAAGTAGTAGCAGAAAAAACCGAAGCAAAAGCTGACGTAAAAGACGTTGCACCAAGCCAAGATGTCGTTGTTGAAGCAACGGAGCAAAAACCTAAGGTTCGTCGTCAGCGCCGTAACTTACGTAAAAAAGTTCGCCTACAAGATGAAAATGCACAACCGGCTACAACCAACAATGACGCAGAGCTACAAGCTACGCCTGTTGTTGATGACAAGCCAGCTAAGCCAGTTGTAACTCAAACTGAAGAAGTTAAAGCACCGGTTGAGACTACTGCTGTTGAAACAACGGCTGTTGAAGCGCCTGAGCAAAAAGCTGAACAGACGGCACCAAACGAGCAAGAGACAGTAACATCGACTGATGAAGAGCAAGGCCAAACGCGTACGCGTTCACGCCGTTCTCCACGTCATTTACGTGCTGCTGGGCAACGCCGTCGTCGTCCTGAGGGTGAAGAAGCTACGCCAACGCAAGGTACACAACCACCAGCATTTATTCCAGTTGCAGATCAAGCCGCTGCTGAATATGAAGCTGAGTTAAAAGCCAAGCAAAATAAGCAAGCTGCAGAAGTAGTTGAAGAAAAACCTGCCGTTGCTGAATCAGCTCCGGAAGTGGTTGAACAAGCACCTGTTGCTGCTGAACCGACTCCAGAAGCGGTTGAACAAGCACCTGTTGCTGCTGAACCTACTGAAGAAGTGGTTGAACAAGCACCTGTTGCTGCTGAAGCAACTGAAGAAGTGGTTGAACAAGCGCCTGTTGCTGCTGAAGCAACTGAAGAAGTGGTTGAACAAGCGCCAGTTGCTGCTGAAGCAACTGAAGAAGTGGTTGAACAAGCACCTGTTGCTGCTGAAGCAACTGAATAAGTGGTTGAGCAAGCACCAGTTGCTGCTGAACCGACTGAAGAAGTGGTTGAACAAGCACCAGTTGCTGCTGAACCTACTGAAGAAGTGGTTGAACAAGCGCCAGTTGCTGCTGAACCTACTGAAGAAGTGGTTGAACAAGCGCCTGTTGCTGTAGAACCTACTGAAGAAGTGGTTGAACAAGCGCCTGTTGCTGTAGAACCAACTGAAGAAGTGGTTGAACAAGCGCCTGTTGCTGTAGAACCTACTCCAGAAGTGGTTGAACAAGCACCAGTTGCTGTAGAACCAACTCCAGAAGTGGTTGAACAAGCGCATGTTGCTGCTGAACCTACTCCAGAAGTAGTTGTTGAGGAAGCACCAATGGCAGAGACTAAGCCTACTGCAAAACCTGTAGCACACACTAAAACAGTGATCACTTCAGGTAAAGCAAGTGCGCCAATGGCACAACCTACTGCTGTTGCAGATAGCGAAGTCGCCCATACGCCAAAAGCGATGGCACACGACAAACGTGACGCTATTCCAGATAGCGGCTTACGTGCCGGTTCTATCAAACCAGCTGGTCGCGCGAATGCTGCAATGACTAAAACCATGAGTGTTGACTAACACTTTTGGTTTAGCTTAAAAGCACACTAAAAAGCCGCGTAAATGAAAATTAACGCGGCTTTTTTAATAGCAGTTTTAAGGTTAAAGAGAACGATTTACTAGGCTCTAGCTAAAGCAAACTAGCCTAAGCAGAGATATTAGATAAATAGTGATGGAAAAACAAACAGCACATTGCACTTGTTATTTATAAAAAGCGCATGAAGGGTAATGCTATATTTATCCTTGTTTTAGCATATACTCATGCAGCAATTCAGGAAACTTTTCTTGCGGTGGAAACTTACAAAAACTGTGCTCTGCCCCCGTACTCGCCCACTCAAGTTTTTCATCAGTGTAAGTTTCAATGAATGGTTTGTAGGTGCGAGAGTCATCTAGCATTGTTGAGCGAACATTTACAAAATCATCCAAACCTTCTAGGTGGGTAAATAACCAGCTCATACAATGTCCACAAAAAAGTGCTGCGTACTACTGTCATGCAGCCCGCCAATAACAGGCGCTCCAGATGTAATAGAAAAGGCAGCTCGTTGAAATAATGAGCTTAAGCTAAATGCGCTAGACGTCATTTTCTGACAACCAGTGCAATGACAAGCCATAGTGATCATTGGCTTTGCGCTAACTTCAAACTTTACCTGTCCACAACGACAATGGCCTTTTGTTTTATGAGATGTACTGTCCATTATAATCTTCCTTTAAGTTCAATTTTATCAACGCCGATGCTACGTTGAATGTATCACAAATAACCTTAGCACATGCTACAGGGTTTGATTGCGCTATAAAATGTCCGCCTTCAATCTCAACTTGGCTGAAGCTGGAACACATTGACGCTAAGTACTTCACCGCACTCGCGCTTACCAGTAAATCTCTACTAGGGCGAATATAAGTCACTGGGCAATCTAACTCGCACTGTTTGAAAGGCCAGCTATGTTGCCTAATCTTAATTTGAGTTTACGTTTATTCGCTGTTTGCAGCGAAGCAAATACGGGATAAACCAACGTTTGGCCACCCGTTAAACTAAAACCAAACAGATAAAGTAGCTTTTTACTTAAATAATTTGCTGACAGTAAGCTAACAGGTAAAAAGCCTGCCAACTTAGATAACAAAGAAGGCGCTGAGATAAAGCTGGCCAAAAATACGATGCCTTTCACACGACTGCCAAGTAGCTTATAAAGCTCACAAGCCACCGGCCCAGAATAAGACTCCGCGACAATATAAATATCAGTATCTTTAAAACGCTTTGCTATTTCTGCCGCTTGTTTAGCATAAACAAGCCTTCAAGTGATTCATATGAGATCACTTCAGTATTTATATTTTCAGGCAAGTTTTTTGTCAATTTAGCAAACAGACGGCCAGTACCATCAAGGCCAGGAAGCAGTATAATTTTCATATTTAAATTCAGCACCCAACGTTAGCATTCAAATACTTGAACTTTGATTTTGGCCAAGTGCTTTTGTGCTCAAAAATCATGAGCAAGAAATATGAAAAGTGTAAAAACAATTTAGCTTTGCTCATAAACACCTAGACTCGTTAAATTATACAGTAACTAATTGATTATCTAAAACGATGGCAAGTCGAAGGCTCATATTATTAGGGATGTTTGTTATTTTTTCTTTTCTTGTATTGCGGTGCCAACTGAAAGACCAATGCCAGCGCCAACAGCAATGCCAATAGCTAAACTAAAATGTAATATGTTAAATATTACACCAATAACCACACCGATAGCAGAGCCAACTCCACACCCTATTGCCATATATACACCTAAGGTTTTATTTGCTGATTTACCTTCCTTTTTATTACTCATATCAGTCCTTAAATCATCACAGCTATATCGGCTTATCTAAAAGTCTAAAAAATGACTCGATTTGATTTATTTTCATTTGTAAACTAAACACAGCCTAGTTACTATTTTGGTTAAATTATTTGTAAGCACATAGCTAACTATACCGTCTCATCGCTTACTGCAGCGGCAAATCATGTAAATCAATTCCCTGCATTTATTAGTCTTTAATTCTTTTCAATAATTCAATTACTTCTTGCACCACCCTATCTGGTTCATCATTTTGAGGATAATGATAGCTCTTATCTGTTAATACAGCTTTACCTTGTGGAAAAGACTCAGCCGAAGTTGAATGCAATTCGCCCCAAATTTTTCGGCCTTCATCGGTAAAAAAGAGTAATGGCGGATTTTTATACTTTTTCACGGATGCAATAACGGTTACTGGAATATCTGGGATCTGTGGATAATCTGGCAATGGTCTTTTCCCCCAAAAGTCCAGATACTGGTTGGACATACCATTAGCCATATCGCCTAATTTCACTTGTGCTATTTCTTTCTCAGCTTTTGCAAGATCAATTTGGCGCATGATATCAACATCATGCTCCGAAGCAGGCTCAATCAGCATGAGGGCTGAAACCCACTCAGGGTAAGTTGCAGCGAATCGTCTTGCGATATAAGCACCATATGAATGAGCAATATAGACGATTGGTTTTTCAACGTGTAACGCTTCAAGTAGCATGAGAACTTCGTTTGCATACTCTTCCGAGCTGTAGTTTTTTCTCAATTGCGTAGAACCGCCGTTACCAATTTTTAAATAACGAATGATGCGGGCTTCCTTTGCAAGCTTTTCAAAAACCGGCTCCCAATCAAATAACCCCGCAGAGCCACCAGCCTCTAAAAATAGAGTATGCTTGCCACTCCACGCGATTTCGTACTCAATATCATAGCCATTAACCTTAATAAAATTAGGCTTGGCAAACACACTTGCCGTGACAAAAAACAGCAAAACATTAATCCAAATTTCACTTTTCCTCCTTAACGACTAAACCTGTAGATAAACTCATTTTATAATTCACTTTTATTAATAAACCATAGCCAAGTTACTATTTTGGTTAAATTATTTTTTGTATTAAAAGCTAGAGTAATAATCTTATTCGCGGTGGTTTTTTCAGACAACTTAATTAATTTAGTATCGACTGTAACTATGCTTCGGCACACAGCAAAAACAAGAAAGCGCGGTGTAAACACCACGCTTTCAACTAATTCAAATCTGCTTAAAACTTACTGCTTATGGCTCTAATCTTCACTTTCCATAAACCGTTGCAATTGGTCTTTAAGGTTCGGCGGTATGCCTTTAATAACTAACGTATCAGTGGCCTCGTTGTACATTACCCGTTCGCCTAAGTGTTTGCGCTCAAAGCTGATGCTAACACCGCCGCCAAGGCCAGAGAATTTAACCATACTGGTAACTGTTTTTTTATCGACCGGGAATGACTCTTCTAAATCATAGCTTTGCTCTTTGCAAAAGCTTTCAAATGGGTTGTCGTCACCTTTGGTAAGCGTTGCTGATAACTCGCTGACGTTAGCATCTTCACCAGTAGTAACGCAGTCATTACAGTAATCAAATACTTGTTTACGCAGATCGTCTTTTTCAGATTTATCAAATTGTTGCTCTGATAAATAATCTTCAACTGCATTGAGCATTACTTGGCTTTGCTGTTTAGGATCGATGCCTTCTTCGCAACCTAAAAAGTCTAAGAAGAAGTCGGCGACTTTGCGCCCTGCTCGGCCTTTAATAAATGAGATATAACGATTGTCTTCTGCTTGGGTGTCCCACGCAGTTAAATCGATGCGTGCAGCTAGTTGCATGCGGGAAATATCTAAATGGCGTGACGAGGCTAAATCAAGCTCAGAGGTAATAGAGTAATGCTCTTTGATGTTGATCATTGCAATCAGCATATAATCGGTTGCTACGTATTGATAATGACAAAATACTAAATAGCCAGTTTCGTTAAACGCGTACTTATCAAGTTCCTCTTTAAGTACAGCTGAAGCTTGCTCTGTCATATGCCAAAAGCCAAGCTCGCTATTGCGGTAACTTTGCATGGCTGATGCAACTACAGAGTTTTTATCACCACTAAAAGCACAGTACCCCTTACCTGGTTTGCCGTTGTATGCGTGATGAAGTTGTTCGATGAATACAGCGACTTTATCATTCACTGCCATTTCGTCATTGCGCAAATGAATTTGCGTATCGTCGTCTTTTTTGTCTACATAATGAACGACTAACTTTTTAACATCTATTGCCATCTTTGTTTTTCACGCCTCTGGTGTTAAAATGTGAGAATATAACTCTTTTATTGAACCAACTGATGCCAATCTTATCAAAATATTCTAATGATGAAGTAGAACAAATCGTCGATCAGCTCATTGATGTGTTAACTAAGCACAATGCGCCGGTTGATTTAAGTCTTATGTGTTTAGGAAATTCTATCACGCATATCTTAAAAGAGCATGTACCAACAGGGAAAAGACAAGCGGTTGCAGACAATTTTGCCAAAGCACTTGCGCAATCGGTTAAATAGACTTTATGAATTTATCGCAGCACAATCAGTTTTCGTCTAAAGCGAGTCAATTATTAAGTTGGGGGCATTTGTTTACTTTTGCCAATATCGGCTTAGTGTTGCTCATAAGTTTAAGTTACTTATTTGCTGACTCTCCACCTACCAGCTTTATGGGTATTCTTTATATGCTAGTGACATGG
Organism: Pseudoalteromonas sp. SG41-1; assembly: GCF_014164575.1. Classification (NCBI taxonomy): domain Bacteria; kingdom Pseudomonadati; phylum Pseudomonadota; class Gammaproteobacteria; order Alteromonadales; family Pseudoalteromonadaceae; genus Pseudoalteromonas; species Pseudoalteromonas sp. SG41-1. The sequence goes on from NZ_JACJFL010000003.1 coordinate 230,304, forward strand.
CTTAGTCACACTAGTTTTATTACCTTTATTGCCTTTGTACTGACGATATTTCCGCTAAGTTTAATATTTCCTTATCCACGTCATATCCGCGGTATGGCTGCAATACTTGCCACTTGTGGTGCATCACTACTGACGCTTGATGCCTATGTGTATTTTAACTTAGGCTACCATTTAAGTAGCTCTGCGTTACCTGAGATTATTACCTTATTGTGGCATCGTTTAACTAGCTCTCCAGCGCTGACAACCCTGCTCGCTGGGGGAATTGTAATGCTTATTTTTGCATTTCAGTTATTAGCAAGTAACTATACATGGCACCATTTAGCTCGCTTAAAACAATATAAATTTGCTCGCTACGCCGGCTCATTGTTATTGGTATGTTTTGCGATGAGCCACAGTATTCATATTTGGGCTGATGCAAATTTGAAGTTTGACATTACTAAGCAAGATAATGTCTTACCCTTGTCCTACCCAACGACAGCAAAAAGTTTATTGGCAAAAAATGATTTACTTGATATTGAAAGTTACGAGCAAGCACATAACGTAAAGGTTAATACACAAAATGTAGATTACACGGCTCCAACACCAATTGCTCGCTGTGAAGACTTTACTGCTGCGACAGTCGATATTTTAGTGTTTAGCTCTGCACCTGCGTTAACTAATTTTGCTAAACAGCACAAAAATTTAAATAAAACAGAGCAGTTTTTACAACCCGTTCACCATCAAGATGTACTATTTAGCTTGATTTACGGTTTACCTGCATACTACAAGCCAGCCTTAATGACAGAGCAAACATTGCCGGTGTGGCAAAGTAATCGTCGTAGTATTAGTGTCAGTGGCTTTGATGATTTTAACTATATCAATAATACAACAGCGGGTGATGCAGCAATTCGTATCATTAAAGCCGATGAAAACACTGCGCTTCGAGAGGGAGTCAATCAAGTATTAGCATTTAGTTTAGCCGATGTTGATCACGGTATTGTGAGTGCTTCATCTTTATACAGCACGGATAGAAAAGTAACCCGCACTGAAGGCTTGATCCAGCCAAGCGATTTAATTGCCACAAGCGTTGGCCAATATTTAAATTGTGCTGATATCGCAAAGCAAAGCATGCTAGGCGTTAATCTGTATAACAAAAAAGGCGATATGGGCGTTAATTATTCGCAAGGCGTATTTATTGCCTATAAGAAAGACCGTATTACATTAATTGATTCTGATGGTAATTATAAAAATATCTCTGCTGCTCAAGGCTTTTCAATAGAGCAAGGTTTAGATATTCCGTTTTTAGCACAAAGCATTAAAAAGCTAAAAACCTTTACCGAATAACTGCCACTGGCAATTTACCCAAGTTAGGTTATAGTTTTTGTATATGATTATGCCCTAACTAGGGAAGGCTAGCGTAATGAAACTGTGTACTCTTTTCGTTATTTTTATTAGTTTGCTATTTGTTGCTGATCAGGCGGCTTCCGCAGATCAATATTACAAGTGCGTAACCGACAGAGGTACTACTTTTAGCCAATTTCCCTGTGGCGGGCAGGCAACGCAACATAAAATAGCAGTGTCGCCCAACGTCACTCCGGCTACTGTAAATCATGTCAAAGCGCTTAATTCCCTTGAGCGTGAACAAATTATTCGTAATCTCAACGCTGAGATACGCAGCGTTAAATATAAACTCGCCATTTTGAGTCGCGACCGTGACCGCGCTGAATACGAGCAACTGCAACGGCTAAATCGTTTAATGAGTGATGATGATAAAAAAAAGCTTAGCAAAGAGATAAAAAAGCAGCTAAAAGTGATCAATAAAACGTTTGCCAAAAACACCAAAACGACCAACAAACAGCTCTCCGCACTCGAAAAAAAACTGAAACGTTATGAATAAACTATTGGGTTTTACCAATATTTAGCATACTCTTAACATGTGTAGAGCATATACTCTACAGGTCATTTTGGAGTACCCGTTCATGCAACCACAAAACATTGCCGAGCTAATTTTAAATGGCTTTAAAAAGCATTATAAATTATTTCAGCAGATCACCGCACAAGCACCTCTGGCATTTGCAAATAAAAACTGGACAAAAATGCACGACATTAGTCGCTTGCGGATCACTTATTACGATGATCGGGTTAACGAAACCACCCAGCAACTACAAAATCAGCAATTAGCCAATCAACTGGATGAATCACTCTGGCTGCAAACAAAACAAATCTACCAGCACTTTTTAACGTTTCATCCACAAGCAGAATTAGCCGAAACATTTTATAACTCTGTGTTTTGCCGCTTATTTCATCGACGTTATTTTAATAATGATTTTATTTTTGTAAAAGCCACCTTAGCAGATGCCCCTGCGCTTCCTGTAGAAGCAGAATACCGCAGCTACTTTCCTGTTGTAGACGGCTTAAAGCCCACTATCCGTAAAATAATTAATCAATTTGATTTTAAAGCCGATTTTGTTAATTTAGAGCGCGATATACGACTTTTAGTAAAGGCGTTTTATAAACAAGCACCCGACACCCATCACCGTGCGTGGCAAATGCGCTTTGACATATTACAAACGCCGTTTTATCGCAACAAAGCAGCCTATATTGTCGGCCGTGTGGTATCACAAAGTGGTGTGCAGCCATTTATTATTGCGGTGTTACATCATCAAGAGCAAGGTCTGTATCTCGATGCTTTACTGACTAACTCATCGCAAATGCGGGTTATTTTTGGCTTTGCTCGCGCTTATTTTATGGTTGAAACCCACGCTCCTTCCGCATTAGTTCGGTTTTTAAACCAACTAATGCCCAACAAAACCTTAGCAGAGCTTTACAATGCCATTGGCTTTCATAAACAAGGTAAAACCGAGTTCTATCGCGAGTTTTTAACCCATTTACAACGCTCCAGTGATGATTTTGTGATTGCCCCTGGCACACCGGGCATGGTGATGATGGTATTTACCCTACCTTCATTTGATTATGTATTTAAAATAATTAAAGACAAATTTGGTGAAAGTAAACCATTTGGCCGCGATACCGTTCTCAAACGCTACCAATTAGTTAAAAGCCATGATCGGGTTGGTCGTATGGCAGATACCATAGAGTATTCTAACGTCGTATTCCCTGTTGCGCGTTTTAACGCTACATTGCTTGCACAGCTTAAACAAACTATTGGTTCATCAATGATCATCGAAGGCGACTTACTGATCATCAAACATATGTATATTGAGCGACGCATGACGCCACTGAATTTATATTTAGAAAAAGCTAATACTGAAGATGCCGCTGTTGCCATTGCAGAATATGGCCAAGCACTCAAGGAAATGATCGCCGTTAATATTTTCCCAGGCGATATGTTACTTAAAAACTTTGGTGTCAGTAAACACAAACGCATTATTTTTTATGATTATGATGAAGTGCAATATTTAACAGACATGAACTTTAGGGCATTGCCTAAAGCAAAAAGTTATGATGACTACTTAACCAATGAGCAAAGTTACTCTGTGGCACCACAAGATGTATTTCCAGAGCAGTTATGCACTTTTGTAATGCCAAACCCGCAATACAAAGCAGTTTTCAGCCAAACACATCCAGAACTATTAGACGTCGCATTTTGGCAGCAAGCGCAACGAAATATAAAAGCAGGGGTCGTTAGCCATATCTACCCTTATCCAGCAGCGCAGCGTTTTATCCATCAATGGTAGACGAAAGGACACACAATGAATATCAGTAAAATAGATTTAAACTTACTCGTTTATCTCGACACCTTATTACGCGAATGTAATGTTACTCGCGCCGCAAACCAGCTTAGCATTACACAGCCGGCAATGAGTAATGGTTTAAAACGTTTACGTAACCTGTTTAACGATCCGATCTTAGTACGCACCAGTGATGGTATGGTGCCCACTGAACGAGCTATTGAATTGCAGCCGGTGATCCGTGGCATCTTAATGACATTAGAAGAAACGCTTGCACCAAACCGTGAATTTGAGGCCAGCCAAAGCAAACGGGTATTTAGGATTATGGCCAGTGACTATGCTGCCAGCACCTTAGCACCTAAGCTACTGAGTAAATTACACGATGAAGCGCCGGATACCACACTCGATATTCTCACTCCAAGTGATGTTACTTTTCATGATGTAGAAAACGGTAAAGTTGATATGGCAATAAATCGTTTCGAAAACCTACCGCAGTCGTTTCATCACAAACGTATTTGGAAAGATAGCTTTTGTTGTTTAGTAAAAGCTGACAACCCGATCATTGAAAATTTTAGCCTCGATAGTTATTTAAAAGCTCGGCATATTTGGGTAAGTAAAACAGGTTTTGGTGTCGGGGTTGGTATGGATCCTAAAGACGTACAAAAACTTGGCTGGGTTGATGAAGCGCTCGCCCACTTTGGTAAACACCGAAATATTGCCACATTCACCCGTAATTACCACGTTGCAATACATCTAGCGAAAGAGAAGAACCTGATTGCGACACTCCCTTCAAAAGCCGCTAATATTTATTTAGATGATCCCGGTTTGCAAATTCTGGAGCCTCCCTTCCCTATACCACCATTTGAGTTAGATATGATTTGGAGCCCATTACTTCACAGAGATGCCAGTCATATTTGGTTACGCCAAAAAGTAGCCGAAGTTGCAGATGAATTAAAGTAACGCTCTTACAAAAGCCCTGTAAAATTTACTTACTGGTATTTTCAAGTAAGCAAACATCAATTTAAAAGTCTTAATAATCATGATATTAAAATAATTTAAAAATGGAATGGCAATTGCTTTAAGTTACTTGAACTTTAATATTCATTTAACTTAAAGAGGTCAATATTATGAATGCCCAGCAAGGAAACGAAGTAAATCATATCACTGACATTATCCAAGTAATGAACAGCGGCATCGACTTTTATGAAAAGGCGCAGGAAAAAGTACAAGATCCAGCCATTGGTGCGCTATTTCAGCGTATGATAGACGCACGTAAAGTCAGCGTTGAAAACTTACAGCCTTACGCTATTAATCAGCAAGGTGAACGAGAAGATGGTTCGTCTTTTGCTGTTGAAGCTCGCCGAGCATATACCGCACTGATCACAAAATTTAGTGCCAACAACGACCAAATTTATGTCAAAGAGCTTGAAGAAGTGGAAGATAAAACACTTGAAGAAATTAAAGCTGCCATGAAAAAACCACAACCGCACGATTGTGAAGCCGCCCTCGCTAAAGTATTACTGACCATGCAAAGCTGTCATACGGAGATGAGCCGTATGCAGAAGCATTAACCACAATGCTTAAATGAGAGCCCAGCCACGCGCTGGGCTTTTTTATGCTCATAATTATAGTTAAATGATTTTTATAACAAAACAATGCAAATAATTAATAAAAATAGCATATTTATTTAACCACAGCATGATTTTAATCGTCTAGGCTTATTAATAGGTACCTACTATCCCGCTGTGGCGCCGCAGCATTTTATCAAAAATAACAAGGTTCCATTATGAGAAATAAACAACATGTAAACCCACAAAACGCTGACGTTGATATGACGCCGATGCTTGATATTGTATTTATACTTTTAATATTTTTTATTGTTACAACTTCATTTGTAAAACCTGTGGCAATAGAGCTGCAACGTCCTGTAGATAAACCCAGTATTGATAAACAAACTAAAAGTGCTCATTTTAGTATTGACCAAAGCAATGCGGTGTATTTTGCGGGGCGATTAATTGACTTAAACCAAGTTGCCACTAACCTTGCGATGTTTGCTGCGAAGTATAATATCGCCACAGTACAAATAGCTGCAGACGAAAACAGTACGCATCAAACTTTAATGACAGTAATGAATAATATCAAAGAGTATGATAACTACCCCATCGCACTCACATCACACTAAAAGCAAAAAAAGGGCCAGACGGCCCTTCAAAACTAAATAACGTAGGAGAAGTTATTTTTAGAATCGGTATTCAGCACCTACATAGTAGTAAGCACCGTTAAAACCAAATGGTGCTGAACGGCGTGAGTACTCAAATACACCGGTTGAACTGATAATAGTATTACCAGAAGCATCAACAATTGTGCCTGAGCGAGAATTACCTATGGTATTTTTATCAGGGTAAACGTCAAATAAATTGTTTGCACCAATATTTAGTGACAAGTTATCTGTGACAAAATAATTTACTTTTATATCGGTAAGAATTTCAGCGCCGTAAGTCTGGCGACCGCCATCTTCAACCGTGTATTCGCCATAACGATTGAGCGATAAGTTTACCGTCCAATCTTCAAGGCGATATAATGCACTTAAGTTTACTCTGTCTTGTGGTTGCCATTCTTCGATGATTGAGGTTTCTTGCGAAGAAAATACATCTTCGACAGGGATCGTTTCCAAACCACTGCCCGCAGGAGTAAATAAATCAACCACATCGGTTTCAGTAAAGTTAGCCGCTAGTGTAAAATCTAGGGTACCGCCTAAGCCTTCCGTGTTCCATGTCGCAACAAAATCCACACCTTGCGTTTCGGTATCTGCACCATTTAAGAAAAACTGCCCTGCACCTGCGCCAGAACTAACCAATGCAGCATCTAGCGTTGATGACAACCCTTTACCTAAACGGTTACTGATCACAATACGGTCGTCAATATCAATTGAATAATAATCAACGGTAACATTAATATTATCCGTCACGTTATACACAATACCTAAGCTCATGTTTTGTGACTTTTCTTCTTTAAGTTTTGGAATACCAATACTCTGTGCAAGCGTGCTGTCGTTTCTAAAAGTACCAACTTCTTCTGCAATTAGATCGCCATTAGGACCAACTACAAACTGGGTACTGATATTATTGAAATACAATTGCTGCATTGATGGCGCTCTAAAACCAGTACTCACCGCACCGCGCAGTGAAACGTCATCAGTCACCGACCAGTTACCCGCTAACTTAAAGTTAACCGTATCACCAAAGCCTTTGTAGTTATCGTAACGCAGTGCGCCAGAGATAATTACATCATCAATAATGTAAGTTTCAGCATCAAGGTAAAACGAAATCACATCACGTGATTCATCCACAGAAGATTCCGGCGATGAACCACCAAAACCTTGTGTACCACCTGCTGCATTTTCGCTGCCAATACCACCGCTCATACCATCGTAAATATTAACACCATTATTAGTATCATAATCACGGTAAGCGTATTCACTGCCTTCTAAAATACGATATTCATCGGTGCGAAGCTCGGCACCCATTGCCAGTGAAAAATTATCATAGTCTTGTGTAAAATCAAGATTGATTGTTTGCAGTGATAACTCCATGCCATACGCATACGCTTGGCGAGGAATAGTGGCACGAATATCATCAGCACTTAAACCTTGATCATAACGCAATAAATTAGCGTATGAACCATTGATAGTGTCACTAGTGGTGTAATCAATGCTGTTTTCACCATAGGTGTATGACAGGTCAAGACTAGAGCTATTATCAAACTCTTTTTTAAAGCCAAAGTTATACGAGATATCATCAATGGTGGTGTTAATCATTGGCAAAAAGCCCATCGGGATCACCGCATCACCATCTTGTAAAACTGGGTTGCCATCAGCATTGGCATTATGACGGAAGAACGCGGCTGATTCGTTATCTCGGGTTGAATAAGTAATAAAGCCATAGAGCTCACCACCAGCAAGTTCATAACCGGTATTCACCGTTAAAGCAAATTGTTGCGAGTCTGCATCACCAATTCTAAACGTATCACGTGGTGCAGTCAGCTCACGAGGGTCGCCCGCTAACAGCGTGCCATCATCAAGCTCTGTGCAACCATAAAACTGGCAAGAGCCATGTAAACCAGCACGATTTGTAGGTGCACGGTCGCGGTAGTTGATAGTGGTATTTAAATAACCATCCTCACCTAGCGCAAAGCCTTTATTAAAATCAACCGTAACGGTTTCGCCATCACCTTCAGAATACTGGCCATAGTTAACTGCGGCTTTACCGCCTTCATCAGCATCTTTTAATACGATGTTGATAACACCCGCAATCGCATCTGAACCATATTGTGCAGCCGCACCATCACGTAGCACTTCGATACGTTTAATTGCAGCAGCTGGGATCGCATTCATATCTGTACCTGCGGTACCACGACCTACAGATGTATTAATATGGATAATGCTGGCTTGGTGACGACGTTTACCATTGATAAGTACTAATGTTTGATCTGGCCCTAAGCCACGTAAAGTAGCAGGTCGTAGTGCATCAGTACCGTCACTGATCGATGAACTTGAAAAGTTAAAAGACGGTGCGATAGCTTGTAACATACGGCCGACTTCTGTTTGTCCGGTATTTTCTAGCGCTTCAGCACTTAAAATATCAACAGGTACGGGTAAGTCTTCGACCGAACGCCCTGCTACACGGCTACCAACGATGGCGATTTTTTCAATATTTTCTTGAGCGGCTTGTTCTTGTGCATTAGCAACTTGGCTATTGGTTGCCATTAAAAGTGGTATTACAGCAGCACTGACCCCTGAAAGCTTTCTCATGTTGTTATCATTCCTATTGATTTGTTTGAGTTTTATACTCAGTAAACCATTTTGATCAACAACCGCATCGAGTTCAGTATTTTTCAGCATTGTACTAAGCGCTTCTAACTGAGTGTAATAACCATACACTGATTGAGCTTGGTATTGTTTTGCTAAATCAAACGAAAAAACCACGGTTTGTTCTGTTTGTTTTGCAAACTCTATCAATGCTTGATCTGCTCGCTGCGCTTTTATATCAAATTGTACCATCTGTGGATTTGCAGCCTCAGCCTGAACTTTTAGGCTAAATACTAAAGGTGCTAATACAATTAACCCACAAATTGGATACGTTTGGTTACTGCGCAACTTATACAAACAGTTGAGAAAGAATAATCCGCTATGTAATCCTATTTTTTTATTAATTATTTTTTTACTTTTTATATTTACCATTGTAACTTCTGACACTTTAAATCAAAGAGCAAGCATAAAGCTTAGCTGTGATCACCGTGTTTTAGGCTTACGATATGTTCACCTAAACGTTCATGCTCAATGGCTAAATTGATGCGCAGGCTATCAAGTAAACCGATAATATCACCGGCTTTAAACACCCCAGCCACTTTTAAAGAAGCTAATGCAGGATCAGCAAGTTCAAAACGCGTTGCGGTATAGCGACTGACTTCTTGCAGTGCTTCGCTTAACGACTCGCCATTAAAAATTAGCATACCTTGTTGCCATGCCAGATCCCGTTGTACATCATCTTGTGTTAACCGTTTGATTGGCTTGGTAATACTTTCTTTAATTAATGCTTTTTCGCCAGAGATAACAATACTAGCATTAATTTTTTTCACACTGTCTGTATCATTACTAGCACTTTGTAATTGTACAAAATCATCAGCATTTACGGCAACCGAAGGATCCGTGATCATCACTTTACCCTCAGTAACAACCAGCTCAAGATCCGATGCTGCATTACGTTGCACATTAAAAACAGTCCCCAGTGCGGTAAATGACTTATCGCCTGCCATCACCGTAAATGGACGTGCGGCATCTTTAGCAACATTAAAACGTCCTTCGCCTCGACTTAAAATCAATTGTCGGCGGTTTTTTGTATACGCAACTTCTAATAAGCTATTGGTATTTAATTGCACAATCGTACTATCTGGTAGCACAAACGTTGCTTGCTCACCGACTTTAGTACGGTAAATTTTACTGTACTTGGCTTGTTCTTGTGGTGTTGTTGGCCACTGCTCAATACCAAGAAATATAAAGCTGGCAACTAGCAATGCGGCAAAGACACTTGCCGCAATCGAAAAATTAATTTCTCTGCGGGCAGGCTTATTGATGCTGTTTTTATTGGGAAATAAGCTACTCAACTCATTTAATACGCTCAGTTCATCCCATAACTGGGCTAACTCAAATACCGCATCTTGATGGGCTTTATTTTGTTGCACCCAGTGCTGAAATTGCATACGTTCTTGCTTTGATAAGCCCCTATCCATAGCACTTATCCAACGACTAGCATCTGCTTGAATAGCATCTTTAGACGAAAATTGATGAATATTACTCATTTTCCCACCCTCCTGGCAGGTTCAATAGTGGCACTGCTGTGCTCACCTAACTGCTCATGTTGCTGCATGTAGCGCATAGATTGTAACAAACCTTTGGCAATATGTTTTTCAACCGTACTTTCACTTAACTTCATTTGCGCTGCGATTTCTTTTTGGCTCATGCCATATACTTTCTTTAAAATAAAACATTTTCGTACTGGCTGGCTTAGTTGCTCAGTAGCACGGCAAAACAGTAAAAAGCGCTCTTTTGAGGTCACTTCATCCTCAAGCTGCATAGATCGCAACGACTGCTGATAATCATCAGAGGTATCTAATGAATCGCAATGCTGATTATCCCATTTAGCAATATGGTTAAGCGCCAAATGCTTGGCAGTCTTTAGCATATAACTGCGTGTATATTTAATATCTTGCTTTAAATCAGCTTGATAGCTCTTAACAAAGGTTTCTTGTACTATATCTTCCACATCATCTGGTTGTACAATGCGCGAAACAAAACGTCGCAACTGTGAAGACAGATCAATAAATGTTGTAGATAATGTCGGCTTGCGCGTCATTATTAACTTTACCCTTGCTATTATTATTACGCCTAGGGTACGAGTTTTAGCGCCAATTACAAGGCAATTTGTTAATTTTGTGGTTATTAAAGCTGTTTCGCTAACAAAGCACTTACAGCACTTCATAATTAAGCTATTGTCATACAAAATAATGACTTCATTACTTTATAAACAGCTTTACAGAATATCTAAATTCTAAGGTATCAAACTACTTTGTGCTTTAAAAAATACTGAAAAATAAACACGAGCCTGTACCTGTAAAAATTTAAGGTATACACTCGTATGTAACTAAGCTATACGGATTAAGCACCACGTAAGCCATGCTTTTAGCTTATAAAACATTATAAATTATTCATACTTAACAATTGGAACTGTGGAGTAACCATGCGTCTGTCTTTCGCACTATCAAAATTATCTTTATTCTTATTTACTTCGGCTTCGCTGTTTCTACAAGGTTGTAGTGAAGCACCTAAAACTGAGCAAGCAGCAATGCATCCAGCAGCTGTTGCAACAACTATAGCAACCTATGAAGATGCCCCATTCACTATTGAACTACCGGCAACCTTATCAGGTTCTAAAGAAGTTCAAGTACGTGCCAGAGTAACGGGGATCCTAGAATCTCGTAACTTTGATGAAGGCCAGACAGTTAAGCAAAGTCAGTCACTTTTCACTATAGATTTAGTCCCTTACCAATTGGCGGTTGAAAGCGCGCAAGCTGCTCTTAATGGTGCAAAAGCATCTTTAGTGCAAGCCGAACGTGAAGTGAAACGATTAGCCAAACTACGTGCTGAGAAATCAGTCTCACAACGAGATTACGATAACGCCAGCTCCACCCAAGATATTGCTAACACGACGTTAGAGGCCGCGAAAGTTGCATTAAAAGAAGCCCAACTGAATTTACAATATGCGCAAGTAAAAGCGCCTGTCGCTGGAGTAATGGGCCGTGAATTTGTGTCGGTAGGCACTTTTGTATCAGGTCCCGATCTATTATTAACGCAAATTACCCAGTTTGACCCTATTCGTTTACGATTTGGTATTTCTGAGCGTGAACAATTACAAATGCGTCAAGATGTTGCAAATGGCTCTTTAACGCTGCCAGAAAAAGGTCAGTGGCACACGAGCATTAAATTGCAAGACGGTTCACTCTCCAATAAAAGTGGCAAAGTTAACTTCTCTGATGTACGTATTAATCCAAATACCGGCACCAGCGAACTACAAGCAATTATCCCCAACACTGATTTTGAACTTCGCCCAGGTCAATTTGTGCGAGTGATGTTAAGTGGTGCGGTACGCAAAAATGCATTTGTAATACCGCAACGTGCGGTACTTGATAATGGCACTGGTAAATTTGTTTATGTAGTTGCTAAAAATGAACAAGGCAGCACGATTGCGCGCCCAGCTCCCGTTGAAGTAGGTGAGTGGATCCAAAAGCCAGATAATCAAGGTGATAAAAACTTTTGGTTGATTAAATCAGGCATACAGCAAGGCGATGAAGTGATCATCGATGGTATGGCAAAGATTTTCTTCCCGGGCATGCCAGTGGCCGTTAACAATGCAACAAACAACGTAAGCGCAGAATAGGCGCAGGGAGTTTTATGTTTTCTCGTTATTTTATCGACAGACCTATTTTTGCGTTTGTGATCTCAATTGTTATTGTGCTGGCGGGCCTGGCTGCCATGCGCAGCTTGCCGATCGCACAATACCCTGAAATTGCCCCACCCGTTGTGCAAGTGACAGCAGCCTATCCGGGTGCGTCGGCTGAAGTACTCGAACAAACCGTAGCCGCGCCGATTGAAAATGCGATTACCGGTGTTGAAGGCATGATGTATATGTCTTCAACCTCGACAAGCTCTGGTGCAACAACCATTGAAATAACGTTTGAAATTGGCACCGATATTGACCAAGCAGCAGTTAACGTCAATAACCGTGTAAAGCAAGTTGAAGCTCGTTTACCTGAAGAAACACGGCGCCAAGGCGTGGTGGTGCAAAAAGGTTCATCGAGTTTTTTGCAAGTTCATGCGTTTTATTCACCGGACGGCACTCGTGATAGTCTATGGACTTCAAACTATGTCACCCTGAATATTTTAGACCGTATTAAACGTGTTCCTGGTACAACGAGCGTACAAATTTTTGGCGCGAAAGATTACGCCATGCGTATTTGGCTGCGCCCTGATGTAATGAGTCAGCTCGGTGTTACTGTTGAAGAAGTCGCAGGGGCAGTTCGCAGCCAAAACTCTCAATATGCAGCAGGTTCGATTGGTGCAACCCCCACTTCACAATCAGCGCAAGAGCTGGTTTACAGTGTTACCGCTCAAGGGCGTTTATCAGAGCCTGAACAATTTGAAGAAATCATTATTCGTTCAAACCTTGATGGCAGTAGCTTACGTTTAAAAGACATTGCCCGTGTTGAACTTGGTGCAAAAGATTATAACTTCAGAGGCACTATCAACGGCAAAGAAGCAGTACTATTAGGTATTTTCCTACAACCTGGTGCCAATGCACTTGATGTAGCAGCAGAAGTTAATGGCGTATTAGCAGAGTTAACTCAGCAATTTCCCACTGGACTTGCTCACTTAAATTCGTACGATACCACCCGTTTTGTTGAAGTCTCGATCCGCGAAGTAGTGAAAACACTACTTGAAGCAATGGTGCTGGTTTTCTTAGTGGTGTTCTTATTTTTACAAAATTGGCGCGCCACACTGATCCCAACTCTTGCCGTACCGGTGTCATTACTTGGTACGTTTGCTGGCATGTATATGCTTGGTTATTCTATTAACTCATTGACTTTATTTGGTATGGTACTGTCTATTGGTATCGTAGTGGATGACGCCATAGTGGTACTTGAAAACGTAGAGCGTATCATGCACGAAGAGCATGTGAGCGCCCATGAAGCCGCAATAAAAGCAATGAAAGAAGTATCAGGACCTGTTGTTGCTATTGTTCTAGTACTTTGCTCAGTGTTTGTGCCAATTGCATTTCTAGGTGGCTTAACTGGCGAACTATTCCGTCAGTTTGCGATCACCATTTCAATTGCTGTGAGCTTATCTGGCATAGTTGCACTAACAATGACCCCTGCTTTATGTGTGCTTATTTTAAAACAAGAGCATAAACAAACCGCAAGCTTCTTTTTATGGTTCAACCGTGTATTTACTAAAATAACCAGTAAGTATGTGGGTGCTGTTGGTTTTATGGTGCGCCGTGGCGCATTAGGTTTATTGCTGATGATTGGTATGGTGTCAATTACCATTGGCCTTTGGAAAAGCACTCCAGGTTCATTAGTGCCTGATGAGGACCAAGGCTACTATATTTCAGCTATTTTCTTACCTGATGGCTCATCCCTTGAGCGTACAGAAAAAGTAGTGGCTGAAGTTATTAGCGCCGTACAATCTAATCCTGCCAATGAAAATGTGGTGGCATTTACAGGCTTTGATTTTATTGGCGGCGGTTATAAAAACAGTGCAGCCACCTTATTCGTCACCCAAAAACATTGGGATGAACGAGAGATTGATACTAAAAGTTTGGTTAATGAGCTGTTTATGAAAACTGCGCATATCAACGAAGCACTTGTTTTAGCGTTTAACCCCCCTGCTATTTTTGGTTTAGGGAGCACTGGCGGATTTGAATTTTATATTCAAAACAAAGGCGCAGGTGGCCCAGAAAAACTGCAACAAGCCATGGGCTCAATGATGGCTGAAGCACAAAAAAGCCCTATTTTAAGTGGCCTACAAACGTTGTGGCGACCAAATGCACCGCAACTTAAAGTTGATGTAGATCGTGAACAAGCCCGCGCGATGGGCATTGAAATTGACGATGCCTTTACAGCCCTTGCCGGCACACTGGGTACATATTATGTGAACGACTTCAATAAGTTTGGCCGAGCTTGGCAAGTACTTATGTCAGCAGAAGCTGAATTTAGAATGAAGCCTGATGACATTGGACGAATTTATGTAAAAAATAGTCAAGGTGCTATGGTTCCTATGTCTGCGTTTACTAATATTGAATATAGTCGCGGACCAGAAAGTCTAAATCGTTATAATAACTTGCCTGCGGTAAAACTGCTCGGTAATGCTGCACCCGGTTACAGCTCTGGCCAAGCAATTGCTGAAGTTGAACGTATTGCAAAAGCAGTATTACCACCTGATATGACCTACGACTGGACCGGCTCTGCGTATCAAGAAAAACGCAGCTCAGGTACCACAGGAATTGCTTTAGGCCTTGCGGTGATCATGGTTTTCTTAATCCTTGCAGCACTGTATGAGCGTTGGTCATTGCCACTCTCGGTGATGCTAGCATTGCCATTTGGAACCTTTGGCGCATTGGTATCAATCTGGTTAGTAGGCATGACTAACGATGTGTACTTCCAAATCGGCTTAGTGACCTTACTTGGTTTAGCCAGTAAAAATGCCATTTTGATTGTTGAATATGCATTGATGAAACATCAACAAGGTTGGAGCGCAAGCGCTGCAGCACTTGAAGCTGCCCGTCTTCGATTTAGACCCATCATCATGACTTCGATGGCCTTTATTTTAGGTGTAGTGCCATTAGTATTGAGCTCAGGCGCCGGTGCAGGTGCACGTCATAGCGTTGGTACTGGCGTTATGGGCGGCATGATGGCAGCAACCTTCCTTGCCGTGTTCTTTGTACCACTGTTCTTTTATTGGTTAACTGAGCGCAAACTTACTGAAAAACGCTCGCGAGCAGATTTATCCGATGAAATTGCAAGCCACCACAAGCGTGAACATGTCGACACCCAAGAGGGTAATTTATGATTTAAGCTCAGCTACAAAAATATAAGGGCAAACAGTGGTTTGCCCTTTTTTATGGTAATTTGATAACTAGCAATTTTATACTGTCGGCGCTACTATTAAACTATTGCGTCGAGGAGCCTTATGATGAATAGTGAAAAATTAACTGAGTTTGAGCAGTACTTTCAGATTGATGAAAGTAATCGAGTAAATTTATTTGCTGTTGACGATAGCAAAGTGCCTACTACCTTAGCGCAACTAGAAGCAGATATCCCACCGTTATTTAAATTGGCCAATGAGGTTAGTGAATTAGAGCAAAGCTCGTTAAGACCATTGCGTAGCCTTGGTGATTTGGCACAAGAGCTTGCCGTATTTTTACAAGCACAATCGCGTAAAATCGACTTGATCATGAGCCATATATTGGCCTCAGAGCAGCCCGAAGATAACGCCATTTATTGTGATAGCTACGGCGGTGGCGGTGTCAAACTAACCGATACAAAAGTCTACTCTATTGGCCAAGCATTTCGCACTAAATTATTTTTACAGCATGAAGCCTCTGCTATTTATTGTTACACCGAGGTAGTTGCAGTTAATAAGATTGACGATGAATACTACCAATACACCCTACTTTTTAAAGCCATCCGCGATACTGATCAAGAACTTGTGGTACGTGCTAGTTTACATGCACAAACCAGACAACTGAAAAAGCGTCAGCTGCTGCAACATGAAAGCGACAACTTTGATACCCAAGACACAACAGAGCCAACAAAACCAGAATAATATAGCTACTAGCAACCCTCATTTTGAAGTGGCTTGGCTATAGTTGAAATGCTAAACTAATAGCACCTTTGTTTGTTTATTAAATTCATGAACTTTAGACTTTTACCCGAATGGGCTGAGCAAGACGCCGTTATGCTCACTTGGCCACACCAAGCCACTGATTGGTGCGACAATTTAACCGCTGTAGAGCCTGTATACGTGCAATTATGTCAGCATATTTGTAATGCAGAGCAATTAGTGATCATCGCTCATGATGAAGCCTTAAAAACACACATTAGCCAATTATTGCGCAACAACGCTGTTGATTTGAGCCGCGTGCATTTTGTTGTTACTCCCTGTAACGATACGTGGGCACGTGATCATGGCCCATTAACCTGCGCCGCAGTTGCTGATAATAGCCAACTAAAAATTGTTGATTTTATCTTTAATGGCTGGGGTAATAAATTTACCAGTGAATTAGATAATAAAATTAATGCGGTACTAGTTAAACAACTTGCCGATACGCGCAATCAATACCAAGCGCTTGATTTGGTTCTTGAAGGTGGCGGTGTAGAGATTGATCAACACGGTGTACTATTGACCACCAGTGAATGTTTGCTTAATCCAAATCGTAATCCAGATCTAACCCAACAAGACATTGAACAGTGCTTGCGTGAACAACTTGGCGCCACCGACTTTTTATGGGTTGATCATGGCTATTTAGCTGGTGACGATACCGACAGTCATATCGACACTTTAGTGCGTTTTGCGCCTAATGATACCTTAGTGTATGTAAAGTGTGATGATAAAAATGACCAACACTTCAGCGCTCTTGATGCCATGGAAAAGCAGTTACAAGGTTTTAAAGCAACAACAGGTAAACCTTATACCTTAATTGATTTACCATGGCCAAAAGCCGTATTTAATGATGATGGCGACAGGTTACCTGCCACCTACGCAAATTATTTAATCATTAATGGAGCTGTACTTGTGCCTATTTATGCTGATGCCAATGACGAATTAGCCTTAGCACAAATTCAAACGGCCTACCCTGAGCATCAAATAATAGGCGTAAACTGCTTACCAATTATTCATCAATTTGGTAGTTTACACTGCATTACTATGCAATTACCCCGTGGATTTTTAGCTGGAGCATCATTATGAGCAGCCCTGCAAATTTAACCGTTGCCTTAGTGCAGCAAAGTAACAGTGATAATGCCGCACAAAACATGGCAAAATCAATTGCCGGTATTCGCGATGCCGCAAGCCAAGGTGCACAACTGGTGGTGTTACAAGAATTACATCGCAGTCTGTACTTTTGTCAAACCGAAGATGTTGATGTATTTGATTTGGCAGAGACTATTCCGGGCCCAAGTAGCGACACTTTAGCTGAGCTTGCAAAAGAATTAAGCATTGTTATTGTTGCCTCTTTATTTGAAAAACGTGCCACAGGGCTTTATCACAATACTGCGGTAGTGCTTGAAAAAGACGGCACAATTGCGGGTAAATACCGTAAAATGCATATCCCTGACGATCCAGGCTTTTACGAAAAGTTTTATTTCACTCCGGGTGATTTAGGTTTCGAACCAATTCAAACTTCTGTCGGCAAACTTGGTGTCTTAGTGTGTTGGGATCAATGGTTTCCAGAGGCTGCGCGTTTAATGGCAATGGCCGGTGCTGAACTATTAATTTACCCAACCGCAATTGGCTGGGATCCACGTGATGACGAAGGCGAGAAAACACGTCAAAAAGATGCGTGGGTAATA
The DNA here is from genome assembly GCF_014164575.1 of Pseudoalteromonas sp. SG41-1. NCBI lineage: Bacteria > Pseudomonadati > Pseudomonadota > Gammaproteobacteria > Alteromonadales > Pseudoalteromonadaceae > Pseudoalteromonas > Pseudoalteromonas sp. SG41-1. The sequence goes on from NZ_JACJFL010000003.1 coordinate 248,156, forward strand.
TCGCAACGCGCACATGCGGTTGCCAATGGCGTACCCGTGATTAGTTGTAATCGTGTCGGTCATGAAAGTGATCCAAGTGGTCAAAGTGAAGGTATTCAATTTTGGGGTAACTCGTTTATAGCGGGTCCTCAAGGTGAACTGCTAGCAGAAGCCAACAACACTGATGAGCAACTGTTACTTGTTGAACTTGATCAAAAGCGTTCTGAAAATGTAAGACGCATTTGGCCGTACCTACGCGACCGTCGTATAGATCATTACCACGATTTAACCAAAATATATCGCGATTAAGAATAAATTAGCGCCTCACTAGAGGCGCATTAAAGGAGTAGTAAATGGCGTTTGCGCAATGGGCAGCCTTGCCTTGGGTAAAATCTCAAAAAGATAAAATTCAATGGGGGCAACTCACTGGCAGTGGTTTAAGTATTGCCATTGCACAAGGGGTTAAACAACAAGATGGCTTAGTGCTTATTGTTACCCCTGATACACCCAGTGCACTGCGCCTTGAAACAGAGTTGGAGTGCTTGCTACCCGAGCATCCAGTAATGATATTCCCTGATTGGGAAACGTTGCCTTACGATCATTTCTCACCCCATCAAGATATAATTTCATCGCGCTTAGCCACCTTAAATACTTTAAAAAAAGAACAACAAAGTGTATTAATTGTGCCTGTGTCTACCTTGATGCTACGTACCGCCCCTGCTTCGTTTATTTATGGTTCAACCATTAATTTTAAAGTCGGTGATATTCTCGATACCCACAAACTTCGCAGTAACTTAGAGCAAGCAGGCTATTTGCATGTGCAACAAGTCATGGAGCATGGTGAATACGCCATTCGTGGCTCGATTGTTGATTTATATCCAATGGGCAGTCCGCATCCATTTAGACTCGATTTTCTTGATGACGAACTTGATACCATTCGTTTATTTGATGTTGAAAGCCAACGCTCGGATGAAAAAGTCGATAAAATTGAATTACTACCTGCTCATGAGTTCCCTACCAACGAAGCCGATATCGAACGATTTAGAATAAACTACCGTGAAAAATTTGGTGCCAGCTCATCGCAAGATTCCGTGTATATGCAAGTGACCAAAGGCAATTGGCCTGCTGGTATCGAATATTATATGCCGCTGTTTTTTGAGCAATTAGCCACTATCTTTGATTACCTGCCAGATACTGCAACAGTGATGCAACTAGGAGATTTAGAAGATGCTGCGGAGCATTTTTGGCATGATATTAATGTGCGTTATGAAAACCGTCGAGTCGATCCACTGCGCCCGTTACTTGAGCCAGTTGCACTTTATCAACCCATTAATGAACTGTTTGAAAATTTAGGCAACTTTGCTCGCATTCGGTTATCGCAAGCAAAACTCGCGACAAAAGCAGGCAATAAAAATCTAGTCACCAGCGAGTTACCCGCAATACGCATTGATCATAAACTACATGAACCCTATCAAGCATTTATAAATTATGTAGCAGCGCAAAAGAAACAAAAAGGCCGTATCTTACTGTCAGTAGAATCCGATGGTCGCCGTGAATCTCTGCTCGCTATACTTAAACCCAGCGGCTTAAAGTTTAAAGAGTTTTCATCATTCGATGAATTTGTAAATAGCAGTAGCGATGTTGGCTTAATTGTCAGCCCACTAGAACAAAGTGTAGTACTTGGTACAAAGCCCGCATTATCCATAGTTACTGAACAAGAATTACTTGGCATTAAAGTATCCCAGCGTCGCCGTCGTAAACATAAATACGAAGCTAGCCAAGATGCACTCATCCGTAACTTAGCTGAACTTAAAGTTGGCCAACCGATTGTACACTTGGACCACGGTGTAGGCCGCTACCAAGGTCTGCAAACGATTGATGCGGCGGGACTGATCACTGAGTTTGTAACCATTACCTATGCCAATGAAGCAAAGTTGTATGTCCCAGTGTCAGCCCTGCATATGCTCAGTCGTTATTCTGGTGGCGAAGAAGCCAGTGCACCGCTGCATAAACTGGGATCTGATGCTTGGGAGAAAGCGAAAAAACGCGCGGCTGAAAAGGTACGTGATGTGGCCGCTGAATTACTCGATATTTACGCCCAGCGTCAAGCTAAAGCTGGTAATGCATTTGCCCTTGATGGTGCTGCTTATCGCGTATTTAGTGATGGGTTTCCATTTGAAGAAACTGACGATCAGCGTAACGCTATCGAAGCTGTGCTAGGTGATATGCAAAGTAAACAAGCAATGGATAGGTTAGTCTGTGGTGATGTAGGTTTTGGCAAAACTGAAGTTGCGATGCGCGCCGCCTTTGTTGCTGTAAACGACAATAAACAAGTAGCGGTTTTAGTACCAACTACCTTGCTTGCACAACAACACTTTGAAAACTTTAAAGATCGATTTGCCGACTTACCCATTGAAGTCGGTGTGCTGTCTCGCTTTAATTCGCCTAAAGAACAAAAAGACACCCTAGAAAAAATGGCTAAAGGTACCTTGGACATCGTCATTGGTACTCACAAATTGATCCAAGCCGATATTATCTTTAAAGATCTTGGCTTGCTCATTGTCGATGAAGAACACCGGTTTGGGGTACGTCAAAAAGAGAAGATAAAATCACTGCGTGCCGATGTTGACATTTTAACACTCACTGCAACACCAATCCCACGTACATTAAATATGGCCATGAGTGGTATGCGTGATCTTTCAATCATCGCGACCCCTCCTGCAAAACGCTTAGCGGTTAAAACATTTGTTCGTCAACGCGATGCAGATTTGATCAGAGAGGCGGTATTGCGGGAAATAAAGCGCGGTGGCCAAGTATACTTTTTACATAATAACGTTGAAACTATTGACCGCGTGGCAGAAGAAATTAGTGAGTGGGTACCTGAGGCAAGCGTCGCTTCTGCCCATGGCCAAATGCGCGAACGTGATTTAGAACAACTGATGAGCGAATTTTACCACCAGAAATACAACGTACTTGTATGTACTACCATCATTGAAACGGGAATTGATATCCCCACAGCCAATACAATTATTATGGATAGAGCCGATAAACTAGGCTTAGCGCAGTTACATCAGTTACGGGGTCGAGTTGGTCGCAGCCATCATCAAGCTTATGCTTACTTATTAACGGGTAATCCTAAAGGGCTGTCGAAAGATGCTGTAAAACGCCTTGAAGCCATCGAGTCACTGGAAGATTTAGGTGCCGGTTTTGCACTCGCAACCCACGATTTAGAGATCCGTGGTGCTGGTGAGTTGCTTGGTGATGATCAATCAGGACAAATGCAAACCATCGGCTTTAGCTTATATATGGAAATGCTTGAGCAAGCTGTGAAATCTCTTCGTGAAGGCAAAGAGCCTACCCTTGATAACTTGCTACAACAACAAAGTGAAGTGGACTTAAAATTAGCCGCTTTACTCCCTGAAGATTATATTCACGATGTAAATGCGCGACTAGGTATTTACAAACGGGTTGCCAGCTGCGCTAACCTAGATGATATGGACGAATTACAAGTTGAGCTGATTGATCGCTTCGGTCTGCTGCCTGATGCAACTAAAAACCTATTTAGTTTGCAGCAACTGAAACTCAAAGCCAGCGAATTAGGCATCAAAAAAATTGAAGCAAATCCAAAAGGTGGCTATTTTGAGTTTAGTCAACATACTAAGGTTAACCCTAGCTTCATTATAGGTTTGATACAAAGTGCACCTAAGGTGTATAAAATGGATGGTGCAAATAAGTTGCGCTTTGCGATCAATGAAGCGAATGCCCGCGAACGCTTAAAAATGGTCACTGCAATGATTGCGGATTTCGAAAAAAAGGTTAGCCATTAATGTTGCTTAAAAAATCTCTTATCCTACTATGCTGTGTATTTAGTAGCACAGCATTTGCAGAACGTTGGTTTGAAGTAGAAATACTGATATTCAAACAGCGCCCAGCCCCTTATTTGCAAGAAGACTTTAGCTTAGCTAAAGAACCAATTAACGCTAAACGTAGCATTGATTTACTGACACCACTTTATATTGAACAAGCTAAGCAGGAATGTATCAACGGCGACACTCGCTTTAATTCACAGTCGTTAACCGATTCTGTGATTGGTGTAAACCGCTCTAATTTGTGCGATAACAACATCGATTACCTGCGCAGTTATTCAGTGTTACCACTGAGCCCATTAGCGCCTGTTAAAGATGATATGGAGCAAACCTACTTACTTGCTCCCGAACAGCTACAATTTACATCACAGCAACAAGAACTACTGCGTAAAGGCCTCAAACCTATACTTCACACCGGGTGGCGTTTTGAAGGGGCGAGCCAATCTCGTTCTGAAAGTATTAAACTGTTTGGTGGTAAATTATTGCACGCACCTGTGATTGCGCAAACGCCACAGTATACAAATAATGACTTTATTAGTTTAGTCAGTCCTAATCAGTTCATAGCCCCTGCAATTGAGCAAAATGCAGATAAGTGGGAATTAGATGGCACTTTTAATATTTATTTGCGCCATTATTTATTTATTAATGCCAGCTTTGACGTAAATGAAATCCAAGTAACTGGTGAAATCCAACACGCTCGGTTCTCACAATTCAAACGTGTGATAAGTGGCGACATTCATTATTTTGATCATCCAAAAATGGGCATGATTGTACAAATTAGAAAATTTAACCACTAAATAAAGGAAGATGACCGAATGAAAAAACTTTTAATTATTGCTGCAACATTAAGCCTAGCAGCTTGCTCAAAAGTAAACTTAGATAATTACGAGAAAATCGAAATTGGCATGGACAAAACTGCAGTAGAAGCAATTTTAGGAAGCGCTGATAATTGTGTAGAAAAAACCCTACACACAAATTGCACATGGGGCGATGACAGTAAAAACATTGAAATAACCTTGGTATCAAACAAAGTATCTTTGTATAGTAAAACTGGTTTAGAAAAATAAACCATTGCAGTAGGTAGTAACGATGTTGCCACCTACTGACAGTTATTACCACCAATAGACAGGATAATGACGCTTAGGGTTACGTGATAAATTATTAACTAGCAACCCAACTAACAGCATAATTGTCGTACCAAACAATACAGGGCTTACGACATAGTAATAACCTAGCTGTTGTATACCGCTACCACCAATAACCGCAATCAAAGCAGTAGCGCCACCCGGTGGATGCAAAGTACGCGTTAAGTGCATAACCGCAACTGATAGTGAAACAGCCAAAGCACTTGCCAACATTAAATCGGCAGTTAGCAGTTTTGCCACAGTAACACCCACCAACGCACTGAGAACATGACCGCCAATAAGATTACGCGGTTGAGAAAACTCTGCCAATGGCGCACCGTAAACAAGCACAGCAGTTGCACCTAAAGAACCAATTAAAAATAAATTAGTTAACGGATCAAACTGTAAGCTTTTGCCAATTATTGCAACTAAATAAATGCCTAAAAATGACCCAATTAAAGACCAGATGATTTTACTCATCGGTTTACGTGGTGGACATTGACTGGTTGCGGCCATCCTGGAAATCAGAAAGCGCATATCACTCCCCCTCAAGCTGTGTAAAAAGAGGGAGATAATACCTGATAGATAAGAAAATCGACGACAACATTTATTCCATTTCGCTATAAATCAGTTCAATGCTAACTATTTTACTTCTATTTAAGGTGATTTTATAACGCTGGTAATTTATCTCTTCGTCATTTTGATATGAAAGCACTACATTTAGTTGATAGCGCCGCTCCACACTTTGTTTAGATATTTTATTATTATCAAGATGATACAGTTTACCTTCGCCTTTTTTTAAGTTCCGCGCAAACGCCGCTAAACTAAACTGCAAGGTCTGTTGCAAGCTATCATAACCAGGTAAGAACTCTTTTGCATTAACCCGTATTTCACTGGCAAAGTGCAGCCATTGCGCTGCTTGTTTATTTTGTTGACGTCGTTTTGAAAATATTTTTCGTACATCCTCTGGAATATGTTTAAAGCGTGTATATTCAAGCCAGATGTATTGTGTAGCTATTTTATCTTTGGTAACACTATTTCGAAATTGAAATCGCCATTTTGGGCGCCCTTTCACAATAGCTCGCCAAATAACTCGTGTTATGTCTTCTTTAAAAATTTCTCGCATCCCGTAAATAGCGCCCAAAATGATCACTAATGTTGCAGTCACTTCGGTAAATGAGATCCGCGCATTCAGAACCACAACCATAACAAGCGCCATTATAATCGCTGTAACGGTTCCTTTAACCAATCGTTTTAAATAACTATTAAGGTAACGAGTATTACGATTTAACACCACACCATGCTCAATCAAACGCTGTAGAAGACGCATCTTATTGGTGATCCGGTTTGCATCCTGAAGGGTTGATTCCGAGTTATATTGCAGCTCATGTCGATAATCTTGCTCGGCTTTACAAAAATTCATCAGATCATTACGCTCTTTCGCGTAATCACTGCTACGTGGCCCTTCGTCAAGTAATTTTAAAAACGACTGCTCAATATGCCAACTCAGATAGTTATCTGCATTGGTATAAAACGAGATCAGTTTTTCATCATCAGGTGTGTAACGCCTTAGCTTTTTAAGTAAGCTTTGACTTTGTTCACATAATTCAATAGCGCGCTGATAAAACTCATCAACTTCTTCAATCTTTAATGTATCTTTGATATCAGTATCAATCGCTAGGCGGACTTGATAACAATACAAATTGAGGTTTTGCCGATAGTCTTGTTGTTCACCTTTATTTTTACTAACAAAGCGACTGCGCACTAAAGGTAAATGGATATTATTGGCGTTATACGCTAAATACGATTTGAAGTGGTTATTAAAATACGATTCTTCTGTTAACGTTTGCGGATTGATGCCCATTTCATTCGGAATAGAAAAGTACATATCAATGCGCTGTTCAGAGCGCGGGCTCAATTCAGGTTCAATTATAAAGGATAAGTTTTCATCCTGTTTTAGCAATCAGCTCTCCTAATAAGTAAAAAGATGCATCTAGTTTACTGCCACACTTTCATTTGTTCAATAAAAAAGGCCTAGTAAACTAGGCCTTCATAAGAATCCAATATTCTTACTAATTAGAATTTAACATTCACACCAGCGAAGAAACGACGACCCAGTACATCGTATGTGTACGGGTCAGTGTTTGAATCATTATTACCTGTGTAGTAAGGAGGTTGCTTATCAAATAAGTTGTTTACACCTGCAGATAATGCAACAGTTTCATTGATCATGTATGAACCACTGATGTCATGGTAGATAACAGTTGGTGTAGACGGCGCATAACACGTGTCTTTACCGATACATGAGTAACTATCCATACCAGAGATGTAACGAGCTTGATACTGTGCATCCCAGTTATCGCCAGCTGCATTTAGTGTAAAGTTAGACTTAAGATCTGCATAGCCACCAATGTTTGAAGTTATCAAACCAGCGTAATCAACAGTATCATCAAGAACAGTTACAACATACTCGTCTAGGTAAGTAGTGTCTAAACCTGCTTTCCAGTTAAGGCCTGCAGCTTCAAAGCTATATGATAAGTTTAAATCTACGCCAGACGTTTCCTCAGCACCAACATTTTGCAGCTGATTGTTGAAACTAATTCGACCTGTGCTATCCATGCCGATATTAGCTGACTGACATAATACAGAATCAGCATTTGCAGTTGTTGCTAAACATTGATCGACAATATATTGCTCGTTAACTGATGCAATCGCATTATCAATCTCAATTTTGTAATAATCAATTGTCATGCTGAAGCCGTCAAACCACTCTGGCTCGTATACGATACCTGCTGTGAAAGTATCAGCTTCTTCAGGAGTAAGTAATGAGTTACCACCTACTGTTACTTCAGCTTGATCTTGTGCACCAGGGAAAGTTACACGTTCAAAAGAAGGTGAATTACCTGAATAAAGCTCAGAAACGGTTGGTGCTCGGAATGCTGTAGATACTACACTACGGAACATTAGTTCGTCATTTGCTTTCCATGTTAAACCTAGCTTCCATGTTTCGTCAGAACCAAATGTGCTGTAATCAAACGCACGGATTGCAGCGCTAAGCTCTACGTTTTGAGCAAATGGTGCATCAGCAAGTAATGGGATTGCAAATTCAACATACGCTTCATTTACGTCAAAGCCGCCAGCGGTTGGTTCAACCATAGGGTCATTTGCAAGGCCTTGCGCTGTTAGTGAATCTGGTGTGTACCATGCTTTCTCTTGACGGTGCTCAACGCCCGCAGCAAAAGCAGCATAACCTGCTGGTAATTCAAACATTTCACCTGATACAGATGCTGAAACTATAAATAACTGACTACCACCATTGTTTACTTCAGTGTAAACATTTTTACGGAAATCTTCAGATGTCCATGCAGCTTGATCAAGCGGGTTAAATGTACCTTCAGTGATTTGTTCTTGGATAGCACCCATATTGTGAAGGTTGGCTGTCTTATCAACAGAATCGTTACGACCGAAGTTAGCTGACACATCCCATGAGTAATCACCTACAAAACCTTCTGCACCAATTACCGCACGAACAGTGTCTACTGACTGTTCGAAATAACGAGGGCCAGTGTCTGACATACGACGCCCATAAGAGATATCATCACCATATGCGTAGTTTAATGTGTCAGTAATATATTTACCGTCTGCATCACGATCTGCAAGACCATCGCCATTGCGGTCAACTTTACCTACATAAGTTTGACCAAGTAATGAATCGCCCATATTTTCATTGTACTTGAAATCAAACCATACTGGCTGTGCAGCCATTTGCTGTTGCGACCAACGTTTTGTGTAGGTAAATTCCGTAAATACACGTGTATCGTTTGAAATTTCATAACTTGCAAGGCCAGTTAAGTTCAAACGCTCCATTGGCGTGTATAAGTAGCTATCTGGCGCAAAGTTATAAAGGTCTGAATCTGTATACGGATGGAGTCCACCAAGGCCGCCTAAACCATCATCGGTTGGGGCAAGACCTGAAGTAACAGGGTTACCATCAGCATCAACTGTTGAACCATCTTCATTTACATCACCAATTACACCACCTTGCCAAATATGGCCACCTGGGCTGTATGGAGAACCACCGTTACAATTTAGACCGTTAGCACCTTCTGCAATAGGACAACTTGAGAAATCACGATCTGATTGCTTTGCTTTACCACGGTCAGTGTACTGCATACCGATAACAATGTTACCTTTATCGAATGAAGAACCAACTGTAAAATCGAATGAACTTTCAGTTGCATCGCCTTCGCCTGTGATTGCCGAGTTGACGTTCATATCAAGGCCTTCGAAATCATCTTTTAGGATGATATTCACAACACCTGCAACCGCATCCGTACCATATACAGCAGATGCACCATCTTTAAGTACTTCTACAGATTTGATCATTGAAACAGGGATCGTGTTTAGGTCAACAGTTGATGCAGCGCCAGTACCTGAGGCAATCATACGACGACCGTTTACAAGTACTAATGTTCTACTAGAACCTAGTCCACGTAAATCAATACGTGCATTACCACCAGAACCATTGTTAACGCCAGGGTTTGTCATTGCACCGCCTGTGGCGGTCATTTTTTGTAATACGCTATCGATGCTTGTGGCACCCATTGCTTTAATATCATCTGCGCCAATTAATGTAACTGGGCTAGCGTTTTCCATATCTGAACGCTTAATGCGAGAGCCCGTAACTTGGATTTTTTCAATTGATTGGGCGCCATCTTCCGCAGCCACTGCTTGCATTGTTGAAAACATAGGGATAGCTGTAACTACAGCTAAACCGATAATAGATTTTTTCATGTGAAACCCTACTTGTTGGAGAAATACCTTGCTCAGGTAGCGCTCGTTTTATTTGAGAATATCGAGTCAGCGAGGGCAACTTAGGCGGACTTAACTGAATGAAATCTGAATGAGCGGTTAATAATTACCTTCGCAATTATTGATAAACCCGCAATAGGTACATTGGTTAATGAATGTTTCATTGTTAACTAGTTAATACACCTTATATTCAAATACTTAAGTGCGAAGAAAAACATTTTAAACATGTATGAAATCAAACTAATGGACTTTGTAATTATATGTAATTAACGTATAAAAATACCTAAATCAGAAAACTTCACAAGTTAATCACATCATTTTATTAAAACTGCAAAACTGACCAACAACTGCTAACCATAGTTATGCAATAATTTTGCGTATTTAAGCTCTATGCAACTTTTTTGATAGCAATATAGTGGGGTTTAGCTTTGTTCATTGCAGCTTAATGTCAAAATAAGGTGGTTTTATGCGCACTCTATAAATTTAACTGAAAATATAAAAATTCAAGGCGAGACTTAAACTAGAAACCCTGATTTACAAATAGATACTCAACTTAATATGCAGCGTATTATTTCAGTAAATATTGCTTTGAAGTGTTTTGAACCGTTAAAGGATCAATTAAGAAATGGGTCCAGTGCATTGTTAATGCATTAAGTCAGCTAATACTTAGCAAATGAAGGTAACAAAAATAGCGTGTTTGGATAGGCAGAATAAGTGATAACGGACATTTGCAACTCTATGCCCTAAGCTTCGGATAGCAACTTTTTTAACCAACACTCCGATTTAATATGGATTAAACTGATATCAATAAGTCGCATCAAAGTAATAAAATACATGCTTAAGTTGACCCTGTGGATTTTTAACTTCGAGTGTCAATTTCCAGGTCATATTGCGCTCGGAACAAATACCAACCATACTTTGTGCGACTAAAATATCGTCAAGCGGCTCAAACAACACCGGAATATATCCCATATACATAGTGATGCCTTCAAGTTTTGCACTGTGAACTAACAATGAGCTTGGTAACGATAAATTTATCTCAAAAGGCGTTTCTGGCGTTATTTGTTGCTCACTCAACCAAATTTTTACCTGATTATCATACTCGCATAACTGATTTGGCTGACAGATTGCACCTTGGCGTTGCTCTTCTATACTTAGCGATTGTGGGCCACATGCAATTAACAGGTTCAATACGCTTAAAAACACAACTAAAAGCTTAATTGGCATAATATTCCCTAGATAAAGTAAAGGCTGATACTAATCAGCGCAGTGTTAAAATACAACCACAGAACTAAATTCTTACACAAATGTACAAAAGTGCATCAAAAAATAACCAACTGCATGTGAAAAATTGATTGATGTCATAATTTTATGCAATTGACCTATCTTTTTTAGGCCAAAAATTTTATCATTTCCCCGCAAAAATAAGGGTTTCTCGAGTTTGTTTTCTGAAGCAGTCAAAGCTTTGAGGGTTTTTGATAACATACTTAAGAATAATAGTAGGCCCCACTTTATATAGTGGGTAATTCATTTCTAAACGCATTTATTGCAGCGGAAGCCAGAAAATGAGCCAAACAGTAGCATCACAAACTGAGTACAACTATAAGGTTGTACGCCAATTCGCTATTATGACAGTGATTTGGGGCATCGTTGGCATGAGTATTGGGGTTCTGATTGCTGCCCAATTAGCTTGGCCAGCACTTAACTTTGATACACCATGGTTAACATACTCTCGACTACGTCCGTTACACACGAACGCAGTTATTTTCGCATTTGGTACAAGTGCACTATTCGCGACATCATATTATGTCGTGCAACGTACTTGCCAGACGCGCCTTCTCTCAGACAAATTAGCCGCCTTTACCTTCTGGGGTTGGCAGTTAGTTATCGTACTTGCGGTTATCACTCTACCTCTAGGTATAACAAGTTCAAAAGAATATGCTGAGCTTGAGTGGCCAATCGATATCTTAATTGCTGTAGTGTGGGTTACCTATGCGGTTGTGTTTATGGGCACCATAGCTAAGCGTAAAGTATCGCACATTTATGTCGCTAACTGGTTTTATGCTGGCTTTATCATTACTGTTGCAGTGCTTCACATTGTAAATAGTATGGCTGTGCCTGTATCGTTAACTAAATCATACTCAATCTACGCAGGTGCAGTAGATGCGATGGTTCAGTGGTGGTACGGTCATAACGCTGTAGGTTTCTTATTAACGGCTGGTTTCTTAGGTATGATGTATTACTTTGTACCAAAACAAGCAGGTCGTCCAGTTTATTCTTACCGTTTATCTGTTGTTCACTTTTGGGCTTTAGTATCACTTTATATTTGGGCAGGCCCTCACCACTTACACTACACTGCACTTCCTGATTGGACACAGAGTTTAGGTATGGTTATGTCAATCATCTTATTCGTTCCTTCTTGGGGTGGTATGATCAACGGTATCATGACGCTATCTGGCGCATGGCATAAACTACGTACTGATCCAGTACTACGCTTCTTAGTTGTTTCATTGTCTTTCTATGGTATGTCTACCTTTGAAGGCCCGATGATGGCGATTAAGTCTGTAAATGCCCTTTCTCATTACACTGATTGGACTGTTGGTCATGTTCATTCTGGTGCACTTGGTTGGGTTGCGATGATTTCTATCGGTGCTATTTACCACCTTATCCCAGCGTTATTTTCTCAAGGTCGTATGTATAGTATTAAATTGGTTAACACACACTTTTGGTTACATACCGTAGGTGTTGTTTTATACATTGTAGCAATGTGGATTTCAGGGGTTATGCAAGGTCTAATGTGGCGCGCAGTAAATGCTGACGGTACATTAATGTACAGCTTTGTGCAGTCACTTCAAGCATCACATCCATTCTATGTTATGCGCTTCCTAGGCGGTGTGTTCATCGTGGTAGGCATGCTGGTTATGGCTTATAACGTTTACCGTACTATTTCTGCGAAGAATGATTCGTTGAAATTAGATGCGCAAGCACAGTTAGCATAACGGAGTGAGATGATGAGCAATAATAATTCACAAAACAAACATGAAATAGTCGAAAAAAATATCGGCCTTATGGCTATCTTGACTGTTTTTGCTATCAGCTTCGGCGCACTAGTAGAGATAACTCCACTGATGTTCCAAGATGATACAACAAAGCCAGTCGATGGTTTACGCCCACTAAACGCGCTTGAAATGGAAGGCCGTGATATCTATGTACGTGAAGGTTGTTACAACTGTCACTCACAAATGATCCGCCCTTTCCGTGACGAAGTTGAACGTTATGGTCACTACTCGGTTGCTGGTGAGTCGGTTTGGGATCACCCATTTCAATGGGGTTCTAAACGAACTGGTCCAGACCTAGCACGTGTGGGCAAACGTTACTCGGATGACTGGCATTATGCTCACTTAGTGAATCCACGTGCTGTGGTTCCTGAGTCAAACATGCCAGGTTTTCCTTGGTTAGCAGAGGATCGCGTTGATACTAGCCTTACTCTGAAAAAGCTTAAAATTTTCCGTGATACATTTGCTATTAATCCACAAAATCCAGCTCACCCTGGTTTAGGATATGGTAGTGATGAAGAACTAATCGCTGACGTTGCTAAAGTTGATGCTATGAATGACGGTAAGGGTGCAACAGAAATGCAAGCCCTCATTGCTTACTTGCAACAACTTGGCACGCACTTGAAGTAATTAATTATGGATTACGGAACATACAGAGGCATTTTAACTCTGGTAATTTTAGTACTATTTATTGTCATTGTTGTGTGGGCATATAGTAAGCGTAGTAAAACACGTTTTAAAGACGCCGCTAATGTCATCTTTGAAGATGAGAAAAAACATAATGATACAATCTCTAACGAGGAAAAGGGGTCTGAGAAATGACTAGCTTTTGGAGTATATGGGTTATTGTATTAACCCTTGCATGCTTATTTATCATTTTTGGATTACTAGTGTGGAATTTAACAAACTACACTGGTGTTAAAGAAGGTGAAAGCTGCGGGCACGAATTTGATGGTATTGAAGAACTAAATAATCCACTACCTAAGTGGTGGACTTACATGTTCTTTGCAACATTTGTATGGTCAGTTTATTACTTAGCAGCATATCCTGGCCTAGGTAACTGGGAAGGTATTGCTAAGTGGAGCAGTTCTAACCAGGGTATAACCTCTTTAGCTGAATCTAAAAAAGCAGTTGAAGAAGCTAAAGCGAATGGCGAATTTGTAAAGCTTGATGCGGAATATCGCGCTGCAGATGAGCGTTTTGGTCCTATTTTTGCGGCTTATGCTCAGCAAGATATTGAAACACTTGTTACTGATGAAAAAGCACTGGAAATTGGTCAGCGTTTATTTGCTCAAAACTGTTCACAGTGTCATGGTTCTGATGCTCGTGGTGGTCAAGGCTTCCCTAACCTAACTGATAAAGATTGGTTATATGGCGGCACGCCAGATAAAATCAAAGAAACACTTTTATATGGTCGTATTGCTGCAATGCCACCTTGGGGTGCTGCATTGGGTGAGCAAGGCGTTAAAGAAATGACTGCTCATGTACTAAGCTTATCAGGTCGTACCGTTAACCAGAAAGATGCAGCAGCAGGCGCAGCTAAGTTTGCAATGTGTGCTGCGTGTCATGGTGCTGATGGTAAAGGTTCAGTTGCACATAACTTACCGTTTGGTGCACCTAACTTAACTGATAACATCTGGCTGTATGGTGGTTCTCAACGTGCTGTTGAAGAAACACTTAATAACGGCCGTGCCGGTGTTATGCCTGCATGGAAAGATATTTTAGGTGAAGAAAAAATCCACCTATTAACTGCATACGTTTATAGTTTATCGCAAGATAAATAATTAAAATGTTAATGGGTTGTTTATATTTTAATGTTTTAATTCAATAGATTAATTAAGATCAAAAAAGCCTCCATCTGGAGGCTTTTTTTTAGTCTTTTCAATTTAAATCCTATAAAATGCCCTTATCGCAAAACAAATTAAGTGTATTTATGACCTCTACTCCTTGGTATAAAAATTTCTGGCCGTGGTTTTTAATCTTTTTTCCGCTAGTTGCCATCATTGGCTGTATTTCCCTCTTTATAACTGCGATCGGCAATGGCCCTGATATGGTGGTTGATGATTACTATAAAAAAGGCAAAGCAATTAATTTAGAATTGAGCAAATTTGATAAAGCCAAAGCGTTATATTTACATGGGGAATTAAACGTCGAAACAGACAAAGTAAGCTTTAAATTCAATAAAGGGGATACCAGTAATATCCATTCTTTAAAGCTATCGTTTTACCACCGTACAATCCAGGCCCATGATTTTAGTACTCATTTAACCCCTAATGCAAATGGTGAATTTACAGCAATTATTGATCCATATAGTGATGGTACTTATACTGTATTTATTGAGCCAATAGACGGTAGTTGGAAGTTAAAAGAAAACATCACTTTGCCAAGTAAGCAAAGTATTACCATAAGTCCTGAATATAAGTAGTAAAGCTATCATGTCTAATAACTGCTTTCATTGCCTTGAAAGTGTACCATCTGGTTTTAGCGCGACTGTTGTTATAGACGCAAGCGCACAACCGATGTGTTGCATTGGCTGTCAAACCGTTGCCGAGACAATTGTTGCTCAAGGTATGACAGATTATTATAAATTCAGAACCGTACGCGCTGGTAAAGTCGAACAGCTAGTACCAGAGCAATTAGCATTTATTAGCAGTTACGATAATCCAGATATTCAAGACGAGTTTATTTCTCAAACCAACGACATCAGTGAAGTGTTATTGACCGTTGAAGGGATCACTTGTGCCGCCTGTGCATGGTTGATTGAAAGGCAGCTGTTAAATATACCCGCAATCAAACGCGTTGACGTAAATACATCAACAAACCGTGCGATGATCCAATGGCATAAAGATCAGACACCACTAAGCGACATTATCAAATCGTTATTAGAAATTGGCTACAAGGCCTACCCGTTTCAAGTCGATATTGAAGCAAGTCAAAAGCAGCTAGTTGCCAAATCGTACATTCGCAGGCTCGGCGTAGCAGGCTTAATGACAATGCAAGTGATGATGTTTGCTTTCGCCATGTACTTTGGCATGTTTTCTGGCATGGAAGAAAGCTTTGAACAGTATTTTCGATGGATCAGCTTAATACTCGCTTCACCGGTTATTTTATACAGTGCTATGCCCTTTTTAACCAATGCAATTAATGGCTTAAAAGCCAAGCAGTTAAACATGGATCTTCCTGTATCCCTGGCTATTTTTGGCGCATATGGCGCAAGTAGTTACGCCACAGTGATGGCCGTGGGCGAAGTGTATTTTGAATCAATTTGTATGTTCACCTTCTTATTATTGCTAGGTAAATATTTAGAGTTTAGGGCTCGACTGAAAGCCAGTGAGTTTACTGCTAACTTACAAAAGTTATTACCACTTACAGCCCGTACTTTGGATGAAAACGGCCACGAACATATTATTGCAGCTAAAAAATTAAAACTCGGTGACCGAGTCTTAATTAAAGCCGGAGAAACAATTCCTGCAGATGGTGTTATTTGCTCTGGTAGCACCACCGTTGATGAAGCAATGATGACAGGTGAGCATTTACCAGTTAGTAAGTACATTGATCATCAAGTTTTTGCCGGTACCGTGAATCATGATGGTGTAATTGAAATCCTTATCAATAAAATTGGTCAAAATACTCTTTTAAACCAAATAATTAAATTGCAGCACAGTGCGCTTGCCACCCGTCCTAAACTGGTGGAAATCACCGACAAAGTGGCACAGTGGTTTGTTGCCTGCTTGCTGGTATTTGCCTCACTTACCGCCATCGGCTGGTATCAAGTTGACCCTGAACATGCCTTTTGGATCACCATTGCGGTCCTTGTTGCAACTTGCCCATGTGCGCTAAGTTTAGCAATTCCAACCGCCTTAACCTGCGCGGTGGCTACCTTAACCCGCAAAGGAATACTCATTAAGCAGTCTCATGTGCTAGAAACACTACCACAATTAACGCGCGTTGCTTTTGATAAAACAGGCACGTTAACACAGGGGCGTTTTAGCCTAGATGCTGTGGACTTATTAGCAAATTCTTTATCTAAAAAACAGATTTTGGCTCTTGTAGCACAACTTGAAAGTTACTCCGAACACCCTATTGCGACTGCATTTAATGAGTTCACACCCACACAGCGCGACTTAACGAATATTAAAATTCATCCTGGCTGTGGCATCACCGGTGAAGATGACAATCATAACTATGCAATTGGTAAAAGTGGTTGGTTCAACAGTAAAAAAAGTAATGCTCAAGCAACGTTCTACATTGATCAACAACCGGTTGCTAATTTTTACTTTGTAGATGAAGTAAAAAGTAATGCTGCAAACTTAATTACCTCTTTACAACAGCAAGGCTTAACCTGCCACATGCTAACTGGGGACGCCTCAAATGCAGGGCAACAAATTGCTAAGAAGCTCAAACTTGATAGCTTTAAAGTAGGCTGTCTACCAGAGGATAAACAAAGCGAAGTGAAGCTGTGGTCAAGCCAAGGTGAAATTGTTGCCATGGTAGGAGATGGTGTCAACGACAGTCCAGTGTTTAATAGCGCGCATTTATCTATCGCAATGGAAACCGGCGCTGATATTTCCAAAAACACCGCCGATGTGGTATTACTCAATAGTGATTTAGCCGCTATAGAGCATTTATTGACGGTATCGAAAAAAACACGCCGAATAATAAAGCAAAATTTAGCGCTTTCATTGCTCTATAATGGTTCAATCTTACCGCTTGCGGCATTAGGCCTAGTTGCACCTTGGATGGCTGTGATTGGGATGTCTGCCAGTTCCATCATTGTGATCAGTAACTCACTAAGGTTATTAAAATTATGAGTATAATTTATATTCTAGTTCCAATTGCTATTTTATTTGTACTGATCGCGATTGGAGTGTTTTTTTGGGCCGTTCGCGGTGAACAATTTTCAGATTTAAACAAACAAGGTCATAGCATTTTGTTTGAAGATGATAAAGAGCAGCACAAAAAAAGTAATGATTGACCCCTTATTTGTCAGCGCTTTTATCATGGGCCTTATTGGCAGCGGACATTGCATAGCAATGTGTGGTGGTATTGCCAGCTCCTTACAATTAGCCACAGATAAAACCCGACCATTGCAGTACTCCATTGCGTATAACATCGGTCGTGCCGGCAGTTATATGCTCGCAGGGGCGCTCGTTGCTGGGATCAGCAGCCATTTTGCCACCCAAAGTCATTGGTTCGCGTTAATTTTAGCGTTTTTAAGTGGCCTGTTTATGATTTTGGTTGGCTTGTATATCATGCGGTTAGGCGCAAGCTTACAATGGCTGGAATCGCTAGGGAAAACCTTGGTGTGGCAGCACTTGGTAAAACTAAATCGTTTTATAATGCCAATCAACTCATTACCTAAAGCAATGGCTTATGGCGCATTATGGGGTTGGTTACCCTGTGGTTTAGTTTATTCAGCGCTAACCTGGGCGATGACCAGCAACACAGCCCTTGATGGCGCTCTAGTCATGCTATTTTTCGCGCTTGGTACGTTTCCCGCGATGTTAAGTATCGGCATGGGCGCACAAGTATTACATAAAGTATTAAATCACCCATGGGCACGAATAGCACTGGGCAGTGTACTTATTTGGTACGGGATTTATTTACTTATCATTGCAACTGACAAGCTGCTGCATTAATCTTAACAAATTAATGTGACAACATTTAATGGACTGAACTAATGGATTTATATCAAAACAAAGCCAAAAATAATTGCACAATCAGCTGCAATGACTGCAGCATAAGTCAACTGTGCTTGCCTTTTACCCTCAATGGGCAAGAAATGGATAAACTTGATGAAATCATTGAGCGTAAAAAACCATTACACAAAGGGGATTTTCTTTTTGAATCAGGAGCGCCACTGAACGCTATTTTTGCTGTTCGTTCTGGTTCATTTAAGTCCTACACCCTTTCAGAGCAAGGTGACGAACAAATTACTGGCTTTCACCTCGCAGGAGATTTAATCGGCTTTGATGCAATAAATAAAATGGCACACCAAAGCTTTTCTCAAGCGCTCGAAACCTCAATGGTATGCGAAATTCCATTTGAAACACTCGATGATCTAGCGGGTAAATTACCAAAACTACGCCAGCAGATTATGCGCCTGATGAGCAGTGAAATTAACTACGACCAAGAAATGTTTTTGTCACTGAATAAAAAATCAGCCGAAGAGCGCTTAGCTAGTTTTATCTACAACTTGTCAAATCGCTTTGGCGAACGCGGGTTTTCTCGTAAAGAGTTTCGCTTTACCATGACCCGGGGTGAAATTGGTAATTACCTTGGTTTAACCGTTGAAACGATTAGTCGTTTACTGAGTCGTTTTCAAAAAGCTGCTTTAATAAAAGTGGAAGGTAAATTTATCACTATTCTAGATAGTGATGGGTTATCCGCAGCTGCAGCAATCCACCCAAAATAAACTTGATCTAGCGCAACAAGTTGTTAGCTGTTACTTTAACTACTCACGTTATACGTTACACTCTAGCTATAAAGTAGTTAAAGGAGCAGCTTATGAACACCATCAAACAAATACTCGCCATTATTGATCCAACCGCTGAGTCTCAGCATGGTTTATCTCGCTCTATCGAATTAGCCAAAAAGTCCGGTGCCAGTATCACCGCTTTTATGAGCATTTATGATTTTTCCTATGAGATGACGACCATGCTCTCTGGCGATGAGCGCGAGGCAATGCGCAATGCCGTCGTTAAAGACCGTCAGTTATGGCTGGATGAAATTTTGCAACACTACCCAGACGTCGATATTAAAAGCCAAGTGGTTTGGCATAATCGCACTTATGAAGCGATCATCGATACGGTTATAGACCAACAGTTTGATTTGGTTGTAAAAGGAACTCACCAGCACGATACACTTAAGTCAGTAATTTTTACTCCAACCGATTGGCATTTAATTCGTAAATGCCCAGCTCCGGTATTATTGGTAAAAGAGCACGCTTGGCCTTCGCAGGGTAATATTTTAGCTGCTGTTAACGCTGTAAGTGAAAACCAACAGCACCTTGATTTAAACCATCGTATTATTCAAGATGCGCAGTTTTTATGTGAACTGGCTAACGCAAGCCTTAGTATCGTTAACGCCTATCCTGCGACACCGGTAAACATTGCAATTGAAATCCCTGAGTTTAACCCCAGTATTTATAACGAGTCGGTTAAAAAACACCATATAGAATCGACCCATGAGTTAGCAGCTAGTCATCAAATCGCCCAGCAAAACTGTGTCATAGAAGAAGGTTTACCAGAGGACGTGATCCCTGATGTAGCAAAGCGCCTTAATAGTGAATTAGTGGTGATTGGTACGGTTGGCCGCACTGGATTAAGTGCAGCCTTAGTAGGTAACACCGCAGAGCATGTCATTGACAGCCTTGATTGTGACGTATTAGCCTTAAAACCCGACGGCTATGTGAGCCCGCTGGCAAAAGATTAAATAAATTTTGTTGATTGAAACTTTAGGCATATAATACGCCCCTTTATTTTACCCATAGTTCTAAAGGGGGCGTAATGTCGCATTCTGTTCAAGCCAAAGCTCAACATAGCTTATCTAAGTTACAAAAACGCTTACGTCGTCAAACCGGTCAAGCGGTGATGGACTTCAATATGATTGAAGAAGGCGACCGTATCATGGTGTGCCTCTCTGGTGGAAAAGACAGTTATACTCTACTTGACATGCTGCAGCATTTACAGCGTGTTGCACCTATTAAATTTGATTTGTTTGTTGTTAACCTTGATCAAAAGCAACCAGGCTTTCCTGAACATGTATTGCCAGCATATTTAGACACTCAGAATATTGAATACAAAATTGTTGAAGAAGACACCTACAGTATAGTGACTGATATTATTCCTGAAGGTAAAACAACCTGTTCGCTATGCTCACGCTTACGTCGCGGCATTTTATACCGTACCGCAAATGAAATGGGAGCCACT
Organism: Pseudoalteromonas sp. SG41-1; assembly: GCF_014164575.1. NCBI lineage: Bacteria > Pseudomonadati > Pseudomonadota > Gammaproteobacteria > Alteromonadales > Pseudoalteromonadaceae > Pseudoalteromonas > Pseudoalteromonas sp. SG41-1. The sequence goes on from NZ_JACJFL010000003.1 coordinate 268,924, forward strand.
AAAATCGCCTTAGGTCATCATCGCGACGATATGATCGAAACCCTATTCTTAAATATGTTTTATGGTGGCAAACTGAAAAGCATGCCAGCTAAATTAATGAGCGATAACGGCGAGCACATGGTAATTCGTCCATTAGCCTACTGTAAAGAAACAGATATTGAACAATATGCTATCAGCCAAGCATACCCTATCATTCCATGTAATCTGTGTGGCTCACAAGAAAATCTGCAACGCAAACATACAAAAGCGATGCTTGCACAGTGGGATATTGAGCACCCTGGTCGTATTGAGAGTATTTTTACTGCAATGCAAAATGTTGTGCCTTCGCATCTAGCAGATAATGAGTTATTTGATTTCACCAACTTAAAAACCGGTGAAGTAATTGATGGCGGCGATATTGCGCTTGATAAACCAGACATACCAAAACAACCTGTACTTAACGATGATGAAACAGCTGATGTTGTGACAATTAATTTAAGTTAACAAATTAACTTAAAGAATAACAATGCCGCGTATATCGCGGCATTTTTGTTTTCCGTTGATAAAGTCAGTTACGGCATATCCATCAACGCTTGGCTTTGCTCATCGACCTTAACTTGATAGTTTTCATGCCTTAAACCAAGTAACTGTGGTAACGTTGCAGCAATACAAATTGACGATAATGTTCCCACAACAATTCCTACAAATAGTGCGATAGAAAACCCCTGTAACGGCGCACCAGCCAATAACCACACACTCGCCACTGTTGCAAGAGTAGTCCCTGAGGTGATTAAAGTACGGGTCAAAGTGCTCTTAATTGATTCATTGATCACCGTATTCACGCTAGCTTGTTGTGTTGTGGAATCTAAGCGCAGTAGCTCGCGTACCCTGTCCCCGACAATAATTGAATCATTTAATGAATAACCAATGATTGCCAGTAAACTCGCTAACACGGTTAAGTTAAAATCAAGCTGTAACCATGCAAATAAACCAACTACCACCACCACGTCATGCATTAAAGCCACAACCGATCCCAACGCTAAACGCCACTCAAAGCGTAGCGCTAAATAAACCATCACGGCAACCATTGCCGCAAATAATGCCAAACAGCCTTGTTCAAATAATTCATCGCCAACTTGAGAGCCTAAGTAAGAAGATGACAACACTTCAGCACCCAATGTCTCATCTTGCGTAAGCGTTGCTAACCAAGGCGATGTACTGGCTTGCTCTGCCTCTCTTAACTGGAAGTGCTGGCTAGATTGAGCGCTTAAGGTAAAGTCATCATGGTGATAATAACTAATTTTTTTCGCCAGCTCAGCCTCACTAATTGGCACTGCAGTGGTAAACTCAGTTAAATAGCCACCAGTAAAATCAAGGCCGAAATTCAATCCTTTTGTAGCAACCCCTATTACAGAGAGCAGCACTAGTAGGATAGATAAAACCAACCCCGATAAACGTAAGCGGGTTGTGGTGCTCATTTTTTCATTTGAATTGCTCATGCGCGAGCTCCTCGCTTATTTGCCAATTTTAAATACAAAGTCTGACTCAACGCCTTAGAAACATACACCCCGGTAAATACGCTAGTTATTAGCCCTAACGCCAGCGTAATTGCAAAGCCTTTGATTGGCCCATAGCCAATACCATATAAAATAATTGCCGTGATCATAGTGGTAATATTAGCATCAAAAATTGTCGCAAATGCTTGTTGGTAGCCCTGCTCTATCGCTTGATATGGTGCTCGGCCTTTACGGCGCTCTTCTTTGATCCGCTCAAAAATAATAACATTAGTATCAACAGCCATACCGATTGTCAGTACCAGCCCGGCTATGCCCGGTAAAGTTAGCACCACGCCAGGCAGCAGTGACATTAATCCTACTAAAGCTGTTAAATTCAATAATAAGGCAATATTTGCCACCAGCCCTAAACGGCGATACCACAGCGCCATAAAGGCTAATGTAATACCCATTCCCAACATTAAGGCCGCGAGCCCATTATGTATGTTATCTGCACCCAAGCTTGGCCCAATGGTTTGTTCTTGTACGATTGTCACCGGCGCAGTTAATGAACCTGCACGTAATAGCAATGCTAAATCCTGCGCCGCTTGTGGGCTTTGCATATTAGTAATACTAAATTGGCTACTCAAATGTTGAGCTATATTGGCAACATTAATCACTTCACTTTTTTTAACTACTTCACCTTTGACATTTTTATAATATTCAGAATACACCGTTGCCATTGGTTTACCGATATTACGTTTGGAAAATGCCGACATCGCCTCGCCACCTTGGCTATCAAGGCTAAGTTGCACTAGCGGCTTGCCCCATTCATCGCGCCCTGCATGGGCATTATTGATGTGTTGTCCCGAAAAAATAGCAATTGGGTCTAAATTCATCGAGCCACCATTTTGCAGGTTAAAGGTTTTTCCGCCGATTTCTTTAAGCTGATAAAAATCAAGCGACGCTGTTGCACCTATAATACGTTTTGCTTCACTTGGATCTTGTACACCGGGTAACTCAATACGAATACGTTGTTTACCTTGGCGCTGGGTAACTGCTTCAGTAATGCCTAATTCTTCGATACGGCCTCTTAAAGTGGTTAAGGTTTGACTCATTACTTCTTTATCAAACGCATTACTACCTTGTTCACTAAAACTAAATGCCACCGTTGTTAAATTACCCTGTGAATGCGCAGTTGCCATTAAACGCTCAAAACGCTTTAGTACATTCGCCTGTACTGCGGCTAAGTCACTTTTAGCAGCAGGCAACGCATGTAATTCAAAACCATGGGCATTTTTTTGTACACGAACACCTCTGGCTTTTTCATCACGAATAATTGTTTTAGTTTGTTCATACGCACTATCAAGTTGCTCTTGTTGCGCTTTCACTAAATCAACATCTAATACAAATAACACACCACCATTAAGATCAAGACCTAATTTTATAGGTGCTAATCCTAAGCTTTGTAACCAATCGGGACTTGTTTGATGCGTGACTATTTTTGCATTCAACGGCTTAAATTCACTTTTTAACGCTTGTTGCGCTGCGGCACTTTTGGTTGGCTCTTGTAGTAACACATTTAATGAAAGGCTGTTTTGCGCCACTTGAATTGATTGCTCAACCAGAAACCCATGTTGATTTAAAAAATCAATAACAGACTTTTGCGAAGGAGTATTCGCTAGTAACTGCTGTGGATGTTGCTGGCTCTGCGTTGTACTCAGATGCAGCCACGATTTTGCTGGATATAAATTTGGTAAGGCACTGATCGCTAATAATACCAGCGCCAAAAACATCGCCATATAGCTTATTTTAAAACGCTGTAGCAGCGGTTTTTTTGATGAATTTTTTAACATATTGCTTCCTTTAAACCAATGCAAGCATCGGTTTCTCGCCTCATAGGCGCAGTAATTTATTTGCTTTAGTTGAATGACTAAAACATCGAAAAAATTAGTAGGAAGAGTTAAATGTAGTAAGTAAGTACTGCACGGTATTGTAAGTTGGCGTCTTTCCAACCACTAATTCGTGATTTTTTACCTTCGTAGGCTACAAACCAAGGTAATGTTATTGGCGGTTCAAGGGGTTGTAAGTAAAGTTGGCGCGCAAGGCTAGGTACAAAAAACTCAAATATTGCCACATAACTTGGCTCAACTTGGCTTTGATACAGAAATAGCGATGAATTACTCGCTGAAAAGCGTGGCTGTAAAGACTCAAACCCCGCGCCTTCTGTTTGTTGATCAGCCGCCGCAATTGGTACCTTCTTGGTAAAAGGGGTGATATCTGATACTGAAGTATCAAATACCTTAACCTCTACAGCACTCAAATCAGATAACATCGCCGACTGAAAAAAAGCGGTAGGCTGGCTCACATTAGCCTCAGCGTTGCTCACAGCATTAGCCTGCACACTAAAAAGTGCAGTAAACAGCAGTAATACAGTAAGGACTAAGCGAAAACGGATCATTTTATTATCTAAATAGTAAGCTGGTATTATAAATGGGGAGTAATTGCCCTATTTCAATAGCTAATTTGCAATTGAACAAAAAAAACCGCAAGTAAAACTACTTACGGCCAAAAATCACAGTCGATAATTAAGCGACTTCAAGTGAGGACATGTCAATGACATAACGATGAGACAAGTCACCTTCTTTTAAGCGTTCAAAAGCCTGATTAATGTCTGCCATATTGATCATCTCTACTTCCGGTAAAATATTATGCAGCGCACAGAAATTAAGAATTTCTTGAGTTTGTGCAATACCACCAATCAAAGAGCCAGCCACGCGGCGACGCCCCAATAATAATGGCACCGAGTTTGATTCAGCCATCTCACCCACTTGTCCGACTAATACTTGAGTACCATCAATATCTAATAGGGGCATATAAGGGGTAAAGTCATGCTTAACTGGAATAGTATTAATGATCACATCAAACTGATTAGCGTATGCTTTCATGGCTTGTTCGTCTTTAGATACCAGTAAACCTTCAGCGCCATATTCCAACGCTTGCTGTTTTTTATCATCTGATCGACTAATAGCTGTCACATGGGCACCCATTGCTGCTGCAATTTTTATCGCCATATGGCCTAACCCACCTAAGCCAATAACGCCAACTCGGCTACCAGGACCGACATTAAAAGTACGTAGCGGCGAATACGTGGTAATACCCGCGCATAAAATTGGCGCACACTTAGCAAGATCAAGTGATTCTGGAACGTTTAAAACAAACTCTTCGCGCACTACAATGTGTTTGGCGTAGCCACCTTTGGTTGATTCACCAGTGATACGATCTTTTCCTGAATAAGTTCCGACCATGCCTTCGCGACAAAATTGCTCTTCGCCTTTGTGGCATTGGTCACACTCAAGGCAGCTATCAACCATACAACCAACTGCTACATTATCGCCAACTTTGTATTTAGTCACTTTGCTGCCAACCTCAGTGACACGACCTACAATCTCATGTCCTGGTAAAATTGGGTAACTGGTGCCACCCCAATCATTATTTACGGTATGAAGATCTGAATGGCACACCCCGCAATATAAGATTTCAATCGCAACATCTTCATCGCGCAAATCGCGTCTTTCAAAATGAAATGGCTCTAATGGCGTATTAGCTTGATGTGCTGCGTATCCGATAGTTTTCATCTGCTTTCCCTTCTATGTTAAAAACTGAGTTTAATTAACCACTCTAAAACATTGTCTTAAGCTGCCTAAACTGTACTATGTGCTGTTAGTAGTATAGCCCTAGATACAAACTGTTAAAGTTTATACTCTAGGTTACTAGAAAAAGTTTAATGCAGACTTAATAGAGTTAGAGAAAATATGCGCGGAATGGGTAAACAAGAAGCAATAAAACATCATGATGCGATGAATTTAAAGCAAAGCATTGTCACCTTGTGGCCTTACTTGGTTGCTTTTAAAGGCCGTGTAACACTTGCAACACTGGCATTGATCGCCGCAAAAGGTGCCACTTTATTGATGCCATGGGCGCTGAAAGAAATAATCGACAGTGTTGATCCAAGTTTACAAAATATAGTCATCGTACCCATAGCTTTACTGTTACTGTATGGCGGACTACGTTTTGCGAGTGTGTTTTTTGGTGAAGTACGTGATGCGTTGTTTGGTCGTGTAACTGAACATGCTATGCGCCATATTGGCCTAAAAGTATTTAATCACCTACACAGCCTTGAGTTGTCGTTTCATCTTGATAGGCAAACTGGCGGCATTAGCCGTGATATAGAGCGTGGCACCAGTGGCTTAAGCTTCTTAATGCGCTTTTTAATGTTCAATATTGTGCCAACTTTATTTGAAATAGCCGTAGTTGCGATTATTTTTGCAACTTTATTTTCGCCGTGGTTTGCCGTAGTTACCCTGCTTGCAGTGGCTTTATATATTACCTTCACGGTTGTTGTAACACAGTGGCGCAACCGCTTTATTCGCGAAGCAAACCAAGCCGATAATAATAGTAACAGCCGTGCTATTGACAGCTTACTTAATTATGAAACCGTTAAATATTTTAATAATGAAAAGCATGAAGCACAAACATATGATGGCTTTTTAGCTAGTTGGGAGCAAGCCCGGCTTAAAAACCGCTTATCGTTGCTTGCCCTTAATTCAGGTCAAGCCTTGATCATAGCAGCAGCGATCACCGCTTTAATGTGGCTTGCTAGTATTGAAGTGGTTAAAGGCACACTCTCTATTGGTGAGTTGGTAATGATCAACGCCTATATGATCCAATTATTTTTACCGCTCAATTTTTTAGGCTTTGTTTATCGAGAAATTCGCCGCGCCTTAACCGACCTTGAAAATATGCTCGGACTATTAACCCGTAAACCACTCATTTCAGATAAAGCAAATGCACAACAGCTCAATATACAACACCCTGATATAGAATTTAAAAACGTTAACTTTGGCTACCATCCATCAAGACCTATCATTAAGCAGCTTAGTTTTTCTATTAAAGCAGGCAGCAAAGTCGCGGTGGTGGGCGCCAGCGGTGCAGGAAAAAGCACCCTAGCCCGTTTACTGTATCGCTTTTATGATATTGACAGCGGTGAAATACATATTGATGGTCAACAACTTACTAGCGTCACACTCAACAGCTTGCGACAAGCGATTGCCATTGTGCCACAAGATACTGTGTTATTTAATACCAGCATTCGCGACAACATTGCTTATGGCCGTCCAGATGCTACAGCACAAGACATTGATAATGCTATTAATATGGCGCATTTACGCAGCTTTATTGATAGTTTAGATAAAGGTGATCAAACCCTCGTTGGTGAACGAGGTTTAAAAGTTTCAGGCGGTGAAAAACAACGCATTGCCATAGCCCGAGCCATTTTAAAACGCTCCCCTATTATCATTTTTGACGAAGCAACATCAGCGCTAGACTCTCATTCCGAGCAAGCAATATTAAAAGCCATGTCTGCACTAGCCTCTAATCATACCAGTTTAGTTATTGCCCATCGCTTATCAACAATAACAGATGCAGATACGATTATTGTGCTCAAAGAGGGCCAGTTGATCGAGCAAGGCAAACATGATGAGTTACTTAAATTCAATGGTGAATATGCGCGCATGTGGGAACTTCAACAAAAAACAGCATAAACATGGAGATTCATCTTCGGCGCGGGATACACACTGTATGCCGCGTAGTTTGTTGTTTCACCTAACTGAGAAGTAATTCACCTCAAAAGTTTGTCTGTTTTTAGGTTATCAATAACAATCTGAGTTAGAAAACGTGCAATAAAAATAATTAAATTACATTCAGGGGAAGTCCAATGAAAAAAACACTTATTGCAGCAACACTTGCTGCCACATTTCTGACCGGCTGTTCAGAGCCTAAAACAACACAAGCGCAACAGCCTAGTACCGAAACCCAGACAGCAAAAGCTGAATTAGGTAGCTTTGGGGTAGATTTAACAGCCCGCAATGAAGCCATAAAACCAGGTGATGACTTTTTCATGTACGCCAGTGGCACATGGTATGACAACTACGTTATGCCTGCCGATAAAACTCGCTACGGTGCATTTGCAGGATTGGCAGAACGTAGCGAAGAGCGTGTTAAGGCAATTATTGAAGAGATCGCAGCCCGTAAAGATTTAAATACTGAAGAAAAGTTAGTTGCCGATTTCTATAACGCGTATATGGATACCGATACCCTTAATAAGCTTGGTGTGTCGCCAATTAAACCACTACTAACGGAAATTAGTAACGTTTCATCAACCGATGATCTAACCAAATTATTTGGCCAATCGTGGTTAACGGGCGTTAACTCGCCTATTGGTGGTGGCATGTGGTTTAACCGCTTAGACCCAAATAAATATGAAATGTCATTAGGCGCTGGCGGCTTAGGTTTACCAGATCGTTCTTACTACCTTGAAGATTCTGAACGTTTTGTTAAAACTCGTACTGCTTATGTAGCCCATATCGCCGACATGCTTAAATTTGCAGGTGTTGACAATACAACTGAACGTGCTGAGGCAATTTTAGCCCTTGAAACCAAAATAGCACAAGGCCACTGGCCACGAGAAAAACGTCGTAACCGCGACCTTACCCTAAATCAAATCGAACGCAGCGAGCTGAGCTCTAGCTACCCTGATTTTAATTGGGATCTGTATTTTGAACAAACAGGATACCAAGTACCACAGTTAAATGTATCGCAACCAGAGCCGATCAAAGCCATGATTGCATTGATCAATCAAGAAGATGTTACTGTATGGAAAGATTACTTAACCTATCACGCACTAAGCTCTAATGCAGAGCTACTGTCTGAAGATGTATTCAATACTAACTTCGCATTTTACGGAAAAGAGCTAAATGGCCAGCAAGAGCCTCGCCCACGCTGGAAACGCGCTATCAGCCAAATGTCGAGCACTGATTCATTAGGTTTTGCCATTGGTAAAGTGTATGTAGCACGCTACTTCCCTGAATCATCAAAACAACAAATGTCAGCATTGGTAGAAAACCTGCGAACAGCTCTGGGCGAACGTATTGACAACCTAGACTGGATGGGAGCAGAAACGAAAGTAAATGCCCGCGCTAAACTCGCTGCGTTTGTGCCTAAAATTGGCTATCCCGATGTATGGCAATCATTTGATGGTTTAAGCATAACTAGCAATGATTTGATGGGCAACATCAAAAATACCCGCGAGTTTTTCCGAGCTGAAAGCGCTGCAAAAGAATTGCAAAAAACCGACCGTAACCGCTGGGGCATGACACCACAACGTGTTAACGCTTACTACAACAGTTCGTTTAACGAAATTGTATTCCCTGCAGCAATTCTACAACCACCATTTTTCGATCCTAATGCCGATCCGGCAGTAAACTATGGTGGCATTGGTGCCGTGATTGGTCATGAAATGGGCCATGGTTTTGACGATCAAGGCTCTAAATCAGATGCTAACGGCGTACAACGTAACTGGTGGACAGATGCCGATCGTGCTGCATTTGATGCCAAAGCCGACCAACTTGCTGCACAATACAGTCAATACGAGCCAATCCCTGGTAACTTCGTTAATGGTCGTAATAGCTTAGGTGAAAACATCGGTGACGTGGGTGGGTTAGCAATGGCTTATCACGCTTACAAACTCAGCCTAAACGGTAAAGAAGCGCCTATTATTGACGGCCTTACGGGCGATCAACGGTTCTTCCTAGCCTGGGCACAAGTATGGAAAGAAAAACGCACTGAGCAAAGCATGTTAAACCAGCTTCGTGGTGGCACACATGCACCCGGTCGCTTTAGAGCACAAGCACCACGTAACCACGATGCTTGGTACAAAGCATTCAATGTACAACCGGGTGATGCCTTGTATTTACCAGAAGATCAACGCGTACGTATTTGGTAATAACCCGATACATTTCGATTGAAAATATAACCCGCAACTGCGGGTTATATTTTTTGTGCTGCTTGCTCACTCAAAGCAACTTTAATTCCCACTGAATTCTGTATTTCCAAGCGAGTTGGGTATAGAATACGGCACTACAAAATTTATACTTTTAAAAACATATTTAAGGCGAAACGCAGATGGGAAGAGCTTACCAAAACAAAAAAGATTCAATGGCTAAGACTGCGGGTGCTAAAACTAAAGTTTACTCAAAGTACGGTAAAGAAATTTATATTTGCGCAAAAAATGGTGGTATTGATCCCGATGGTAACCTATCGCTACGTCGTTTAATTGAACGCGCTAAAAAAGATCAAGTACCAGCACACGTAATTGACCGCGCAATTGATAAAGCCAAAGGCGGCGGCGGTGAAGACTACTCAGCAACTCGTTACGAAGGCTATGGCCCTGGTAACTGCATGATCATTGTTGATTGCTTAACTGACAACAACAAACGTACCTTTGCTGATGTACGTGTATGTTTTACTAAAGCAAACGCTAAAATTGGTGCACAAAACTCGGTATCTCACCTATTTGATCATTTGGCTATTTTTGTATTTGATGGCGATGATGACGAAGCCGTGCTTGAAGCACTAATGATGGCTGACGTTGATGTTACTGACGTAGAAGTTGAAGCCGGCAAAGTCACTGTTTTTGCTCCGCATACTGAGTACAACAACACCCGTACCGCACTTGAAGAAATGGGCGTTACTGAGTTTGATGAAGATTTGATCTCTTTTGTGCCGCAAGTTGAAGCACCAATTGCAGGCGAAGACGTAGAAGTAATGGAACGCTTTTTAGCGATGCTTGAAGATTGTGACGACGTACAAAACGTGTATCACAACGCACAATTTTAATTTTATTGACTAAAATTATGACTAAGGCCAACTTGATTGGCCTTTTTATTTTCTTATTGTTAAACCCCTAAATAAATGGATTTGTATTTTGAATACCGTTGAACAGCTTCGTAGTGGTAAATTAGCTGGCACTAAACGTTTACAGCTAGTTGAAGAGCTAACCACATTCCCAGACGAAATTTTTACCCTTGCAGATACCCTCGAAGTACTCGATTTATCAAATAATAACTTATCTGATTTGCCCGACGAATTTGCTAGTTTAACTAAATTAAAGCGGGTGTTTTTATCATTCAATCAGTTCCAGCATATTCCTGCTGTATTGGCAAAATGCCCTTCCCTTATTATGATTGCATTTAAAGGCAATAAAATCAGTGAATTTGCCGAGCATAGTTTGCCGCTTTCGACACAATGGTTAATTTTAACTGACAACCATATTGAACAATTGCCAGACTCTTTTGGTGAACTTACGCAACTGCGTAAACTTGCCCTTGCTGGTAATCGACTAACGACTTTGCCACACAGCATGCAGCAGTGCCAAGCGCTTGAACTCGTGCGTTTATCTGCGAATAACTTAACTGATGTTAATGACTGGCTGTTTGAATTACCAAAACTCAGTTGGCTGGCTTTTGCAGGCAATGACTTTAATAAAGCACAAAGTTTACAACAAGTTCAATTAGCAGCCATACAACTAAACGAGTTTTCACTTGTTGAAAAAATTGGTGAAGGTGCGTCTGGGATTATTCACTTAGCACAGTGGCAGCACAATAATGTGGCGTTAAAACTGTTTAAAGGCGCGATCACCAGTGATGGCTATCCACTTGATGAAGTAAACTGTTGCTTGCAAGCGGGCGAACATAAAAACCTAATAAACGTTCTCGCCTATATCGATAACCCAGAGCAACTTGGTCTGGTTATGGAGCTTATCAGCAAGGACTATCAAAACCTCGGCTTACCGCCGTCACTTGATACTTGCACCCGCGATACCTTTTTTGAGCATACACAGTTTACTGCTCACGCCATTAAACACATAGCTAAGCAAATGGTCAGCACCCTTGCCCACTTACATATCAACAACGTAAGTCATGGCGATGTATATGCGCACAACACCATGATAAACGATGAATACACAGTATTGTTTGGTGACTTTGGCGCAGCAACTAACTTAGACTCTCTGACCGACTATCAGCGCCAACAAATGCAGCGTATTGAAGTCAGAGCGATTGGCTGCTTAATTGATGATTTACTGAGCGTGTGTTCTGAAGTTACGAGCGATGCAACACAGCTAAGAAAACTTGCTCAACAATGTATGAATGCAGATATGAGCCAACGACCAACTCTTAAAGCACTAATAGAAAAACTATAACTTTTATGCGCGACTCTACCTCTGAGTTGTGCTTTACCGCCTTGCTTTGCTACATAGCTATAAAATAAAACTGAATATAAATAAGCCTTGGTCTACTTATATGGCTTTCGTGTCTGGTATGCTTTTATAATATCAGTAACTTTACTGAGCTTTGGTCAAACTAATTCACCCAAAGCTCAGTTGGTTAATAAAATAGCGTTAATCAAGCGTTATTGTAATGACTTCGTTGGCAAATTCGCTATACACCACAAGGTGTTTTTCAGAAATAGTCTCAAAATGAAAGTCTTTCATTGAATAACTTTCCCATGACACATCAGCTTTGATCAAATACTCTTTATCCGCTGATAGGGCCCACAGTTGCCCCGTAGATTGATTAGATGACGCATCACCTACATAAACCAATAAATAGCCTTGTTCACTCACAATAGGAGTTATTTTTTTAGTATTACTTCGTGCATAACTCGCAATTGTGCGCCATGTTTCATTATAAACTCTGATCGGTTGAGTGGTATTTAACCGTGATTGCAACTGCAATTCTGACTGCTCTGTACCAGCCTTACGTAAATATTTAAGCACGGCATATTTTATCGATGCTGTCTCAACAAAATCACCCGCTAGTAAAGTATCTAAGTCGCCGCCAATCCAATCAGGAGTTATTTGTCTTAACGCGGTTAAATCGAATGCAGTACTTGTCTCTACTTGTTCTCGTGTGAATTTAAACTGTTCAATGCCACTGTCTTGGTTTGTAAATAAGAACTGGTTATTACCATTTTGCCAAATAGTAGCATTGCGTAAATTATTCAATGAAAACACAGCGTCATCGCGCGCACTTGGTATAACGTCCATTACATTTATAAGCAACTGCTCATCAGTACCAAAACCTAGACCAAATGTGATGTCATCATATTCAAAAAATGGTGTATGACTAAATGTACTGATCTGCTTACTCAATACAGTTCTCCCTCGGATCTGAGCATTTATGATCTGTATATACGATTTTGATGAAACTTCATTATTATCTTCAAGCGCTAGATAAAGGTCTTGATTATTTGCAATAAATTCACTTTTCAAAACCCCATCGTTGATTAGGTTAGATACTGCTTTCCATTTACCACTTTGCCAACTATAAACACCATCAGGAAAAGACGTTAACGCAAATAGTTTACCGCCTGAAATAGCTAGACTTGAAGCGTTAATATCATGGATTTTATAATTACCTAATTGGCCATTATCAAAAGAAGCAGAGTGTAATTTGTATTGCGTAGAGGCGCCTTCAGTAATAAACCAAACTTGCTCATCAAACCATAAATATTCAGATTCAATTAACCGCTCTTTGTCGGGGTTATCAAACAATAATTGCTTTTCTTGTTCACTAAACACCAAATACAATTTACGTTTTTCATACACCACAGTATAAGGACGGCAAGCTACTTTAAACTTAAGATTAGAGGAGTCATCAACTTCACAAATCTGTGGCCCGCCAAGCGCTGTAATTTCAGGCTCAATCATTGTAAGTGGTGGAACCGAGACTGGAGAGTCTTTTAACTGAATACTTTGCTCGCCATAACGAATAGTTACAGGGTATGAATAAGGGGTTGTTTGTGCAAAACTCGCCTGAGAAGATACACATTTAACAGCAAGGCTATAATTCAACGTTGTTGTATTGCTCAGCTGTGTGTCGCACGTGATACTTTCTGGTATAGCTAATAAGGTTGGTTGTACAAATGTTTTTGACGTTGCGCTCAGTTCAATAACCTTGTCTGCAGTAAGCTTCGCTTTGTTATCCATCCATGACACTTCAAGTCCTGCGGCAACACCATTGGCTGTTATTTTGAGCGTAAACGTTTGCTCTGAAATAGCAGGTGGCTTTGTGTCTTGACTGTCTCCAGAAGAGCCACCGCATCCACTTGCGGCTAAAATAGATAAGCTCACTAAAAATGATTTAAATTGCAAAATAGAATCCTTGTGTTTAATTAGTTTCAAAAAAGTCGCTAGTAATACATATTCCTTCAGTTATCAATTATTACTACTAGTACCTTTTTTAGCAATATATTTTTTGGTTATTATCTGTCCATACCAATACTCGATAAAATATGACTACTATCGAAAACACTAAATTGAAAGGATTCCCATATCGCGACTATTTTTGCTTTTTAAACGGAAACAGCTGCTGTTTTAACATCCCAGTTGGTACATAGTCCCCGACTACGCCATAAGCTTCTGGCCATTCTTGTTGGCCTTTTACAGCTGTGCCAAAAACATAATCTAACAATGAAAAGTGCGCAGCATAATTACGGTCAATGGCCGCTTTATCTGAAGAGTGATGCCAATGATGAAACTGTGGCGTAACCAATAAATATTTCAACCAACCAAATTTCACCCGTACATTGGCATGGTTAAATACCGCCTGAAAACCCACGATTATCACATATAAGCTGATCACTTGTTGCGAAAAACCCAGCACGAAAATAGGCGTAAGTACTAAACTGCGCGTCACTAAAATCTCTAAAATGTGCTGGCGAGAGCCTGCAAGCCAGTCCATTTCTTTTGCACTGTGATGAATACCATGAAAACGCCATAAATAAGGCACTTCATGATAAGCACGGTGTACAAAGTACTGCATCAAATCAGCGACTAAAATAATTAACAGCACTTGCAATATAAAAGGTAATTGACTGATGTAGCCCTGCACAGTGCTTGACACTGCCCAACCAAAACCATAGTGCACAAAGTGATTAGTCACTAATAACACAAACCCAATAATCAAATGGTTAACAAAAAAGTGGTTTAGATCACCGCGCCATTCACTGCGTAATATCTTTTGTTCTTTGCGGTGCGGTAACAGCTTTTCAATGAGAATAAATATTAAGGTTGAACCCAATAAATCTAATATAAACCAGTCTAGGCCTATATAGGGTGTGTTATCAGCAAAATCATTCACCTCGACATTAGGGCCGCCAAACGCAATGGCCAGCACAATAAAAAACCACGCAGTTGCACCTAAACGTTTATTTTTGTTACGTACAAAGTTAAGTAATCCCAAACTACCGGCCACGATAAGCGCACCAAACATCAGTTGACGTAAAAATTCTACACTGTAGCTCTTTCTCAGTTCCGGTGTGGTTAAATATTCTGGAAAATGAAAGGCGAGCACGCCTAAACAAGACAGCATCGCTAAAAAGCAGCCGATATAACCGCTAATATTACCTTCACCTATTTGTAGGTGGTTAGTACGGAACAGGTGAGTTTTTAGAGTATTTTTCATTAGTAATTCCTTTTATACCAATCGTGTTAAGTTACTGACCATTTATAGCGACAGATAAATACAGTGATAACAAGGCGTAAATTTTGACATGTAGTTGTTCTACATGAAAATCATAACGCAGTTAGCGCTTTATTTAGCTCGCTAGAATGGTTAAATATTTAAGTCGATTGGTATTAAAACAGCTCGCAGAATACCATATCTACAGCCCAGCGCTAGACACAAAAAAGCCGCGATAGTCGCGGCTTGGTTGGATAAAGCTAAATTTTTACGTAGTACTTATTACAAGTACTGACCTAACGCTTTAACTTGGTCTAACATACGGTTTGAGAAACCCCATTCGTTATCGTACCAAGCCATCACTTTAACTAGTTTGCCATCAGCTTTCGTTTGCGTAGAATCAAAGATTGACGACGCTGGGTTATGGTTAAAGTCAATAGAAACAAGCGGTAGCTCGTTGTATTGTAAAATATCTTTCATGGAACCAACAGATGCTGCTTTCATGATTTCATTGATTTCTGTAGCAGTTGTTTCACGCTTTGTAATAAACGTAAAATCAACCAATGATACGTTGATTGTAGGTACACGAACTGACATACCATCAAGTTTACCAGCAAGCTCAGGTAACACTAAACCAACCGCTTTAGCAGCACCAGTTTTAGTTGGGATCATTGACTGCGTTGCACTTCGCGCTCGATACAGATCAGGATGATAAACGTCTGACAAGTTTTGGTCATTAGTGTAAGCATGGATTGTCGTCATGCTACCTTGCTCAATACCGACTGTATCGTTAATTGCTTTGGCAATTGGTGCTAAACAGTTAGTTGTACATGAAGCATTAGAAATAATGTTGCTATCTGCAGTGATCACATCACTGTTTACACCGTGAACAACAGTTGCATCTAAATCAGTACCAGGGGCTGAAACGATTACTTTTTTCGCGCCCGCTGTAATATGTTTTGCAGCATCTTCACGCTTAGTGAAAAAACCCGTACATTCTAAAACGATATCAACGTTTAATGCTTTCCATGGTAGGTTAGCTGGATCGCGTTCTTGGGTAAGAGTAATAACGTCGTCGCCAATCAGCATGGTGTTATCAGCAAGCGTTACTTTATGAGAAAATTGCCCATGCACTGAATCATATTGTGTTAAATGTGCATTAACATTAGCGGGTGCTAAGTCGTTAATTGCGACAATTTTAATTTCATTATTTTGTGCAGACTCATAAAGCGCGCGTAGAACATTGCGACCGATACGGCCATAGCCATTAATTGCTACATTAATCATTTCAAAACTCCACTTAAATTATTTAACTTCACTTGCTTGGCGAGCAAGCGCTTCAATGCCTTGCCAGTCTTTATTTTCAATTAGTTGTTTATCTAGCATCCAGGTACCACCAACACAAATAACATTGCTAAGTGCTAAGTAACTTGGTGCTGTTGCTAGGCTAATGCCACCGGTTGGACAAAATGTTACTTGTGGTAATGGCCCACCAATCGATTTAAGCATTGCTGTTCCACCTGCAGCTTCTGCTGGAAAGAACTTTAAAAACTTAAATCCGTGACTGGCTAATTTCATCACTTCACTTGGCGTTGCGGCGCCCGGTAGAAATGGAATATCAGTGCCTTTTGCCAGTGCTAAAAGTTCATCATTTACGCCTGGGCTCACCATAAAATCAGCACCTGCGGCAACTGATGCATCAAAGCTTGCTTTATCTACCACAGTCCCGGTGCCAACATAGGCTTCTGGTACTTCGGCTTTCATTAGCTTTACAGCTTCTGCAGCAATCGGTGTACGCAGTGTAATTTCAAGTGCTTTTAGACCGCCGTTATATAGCGCTCTTGCTAGTGGCGCTGCATCTTCTAAATTATCAATTACCACCACTGGCACTACCGGTGCCGATGATAATATTTTTTCTATGCTCATAGTGTGTTCCTCATACCCAGTTTGGCGAATTATTATTCTATTCCAAAGGCGCTAGCGCCCATGTCTGCGCTACTTACGATATTTCTAAATCCGGTGAACAACTCTCGGCCCGTACCAAACGTTAAGCTAGGTACGCTAAGTTGTAATTCACGTTGTGCTAATTCTTCATCACTTACATGTACTCTTAAGATACCTGCTGGTGCATCAAGAGTAATTAAATCACCTTCCTGAATCTTAGCAATAATGCCGCCTTCAACAGCCTCTGGTGCTAAGTGGATTGCCGCTGGCACTTTACCTGATGCGCCTGACATACGACCATCAGTTACGATCGCTACTTTGTAACCTTCATCTTGCAAGGTTGCCATTACTGGCGTGAGCTTATGCAGCTCTGGCATGCCTTTGGCTTTTGGACCTTGCTCTTTCAGTACAGCAATAAAGTCTTGGTTTAGCTCACCGCGTGTATAGGCTTCTTGTAATGCACTTTGTGAAGCAAAAACTTTTGCTGGTGCTGTAACAACTTGATGTTCAACTGCAACCGCAGACACTTTGATCACGGCTTTACCTAAGTTACCAGTTAGTAACTGTAAGCCACCTTGTTTACTGAATGGGTTGTCAATTGGACGAAGCACATCTTCGTCTAATGAATTCTCTGGACACGGTACCCATTTAACTTTGCTTGGGCCTGTTGCGCTCGTCATGATCAGGTTACTGTCAGTATCTAAACGTGGTTCTTGGGTATACGCCTCGAGACCTTCGCCAACAATGGTTTTAACGTCATTGTGCAAGAACCCTGCACCAACGAGTTCTCTCATAAGGAAACCCATGCCGCCGGCTGCTTGGAAATGATTTACATCAGCAGAACCATTTGGATAAATACGTGTTAGCAGTGGCACCACTTCTGATAAATCCGACATATCTTTCCATGTCAGCTCAACGCCTGCCGCTTTGGCAATTGCCACTAAGTGAATTGCATGATTCGTAGAGCCACCCGTTGCTAACAAACCAACTAAACCATTAATAATGGTTTTTTCAGTTACAACATCCGCTAAGCAATTAGCATCTTTACTTTGAATCAATTGTTTAAGCATGGTTTCTACCGCATTACCGGTTAAACCATCACGCAATTCTGTATATGGATTGATGAACGAGCTACCAGGAAGGTGCAAGCCCATAATTTCCATCAACATTTGGTTACTGTTTGCAGTACCGTAAAACGTACAAGTACCCGCGCTGTGATAAGACGCACTCTCCGCTTCTAAAAGCTCATCACGGCTTACTAAGCCTTGAGCAAACTTTTGACGAATACGGGCTTTTTCTTTATTTGGAATGCCTGACTGCATCGGGCCTGCTGGCAAAAAGTACACCGGTAGATGACCAAATGATAAAGCACCAATTAATAGACCAGGGACAATTTTGTCACACACACCTAAGCAAAATACGCCATCAAACACATCGTGTGATAATGAAATAGCTGTCGACATCGCAATTACATCACGAGAAAAAAGTGATAACTCCATGCCATCACGGCCCTGTGTTACGCCATCACACATGGCTGGCACGCCGCCTGCAACTTGAGCTGTGGCATCGTACTTTGTAGCAATGTCTTTAATTAAATCTGGATAATCTTTGTATGGCACGTGCGCAGATAGCATATCGTTATATGAATTGATAATCGCTAAGTTTGGTTGCTCATCAGCTTTTAAACGTGCTTTATCATCACTGCTACACGCAGCCATAACATGGGCGATATTGCCACAACCTAAACCAGAACGAACTCTTGTTTGTTTTTTTGCATGATTGATGCGTTCTAAATAGGCTTGGCGAGTAGCTTTACTGCGTTCAATGACGCGTTCGGTGACTTCTTGAATACGAGGATGTAACATAAAATTCGACTCATCTCTAAGGTTAGAGGATAAAGGCTCAGTGGCAAGTGCATACTCCACGAATGAACTTGCACTGAGCATCTTTGATTTACCCGTTCAAAGGTATACGTTGGCAGGTTGTCTCTCACAATCAACCTGACACCGGTGTCACTGTATTAACGCATGACTGTGACACCGGTGTCAACCCTATCCTATAAATTTAGTTTAAATATTTTAAATGACCAAATAATGAACGAAAATAATTTTTCATAAGGGGATCTAGCTTGGTCGCTAAATTGTGTTGCTGGAGTGCTAGAAAATGTGAGGAGTTTTTACTTTAATTTATTGATTATAATATCTTTTTATAATCTAAATGATATCAATCGTAAGTACCTATGAGCGGATAAAAAAACCCAGATAGCAACAACATGCAGACTACTTTGTTAAGCAAAAAAATGCCCGAGTAAGCGTCACTCAAACTCGGGCAACTGTGAAAAGCCTTTATCTAACTTGTGCGGTAGACTCGCGTGTGATTAATCGCGCTTCAAGCGTAACCTGATACGGTTGCTCTTGCGGATCACCAATATGCTCAATCAATTTAGTAACCGCTTGTTTAGTCATTTCTTCAACCGGTTGCGCTATGGTAGTAAGACCAGGCCAAATATGACGAGCGATTGGCGCATTATCAAACCCCGCGATAGAAATATCATCGGGTACTTTAAATTGACGTTGTGTTGCCAATTTTAATACCGCCGCAGCCATGTAATCATTTGATGCAAATACCGCGGTTGGACGTGGGGTTAAGTCTAAAATGCTGCGCGCACTATCGACCCCAGAATGATAACTAAAGTTACCCTCTTCAACCAAACGTTCATTAAATTCAATGCCGTGCGTACTAAGTGCTCTGCGATAACCTTTGAAACGCTGCTCAGTGGCACTGTGATCTGGGTGGCCTTTAATAAACGCGATCGCTTTATGACCAAGCTTAATTAAGTGCTCAGTGATCTCAAATGCGCCCTGCTCATCATTACTGCGTACTGAAATTGAATCGTCTTCAAGCACTGCTGATGCAACTCGTGCATACGGAATTTTTTTACTTTTGAGAAAATCGACTAATACCTTAAAATCTGAAAATGGCGGCGTCAATACCAAGCCATCAAGACGAGAAGATTGTAGTAAATGCTCAATATTACTGATCAACGCATCACCACGTAAATCACATGGGTGGATTAACAAGTTATAGTTGTTTTCTTGACACGCAGCAAGCGCACCGGTTTGCACCCGGGTGATATAACTTTTACTCGGGTTATCGTAAATGCAACCAATAATAAAACTACGATTTTGCGCCAAACCGCGGGCGATCGGGTTAGGAGTGTAATCTAGCTCTTTAAAAACCTTAAGAACTTTTTCACGGGTTGCATCACTAACATTAGGTTCATTATTTAAAACCCGAGACACGGTTTTTTTAGAGACCCCAGCATAACTTGCAACACTATTTATTGTAACTTTCTTCATCCAACCTTCCCAATAACACCCCTATGAGCGATGTATTATGACTGCTCATTGACGTGCAAACATGCAGCAGCACCAATAAGTGGAATATTATCTTGTGTGACTAACGTCACTGGTATTTGGCTCACATACTGCGACATGATCCCTTTAGCACCAAAACGCTCAACAAAACGACTAGCAAGTAAACGAGCTTGCATACGCGGTAAAATACCGCCACCAATATACACACCACCTAACGCACCAAATGCCAGTGCTAAATCGCCTGCGACACTGCCAATCCAATCACAAAATTGATTTAACGTAGCATCGCAAATGGCACATTCACCACTATTTGCTAATTCGCTAATTTGTGCAGCGGTTAAATTCTTAGCATCGACACCTTTTACAGCTGCCATGGCTTGATACAAATGAGCAATACCCGGCCCTGAAAATACTGTTTCGACCGATACGTGTGGCAATAGCTTACGTAACTCGATGATCAGCTGAGTATCTAATTCACTCACTGACGCCAACGTTATATGCCCACCTTCACAACTCAAAACAGCACGTGATTGGCTAGTACGCACTAAACACGCCGCACCAAAACCAGTGCCCGGACCCATGACTGCAATATTTGCATCAGTATCGGCTTGTCCTGCTTTAACTGCAATGTTTTGTTGTGGATCTAAATAAGGTGCTGCATAGGCAAACGCAGCAAAATCGTTGATCACTTCCAGTTGAGCTAAATTAAACTCAGCTTTTACTTGTTCGACACTAAAGTGCCAACCTAAATTAGTTAAATGTACTTGGCCTGCTTTTATCGGTCCAGCCACGGCTAAACACGCGCGTCGAGGTTGAATATGACTAACTTGAGATAAATAATGCGTTATTGCCGCTTCCAATGAACCAAAATTGGCACTGGGAAAAATGATATTATGCTCAATAACGAATTGTTTTTCTTGTAGGTTAAAAGCAGTAATTAAAGCAAAACGGGCATTAGTGCCGCCGATGTCGGCCACTAAGATAGGATCGAATTCTGAATTTGGCTTGGAGTTCATCGTGTTTTCTCTTTTGTCTAAGCGGTTTATATACTTAGCTATAACCGTGCTTATTATTTTAATTTCAATGGTCTTGCTATCGCTATGAGATAAACTTTGAGCTATCACCTCAAAGTAGTTACTCTAGTATAAAAAATGCTGCCCAACTAAATGGGCAGCCAATACGTTTTGACAACAAAATGATAAAACACCCGCATTATGACACCGGTGTCAGGGTTGAATCAATAAAAATTTTAGATTACTGATAAATTACTGATAAATAGCTTGTAAAAATCAGCAAATAAACGAGAATGACACGAGTTATTTGCACTTTAGTTAATTGAAATAGTTAGGTTGTGTATGAAAGGTAAAGCTACATCGTTTGACATTGCACACTACGCAGGGGTATCACAATCCACTGTCTCGCGCGCCTTGCGCAACAGTCCATTGGTTAATGAAGAAACCCGCAAACGTGTTTTTGAGGTAGCCAAACAGCTTAACTACAAAGTAGATAAAAATGCGAGTAACCTTCGAACTCAACAAAGTAGTACATTGGCTTTGTTACTGTTTGAAGATCCCACAGCAGATGAATCACAAATCAATCCGTTCTTTTTAGCGATGCTGGGCAGCATAACGCGTGCTTGCGCAAAAGAAGGGTATGACTTATTGGTATCGTTTCAATCTGCAAGCTCAGATTGGCAAGCGGACTACGAAGACAGTCACCGTGCTGATGGTATTATTTTATTAGGTTATGGCGATTACATTGATTTTCAGCCTAAGTTTAATACCTTGCTTGAACAAAACACCAAATTTGTATGCTGGGGAGCAACGGTAGATAATCGTGCCGATTTAACAATTAGCTGTGATAACTATGGCGGCGGCCAACTTGCTGCTACGCATTTAATTTCCCAAAACCGCACAGACTGCGCTTTTATTGGTGATGCATCTGATCATAGCCCTGAATTTTTTGCCCGTTTTAATGGCTTTAAAGACAAGTTAAAACAACATGCTATTACCTTAAGCGAGCGAAAAATAGCGAATGCGATTTCGACCGAAGAGTCTGGTTATCATGCCACACGTTCGCTTATTGCCAACAATACTACCTTTAATGCCCTTTTCGCAGCTAGCGATCTGATTGCTATAGGTGCAATACGCGCCTTAAAAGAAGCCAATATTAACGTGCCAAAAGATGTAGCCGTGATAGGTTTTGATAATATTTCGATTGCCAGCTATGTAAACCCGCCACTCACAACCATAGAGCAAAACACCACAATTGCAGGACAAATGTTAGTTGAAAACTTACTAAAACTAATTCGTGGTGAACAAGTGCAAAGCACCCTACTAACGCCACGATTAATTGCACGAGGTTCCAGCTAACTACATATATTTTATTACATTATTTACGGTCTTTTGTCCTTATTTTTTTATAATTACACGCTAGGTAAACGTGCTATTAACAGCCAATTCACACGTTAATTTCACATTAGTTTTTTTTATCTGAAACTGAGCATTTTTAGTGTAATTTCTCACTCGTCTTTTTATTAGTTTCTCTCTACAATCGCACTTTTATTTTTGCTCTTAAAAATTCAAGTGAATATCTTATGCTATTAACTATTGTTTATATTATTGGTATTACAGCCGAAGCCATGACCGGTGCGCTGAGTGCTGGGCGCAGAAACATGGATTGGTTTGGGGTTATGTTAGTAGCCAGTGCCACTGCAATTGGTGGTGGCAGCGTACGCGATATTTTACTTGGCAATTACCCTTTAACTTGGGTAAAACATCCAGAATATTTATTGATCACCTGCGTTGCCGGTATTATTACAACTTGGCTTGCAAAATGGGTGGTTAAATTTAAAGGCATTTTTATGCGTTTAGATGCCCTTGGGCTTGCCGCATTTAGTATTATTGGCTGCCAAGTAGGGCTTAATATGGGTTTGCACTATGGTATTTGTGTAGTCGCTGCTATTGTTACCGGCGTATTTGGTGGATTATTACGTGATTTAATTTGTCGCCAAGCGCCGCTAGTATTACATCATGAGCTTTACGCCAGCGTAGCACTGATTGTAGCTTGTTTATATCTAGCACTACACCACTACAACATTGATGACAACATCAGCGTTATTACAAGCCTAGTTGTAGGGTATTTAATACGCATGGCATCGGTACGCTTCAAATGGCGCTTACCGACGTTTAGTTTATTAGAACCAGCTAATTTGAAAAATGAACAGTAAAGGCAGTCGTTTATTAACCCCTGCTCATAAGCTTTTCAATAGTCCAATTACTTTTTAGGCTATTGAAACAGCCAAAAAATATTATTTTCATACGTTAAAACTAAATAGTTTTACCGGCTGTTTTATTTTGAAAGTAATTATTGAGTAATAAAGATTGCAATAAACTTGTACCACTTGATGTTGCCCAATATAAACCAATAGCAGAGGGGAAGTTTATTAAGGTAATAACACAAATCACAGCTGGAATAATAAATAATAAGGTACTGGTTTGCTCAGCAGTTCCAGGCATCATCGCCATAGAAAAATAAGTGATCACACCCACCAACAATGAAAGTGCAATATCGGGTTTTGCTATGCTCGCAATCCACGCAAACTTACTATTAAACACGATTTGTTGAAGAGCTTGAAACGTACCAAAGCCAAATAAACCTTGACCTGCCATATTTAACACACTCTTTTTATCAATAAATTTAATGTTGTGCTTTTTATAGAGCGCCATTGTAGATTTAGCTATTGCACTGGGTTGATCTTTATATTTGTTTTTTATTTCATCAAGCTCAGGCTTTAATACAGCTATCGCCTTTTTGTTACTAACGGTTTTGGCCATCGCTAACAAGTTAATCGGCATTAAAACTAAGCGACCAATTAGTGTAAATAAAATAATAGCTAAAGCTTGGCTTAGCCCGACTTCTTGAGTAAAAAAGGCGATAGACTGCACGATAAAGTTCGTAAAAAAATTCCAAAGTTCCATTTAAACTTCCCTTTCAGTTTGATGTATTAAAAGTAAACACCTCGACATATTATGTCAAGCAGTTTATTAATGTCCATTATCGCGCTGATGAATCTTTTTTAATGATATTTACCAAATAAGGCTATTTTTTATCATGATAAAGACATTTAAACGTTTCTTACTTATGAGCTATATCGAGTTTCTAAAGCTGAGCAAATAACCTCAAGTAAGCGAAGACTGGGAGCTAGTTTAACTCTCGATCACTTATTGCTAACTAATATTTGCACAATAAATTCAAGTAAATTATTCACTGCAGGGAAGATTAACGAATTTTGTATTAAGATCGTTTTCTACCTCAACCCAGTACTTAACTTCTATATTTAACACAGCCTTTGAAACTAATTTCTCCTTAAAAATCATGGGCATGTTGTGAATCTGCTTTTAAGTAGATGACATTTCCTTTAGTAAGCCCAGAGGCGGATAAGCAGTAGTCGTAGTAATAAATAGCAATGTTTTCTGTGATGCACAGAACAAATTCTTTAGTTATTTCACATAAAATCATGAACCTAAATGACACCATCAGTACTTGATAGCATATAGTTATTTAATAAGAGGGTGTTGCAAGCATAGGGTAAGTAAATAAGAAAAAGTGAAACACATTAACGAACCAATGGCATAAAATAGCCCACTCTAAACGCTGAGTTTTATAAAAAATGTATCCATAGCCAAAACCTGCAACAGCTGCCACTAGCATGTAACTAGCTCCAGCTGAAAAGTGTGCGAGTGAAAATAAACCAGTAGTGACCACAGGCGCTAGTAATGCAAACCGAGCCGAGATTATCACTTTCGAAAGCTTAGTTTGTATTATCCCTCTAAATAACGCCTCTTCTGCAACGCAGGTAAAAAATAGATTAATTGCTATAAATAAAAACCAAAATTCGGGTACTTTAGGCGCAAACTCCATAAGGCCCAATATTAAAGCAGTGATGAGTGCAGCTAAAATCGTGATAGCAATAATCAAAAGTGGATGCCCTACCATTATTGGTTTTAGCGTTTTATTTTTTGTAAAAAAATAAGCGCTCAGCATCAAACCCGCTAATGCTTTATCGAAATTAGCATACAGGGTAAATGTAATCGCATTGCTAGTAAGCTGTTCATTAACAACAATAGGCTGGTTATTAAAACCGGGGAACCAATGTAAGGCTAAACCAAGTGAGGCTATTACAAATAAAGGCGTTAAGATACTGCGTATTAACGCAGAGGTTGCAGATACCGAAAAGTGCAATAAGCCTAAATAAAACACAATAACAATAACTGCGTATAAGTTTATATATTCCTGATAATAGGCAGTTATAACACTTAGCAGCAGTAAGTATTGCCAAATTGGTTGGCGTAAAATTACTATCTTACAAAATGGAAAAACGCATAAAATAGATAGCGCTAGGAAACAAAAAGCCATGAATGTGTAATCTTATGTTTTAGATTTTAAAAAGGCTTTTTACTTTAATTAACGCCTTTTACAGATCCGACCAGCAGCATGGCATTTATAAAAGTAAAAAAGTTCTATCCGCTTTTTGCATTTAATATCAATGATACAAAGCACTATAAATGGCATTAGTATCGAAATAAATAACACCATTGAAGTACCAATAGCGCTAAAAATAGGGCTACCACCAGTAACTACGTCCCATTGCTTACATCTGGAAAATTATGGCGATTTTAAATTCAGTACCAATAAGTAATAAAATATAAAAACCGCCAGATACTTGAAGATAACTATTAACGCCATAACTTATTTGTTAGGGCTGTGATTCAAGGGACTGCTTTTCTTTGAGGTAAAGATAAAGTGGAAGCCCAAACGACACACCCACAAACAACGTGCCCAGCACAGCAAAATATCGATATGTCACTTTATTTCTGCGACCATCGACAATGATAAAAACCAACAAAACAACGGCAGACACTACAACATCAAGCCAAGCAAATACGCTGATAGAATTTGTCACCGCATCATTAAACAAGAGACCAAGATCTAAGCCATTTGTAACTACCCAAGGAACAAATGCGCCATAGGGCAATAAAATGCCTAATAAAGTAAGTACTAGATAAAACCTAACCATTTCACCATCCTTGCAACTATTTTTAGTAAGCCATAATCAATCTGTAGAATAACTCGTATTTAATTTATTTTTATTGATAGTTTAACCATAGGCAAGTTCCTATTTTGATTCAATCGGTTACTTCGATTTACGTAAAATATAAAAGGTTGTCATTGCCTCATTGACAGTCTATTTTGACCATGATTTTATCTAACAAGTTAACCGTAGGTTTAGAATAATATTTATTACGGAAGATGAACCATCCACTGCACTTCCTGTTAATTAAAAGCGCATCATAGATGTTGTTGGGCTAGGGATTAGAAAGCTCAGGCTAACCGATTATCTGCTCTTTTCTGGAGCGGAGGTAAAGACTATATTTATCACTACTTTTTTGTCTGCTTTACTTATATTTGAAATATCAAACGGTTCCTATACTTAAATAGCTTTTAACGCTTCTTTTTCTAGCTATTTTTAGCCTGTAGAACACACAACTTAGAAAAATTTAGATAACCATTATCTTCAAGGTTTATATGTACCTGCACTTTTTGACCAAAACAAGTTTCGCAAACAAATAAATGTGATTCAATTATACTCTTATTCTTACTAGCCCAATTTGGAACATCAGATTTCTCGTTAAAATCCACAACCTTTCTAGTTGAGAACTTCCTCCAGGTAGTTAATGCTTCATGGTTGAAGCACAGCCTATCATGAGCAAAACAAGATATAGTTTGATTAGATGTTTCATAATTCGCTAGAGCATATATCAAGCCAATTACTTGATTTAAATTTGACCGTCACGGTATGAGGACGGCCAAAAAAACTCTAATGTCTAATGACAGTAGTTAAGATCAATATATGCTATATTTTTGTGACTAGCTCTGTTTTTACAGGAGCAATTAACTCTTTAAATTTAGGGTGTGTAATTAAATCGCGAATCAAAAGCTGAACAGCAGGTGAAAATTCTTGAGCAACTTGTTGACAGGCTTTATCTGCGACCCAATTGGTTGAAAACTCATGTCTGGTCGATATTTTCACAGCGTTATCATTGTTTGATGATGCCGTAAGTTCAAACATCCATTTCCCATTGCCTATATTGGAGTTGAAGTCTATTTCAGTAAAATGTCCATTTAAAATAATCTCCGATTGCTCTTCGTATACACCTGCAACTTTCAACTCTGAAACAAATGCACTGTGAATGTAACTTTCAAAAGACTCTTTATTAGGAGTCTCAACTGAGCCAGCTCCTCTACATGATATGCCACTTTGTCCTGGCTTTACTGATGTAAATGGCTTAACAGCAACTTGTACACCCTTATAATTTTTAAGTGTCTCTATATTTTCAAACGATGCGCCATATTTTGAGGCATGGAAAGAACAACCTGAAATATATATAGCAGTAATCCCTATAATCATTATTTTTATTGTTTTATGCATTCTACCTTCCCTTTTTGTATTTAAAAAATTCAGTTTACGACCAAATTAAATAAAAAATATAACGAGCCTATAGAATTACTCGTTTTAAATTTATTTTTATTGATGTACCGACCATAGCTGAGTTCCTATTTTGATTCAATCAGTTACTGCTATTTCACGTAAAATAAAGAGGACTTAGCTATGTTTTAATTGTTTTTTGCAAGGTGTTAGAGTGACGTCTTTGAGTGGATAAGCACTTCCCTTTCTTAATGTATCGTGTTTTGCAGTGTTTCTAGAATAAAAAGTAGAATAAAAAGGACAGACACATATTTTGTGTCAGAAAATTTAGCACCTCTTCCGTTGTGGGTAACCGTATCATTATTTTTTTGCACACTGTTAGTTACAAAACTGAGAATTCAGTGGCTTGGAAGGAGTTTTAGGCAAATAAAGGCAAAGCTAGGTCATCACTTTATTTAATATCGT
>NZ_JACJFL010000040.1:0-43767 GCF_014164575.1 Pseudoalteromonas sp. SG41-1
TCAGCTAAAAGCAGAAACAAGCTTTAATAAAGGCATGCCCGCAAAACAGAAAAAAGCTATGCGCAGTACAGATTACCTTGAAAAGGTATTGAAATCATAGACTTTTTTCATGCTCTTGCCCTGGGGCTTTATTGAGAAATTCAGTATTACCTAAATTGCTATAAGTGGAAAATAAAAAAATATTTTAATTTTGTGAGAAATTATTATACAGATTTCGTTATGGGTTATTTATTGTTCATTATCTTATTATCGTCAGGTAGACAAAATATAACAACGAAAGGGATAATTTTATGAATCTAATTAAATCAATGCTTGCGGCATCTATTTCGCTGGCTTTATTGTCTGGCTGTGAATCTGATTTTGTTGATCACCCTGATGAGCCTATAAATACCGCACCAGTTATTAGCGTAAGCGATACAGCAGTAGTTGAAAAACAAGCTATTTCAATCAGTGCCACAGTGCAAGATGAAGGCCCCGTTACTTATCTTTGGAGCCAAAATGCAGGGTTGTCAGTTGCATTAGAGAACACCAATACAGGGACTGTTAGCTTTATTGCGCCAAGTGTTAGCGAAGATAAAAAAATATCTTTAAATTTAACTGTTACAGACAGTGAAGGTTTAACGAGTGAAAAAAATGTTGTAGTTGATATTCAACAGCAGCTGGTTAAATTATCACTGGAAGGCATAGCAACAGATTCCCCCTTAATTGACGCGGCTATAAAAGCCAAAATAGGATCGCAAGAGTTCACGACAACGACAAATAGCGATGGTTATTATAGCTTAGAGTTAGCACTTGACGATGATGCTGATATGAGTCAATTGGTGACAATTGAAGCACAGGGTAAAGAGCAACAACAAGCCGCTTTGTTGCAGTCACGACTAATGAGCTTTGCAAGCTTAAAAACGAAAGCGGGCGATGACGCTGTACTTACTAATGACGAAGACTTTTCGGTAAATATTACTAATCTAACCACAGCAAAGTCGGCGCTTTTGGCGCGAGAAAATTTATTCGTAGACATTAAAAGCGAGCAAGACTTGAAACGCTTGTCGAATGAGATTAGTGCTGATGAGCTCGTTAAGGTTGCTACGGCTATAAAAGTTATTTTGGACAAATCAACGAGCAATGAATTATTTGCTTTACCCGAGGGAGTAAATAATGTTTTAGAGCTGGCTTTAGATAATGAAAAAATGACTCAGTATATTAAAAAAGTGGAGCAAACGCCCGAGTTTAGCCAGGCCCAAGAAGAAATGCTAGCTGATGAGAAGGTTGTTCAGTCTACAAAGACTAATAACATTAAAACTTTTTACTATAATCGTGGCAATTTATCTATTAATCAAGTTATTGAATTAGATAACGACGGCACTGGTCGTTACCTTCTTCAAAATTATGATGGTCGCTTCGACTGGATATATCAAAACGATGTGTATACCTTAAATAATCCTGAAGGTTTTTATGCTTATCAGACTACTGCTGATATTGAAATTGATGGTGAAACAAAGCGGGTTCGCCAAGAGGTTACTACTTATAAAGCAGAGCTAAAGTTAATTGCGGCAACTGAAAATGGTTTTTTAGTCAAAGAAACTGAGTATAAAAATGTAGAGTACCCAGATGGTGAGTTAGAAAATTATCAACTCACTAACGAGTCTATCCTTAAAGTATTCACTCAAAATGAGCAAGTTGATTTTACCTTCGCGCAAACTCAAAACCCTATTGCATTGCCTGCACCGCATATTTTCGTTGATCAAGTATCTCTTGGTGCGATTACGTTAATGTTAAATGACGATGGAACAGGTGCTGTTTCAGAGCTTGGAAATACGCCTATTACTTGGCGAATGATAGAAGATAATAACAAACAGTCATTACATATCACACTGAGTGATTACGATAATGAAACAATACTATTTAGGCAATTAACAAGTGATGGTGATATTGCAACGTTTGCTGCATTTAGTGAATTTGACGGAATTAAAAATGCGAGTGTAGGTACTGGCAGTATTATCGACGAATCAGAGACATTCAATATTGCAACAATCCCTGGAATATATAGCTACAACTTTGATGGTAAGAGTTTAGATGAGTTTTGGTTTGAGCTTTGGCCTGATGGCAAAGCTATTTCGATGAGTGTGTACGACAGCAATGAGGATGGGCAATTATCAGTTGCTGAAAGTCGAATTTATGCTGGTAACTGGCATCTTGATGATGACATTCTTACAATAACGCGAAACCTAAATGGACGAGATGATTGTTACTACGTTGAGCAAGATCCTAATTGCTGGTTGTGGAATACTCGGCAATGGAAGCTAATTGAACAGATCGAAGATACTATTTATGTAAATAACATGCATCAATTTACCTATAGCCAAGGTGAGGAACCAAGAGAGAAAACGTTCGATAATCGCAAGTTTAATCGAGCAACTGAGCGGCCTATTTCGTCTCCACTACCTGATGAAATTTTACAACAGATAGGCTATCAGCCCCCTGTTTCTTTGACTGGCCTAATTAGCCCTAATAACTACTTGGGTAAGCGTTTGTATTTTACAGATCATGATTATAAAGTGGAAGGCGAGCTTGGTTATTTTCATTTTGATGACAATAACTCATTTCAATATTATCAAGATAACAACCTATCAACAGGGACTTACCAGATATTTTCTGATAATCAATTAATATTACGCGATGGTTCATCATTAATGTATGGGGCTAATTATAGTTTATTAATTGGCTCGAGTAATGTGGTAATTGCTACTTTTGAAGAGCATATTTGGCCGCATTTTACTAGCGAAAACGATGCCAAAGAATACATGAGTATTGTTGCCGACAATAAACCAGTAAGTAACGTCGAACATTTAATCGGGCGCGATATATATATGGTTGACCGAGATCAAGATGATCAGTGGGTGGTTAGTTATTTGAAGTTTGATGAAGATAAAATCACAATTTATAGTGATGAAAGTTTCACAACCATTAATACAGAGCTTGATTACAGTGTTGATGACACAGGCATGATTAGCTTCCCTGATGATCAAAATACAATGTACTTATCGTTAGTGACTGATGAGTTTAATATTATTATTACTAATGATGTAGGAAATAGCAGTAAAGATTTTAACTATTTCTTATTTGATCAGCAAAAAGCAAAAGATTTTGTTAACAACACAAATGCATTAAGAGAAAGCGCACAGCGTTAACTCCACTTACAATCTTTTAGTTTTAACAAAAATAAAGCGCGATAATTTTTATCGCGCTTTTATTCGTTTTAGTGGCCTGCAAAATTACCGTCGCAGAGATTTTATATCACGTAAAATGTGTAAATGTTAGGTTATAAGGCCGACGCGGGGTAAACCCTTAAAAGAACGGGGGTAAACCCGCTGTTATGGTGTTGTATGGAGGTGATTGTGGCTCGTTTAATTTTTTGTTGTTTGATGGTTGGTGTTTTACCAGGGTGCGCGATGAGTGACCCATCTGCAGAGATTGATGAAAATCAGTATGTATATCCTTATAAATGTACACATAAAGGAGAGGTTGAATATCATTCAATCACGGCACGTGAGCCTTTAAGTAAAGCGTTTTTAGCTAAAATGCAAAATGCATTGCACGAGGGCTTTGAGCTAGACCCTAATAGTTGCGTGCCTGTAGAGGCAATACCAGACGCTAAGAATAAGTAATTCGTCTCAACGATTTAGTAACGCCATTAAGACAGATAAAAATATTTTAAATTTATGAGAAAAATTTAACTGCTATTCGTGTCTGTCATTGTTGTGATTTCTTCGTAAAATTTATTTAGCTATAAATAATAACTATCTAAGGAATTACATGAAGTTACAGTTTGAATCACCTAAAGTTAAAACATCAATTTTATTCACGTTCAGTCTTCTTCTATCTGCTTGTGGAGGTGGTAGCGATGACTCACAAACTACAAAATCTGATGCAGATAAACAGCCAGATAAAGTAGAAGCGTCGCGCTTAGTGTGGGAAAAATTATTACCAACAACAAGCTTTGCTTATTACTCGTCACCGGCACTTAGTGCTGATGAGCAAACAATTTATATAGGCACAGCTAAGAATGTACGCAATGACCCCGCAGGCAGTGATTTGATGGTAGCTTATAACCGCAATGGCAGTGAAAAGTGGCGTTACACTTTGCCTAATGGTGAAGAAGTGCGTTCAAGCCCTGTTGTACATAATGAAAATATTTATTTCACTGTTGATAAGCGAGTAGGTGAGTTTGAAAAAGCATATCGCGATTTAGTAGCTCTAAATAGTAGCGGCGAGCAAATGTGGCGTCAACGCGTATCTGATTATGGCTTTCAAACAGGTTCTGGTTTAACCAAGGTTGCGGCTTTTGAAGGCCAAGTTATATATACCGGTTTAGATATCCGCGCTTTTAATGCGCAAACGGGTGAGAGCTTGTTTGAGCGTTTATGTAACTGTGCAGAGCGACAAGACCGATTTGTAAATGGAGCGGTAAATCACAATGGAGAATTGGTATTTTATGATGAAGGGCGCGTACTTAAGCTTGATTTAAATAGTTATGAGTTAGTTGGCGAATTCAAAGATATAGACACCTTTGAAGGTGACTTGGTTTACTCTACTCCAGCTATTGATTCTAACAATAATATTTACTTTGGGTCTGAAGCCGGAGTTTTATACAGCTTTGATGATAATTTGGATCTTCGTTGGCAGTTTGAGTTACCAAACCCGCAGGTGTTCGAGGCGCCATACATTCGCTCATCGGTAGCGATAGATGAGTCGCGTAGTACGATTTATTTTGGTACAAAAAATAATGATGATAGTGAGTTTTACGCACTCGATATCAATGATAAAAGTATAAAATGGCAAGTGGCAATTACCGGTGATGTTTATGTGTCTCCTACCATTGGCGATAATGGTAATGTGTACTTTTCTTCAGAAAGTAATTTACTTTATACATATAAACCAGATGGCACGCTTGCATGGCAATATGATTTAAAAGCAAATGTAACTTGGTCTTCTCCAGCTATCGATAGTCAGGGGGTTTTATACATAGGTACTTTATCTGAAAGTAATGTATCGGCCGCAAGTGCAACAGGTAAGCTTGTGGCTATTCAAACCGACAGCACAGGTTTAATGCCTAATACTTGGTCTAAAATTCACCGGGATAATCAAAATAGTGGCGTGGTTAAGTAAAGTTAAAGTAAAGCAGTCGCACTAGTGTGCGATTGCTTTAACTAAAATTACAACGGGTTTACCACTGAGAACCGTTTATCAGAAACACTCCAGTAACCCAGATCAGAGACGATTAAAATTTTATAATTGTTACCTCGGCCATTAAATAGTGCAGGGTCTAAGTTAAACTCTCCTGTATTTGGCAGTTCTTCAGCGAACTGGTACCAGCGCCTATTATTCACGATATTTAAATCCACTTGTTGCTTATCGCCAATTCCGCGAGAGTCATCATGCAGAACATACATAGCAACGGTTTGTCCGTAGAGTTTATTGGCGTTCCAGGTTATCGTTTTTTGCTGACCTACAGGGTAAATATCAAGGGCTTTAGGTGTGATAATAGTTGTAACCAATTTGTCTTTTAGTAAAAAGTGCTCTAAACCGTTATCAACAGTTTTACCTGAAGCAATACTAAAGAAACCATCAGATAGGCTCCAATAGCCTAAATCGCTGATGAGCATAAGTTTAAAGCGATTTGTGCCATTGGCCATAAAATGATAAGGGTCAATTTGGGCTGTTCCCGTGTTTTTTAAATTAGTTGCCGCTGGGTGCCAATCAATTTTCTTCAAATTATTAAAATCATCAAAGCTGTTAACTTTATAGTTGACGGTATGATTGACTAATACACTTATCGTATTGCCAATTAATCGTTTGCTATCCCATTCAATCGTAAATTCAGAGCCTATTTTTAGTTGGCTTGCATGTTTAGGGGCCGTGATCGAGCTAACTCGCTTTGTTTCACTTATCGCGTTGATATCTCTGGCAGGGCTAAATTGGTTCTTTGTGGAGTGTGATATATGGTTTTGCTTTTCGAGTTGTGCTAACCACTGTGTGTGTGGATTATTGTTTAGCTTATTAATAGTCGCTATTAATTCAAATGCCAAGGGAGAGTTTGATTTAGCATAAACAATGAGCTGCTGCATTTGCTGTGAAGTTAAAGTATTAAACATATTTGTTTTTATCACAAGCTCTAACCATTGAACTTGCTGTTGCTTGCTTAGTTGTGTTAGGTCAATATCAAATAATGCTGTTTTATTCAGTGTATTTTGTTCATATTGCGCCGTGTATTTTGCTAAGGTGATATCGTAATATTGGCTTGATTGTTGTGTACCATTGGCAAGCCATAGCTCTGCATTCTTTAAGGTTTGTGAGTACTTACGCAAACTTAAACCTAGCATGGTACTTTCATAACGCCCCTTCATGCATTTTTGATCACTTGTCGAACAATGTAGTAGCTGTTTATTTAAAAAGTTATTTGCTTGCAAATAATCACGTTCTTTTAGGTAATATTGATATTGCTCATATAGTACAGTACTAAGTTCATGTTCAAAGTTTGGGAGTAGCTGTTGATAGATAAACATGGCTTTATTCAGGGCTTGTTCTTGCGCAAGTTGTGCACCTGCTTGAGCATATGAATTTGCCGCAAAATGGTTTAATTTTGCGAGCTCACAATGTAGTGGGTGGTAGTTATTCGCAGCATTTTTTAATGTTGAGTCTAGTAACTTAATTGCTTGGTCTATTTGATTATCTTCTATCAGTAGGCTGCTTTTCATTAACGATTGCCATGCTTTTTGCGAGGCAGACGTTGCTGTCGTATTTTCATTCTCGAGAATTAATTGACGGCTGAGTATAGGGTGATTATCACGATGAGTAAAAATATGTATTAATAATTCCAGTTTTAGTTCGGATGCATCGCTATTTTGAAAAGCTATTTTGATCTGCTTTATGTCACCAGCTAAATAGCTATCTTTAGTAAGCCAACCAAGCAATTTAATGTTGCTGTTTTGAGGGTTTTGCTGCGATAGTTTTTGCCAAAGAATTCGTGCTTTTTGTTGTTGATTTAATTTAATTAAACTTTTAATTTTTAATATTTGCATGTCAATCGAACTATCGCACAACGCCAATATATCTAAAGCTGCTGTAAAATTTCCATGCAAGTATAAGCTTTGGGCAACGGTTAAGAGTACGCTTTGTTGGTTTTTTGGGCTTAATTGACTCTGCATTACTTGTTCAACACCAGCAAGTAACAAGGCCGATACCGACAGTTTTGCACCTTGCGGCGCTAGCGGTGTGCTGCTAATTAGTAAGTTTTGATAAAAGTTGAGCAGTTCATACTGTTGCTTTGCGGCTTGCTTTTGTTCATCTTGATAAAGAAATAAGCTAATACAGGCGACACCCAAAAAAGCGATAGTTGAGGTTATTAGAGCAGCAGTAAGAGGGGAGCGTCTTATAAACTTACCTAATATATATGTTTTTGAGTGTTTAAACCAAAGTAATGGACGATGCGCCAGATAAGCGGCGATATTTTGTTTTAATGTATCTGCTGATGCAAAGCGTTGCTGTGGTAGTGGCGCCAGTGATTTATTGATGATTTCTTGAAGCTCTGTACTAATAGGTTGTATAAGTAGTTTTTCTAAAATACGCCCGAGGCTATAGATATCAGCTTGGGTTGTTAAGCTTTCACCAGCCAGTTGCTCTGGGCTTGCAAACTCGTGACTAAGCGCTTTTATATATGCGTTATGTAATGGTATTTCATGATTCATGGAACTGGAACGCGCAACCCCAAAATCAACAAGTTTAGGTTCACCATTGTTATCTACTAGGATATTTGAAGGCTTTAAATCTGCATGGATCACCCTATTTTGGTGAGCATACTCAACGGCATCACATACTTTTTGAAATACCTCTAACCTTGCTTTTTGCGAAAGGTTTTTTGCGTAGTTAATTAATGTATCACCGGCTATATATTGAATGATGATGTAAGTGCCAATACTGCATTTACCGACATCTAATACGCTAGCTATATTGGGATGTGATAATTTGGCAAGATATTGCGCTTCTTGTAAAACATGTTTTTGTCCATGTAATTGTACAATGGATGGATAAAATAACTTAATCGCTACCTTTTGATTTAACTGGCCATCATTTCTAGTCGCCAAGTAAACTGCACCCATTCCCCCATAGCCAATTAATTGCTCTAACCTAAAGTGACTTATTTCGCCGCCTTGCAGTTGTAAAAGCTGATGATCATTAGTAAGTAAATTTAATTGGCCATGTAATAAGTCATTAAACAATGAGCTTTGATCATTACTTGTATGTGCATTTATTAATTGCTTCACTTCAATGATGAATTGTTCATCAGATAGTTGTAATTGCAGCAATCCTGAGGTTAAGTTGTTGGCATGGTGTGTAAGTAAGTGTTCAAAACACGAAAGCGCGTCTTTAAATTGATTCATTAATTATCTTAATTTGTTTGAATACGCACTTTTATAAACGCTTTAGCAGCATCTAATTCGCGATAAATAGTAGCAAGTGAGACCTTGAATTGTTTAGCTAGCACTTTAGTATCTAGGCCCAAAAAGTAATGTTGAGAGAATATTTGAGCTTTTTGCGGATGATTTTTTTCTAGATGATTTAGGGCGCTATCTAATGCTAAAAAATCCTCTTGGTGTTTTAGTTGATCGTTTTGTTGCTGGATTTTTTCTGCGTTAGGAGTGCGTTTGAGAGTTTGAAACTTGCGAATTTCATCGCGTAAAATATTACGGATAAATACACTTAAATAAGTATTAAATTGTGTTTGGTGATTAATGCTTTGTTGTGGCGGGATTAATTCAATAA
The DNA here is from genome assembly GCF_014164575.1 of Pseudoalteromonas sp. SG41-1. Taxonomy (NCBI): domain Bacteria; kingdom Pseudomonadati; phylum Pseudomonadota; class Gammaproteobacteria; order Alteromonadales; family Pseudoalteromonadaceae; genus Pseudoalteromonas; species Pseudoalteromonas sp. SG41-1. The sequence continues at coordinate 8,821 of NZ_JACJFL010000040.1, forward strand.
GTGATTGATGTAGTAGCGATCCAGTATGCGGTAAGTGCTGCAATACATAGGTTGAATCGATTTCATTACGGTAACCTTCTAAATGTACATGACAAACTTGTTTCAGGTGGTAGTAAAGCCGAGCTTTAAGTTCATCAGCACTTTGCGGGCAACCATTTTGCCAGCCATTGATTAGATCTTCTAATGATGCCTGCATCGATCTTCCTTATTTCGATATTTCAATTAATAAGGTACATTTGCGGGACTTTAATTACAAGTGTTAACTTAATGTTCGTTAATCAATTCTCTCAGCTGTGAGGGAGTCGTCCCAGTCCAGCGTTTAAATGCGCGGCGAAAGTTAGTTAAGTCGCTAAAGTTAAGTTCGCCTGCTAGGGTTTCGTTACTTTGCGCTAAAGTGGCGATATTAAACACCGCGGTTTGGCGATTGATACAATCTTGCAAGGCGCTAAAACGAGTATGATGTTGTTTTAGTTTTCGCTTAAAAGTGGCGGGGCTCATAGCGAAATGCTGGGCAACTGTTTCGAGGTTTTGTTGTGGTTGAGCGCCAATATGATTGCGCACTAATTGCAGCCAAGGCGCAGCGGGTAAAGGGTGCTGCTTTATGGTTGCTAATGATTGCTGCAGCAGGCTCGGACAGCTATCTATTAAGTGTTTGTTATAAAGTTCATCACTAATACTGACCATAAATAATTGTTGTGAAAACTTGCAGTTGGCTTGTAGGTTAGTTTGATATTGCTCTATGTGTGAGGGCTGCGCATAGGGAAACGAAAAACATAAATCGCTGTTATTACCTATTCGCCATTTACATGTTGCAGCGATAAAACTGGCAAATAATTCGCAGCAAAATTGTTCAACGGCTGCATTTATTGCCCCGAAGCTGAGGTTGATAATGAAGTAATGTCGGCCTTGATGGTATTTATGTTCGGCATTAAATAAGTTAAAGCCATGTAAAGGAGTGCGTGTGAGTAGTTTTTGCAGTGTGCGTAAACTTTCTGCTTGAGAAAATGCGCTATATAACGGATTGTGATTAAGTAGTTTTCGCCCTAGTAAAAAACTGAGTTGGTGTTGATTATCAAATTGACGACAGTTTTCTTGTAATCGATAAAATTGCTCAACACTGATCGAAGCCGTTCCAGCTGCAAAATCTTGATAAAATAATCGAGTCCCTTTGAGTAACTTATCAGGGTGTACCCCTCGGTGCTTGGCTAAATCCACTAATTGCGCCGCCCATGACTGTAAACCTTGATAAGGAGAGTCGATATAACTGCTGTTGCTAAGGTTTGCACTCACGCAGTATGTCCATGTAAGTTTTTGTTCGTTAGTAATTTTTGATGCAATTGACTGAGTAAACCAGAGGTCGAATCACGGTGCGTTGCAGCTACTAAACTGGTGTGTACTTTTTGTTTGTAGCTCACAGCTTTGTCGCTGCTATTAAACGAAAACGCTTCTAAAGCACTGACTAACGATACGCTTAGCCGCTCTGCAACAGCGAGTTCGGTATTGGGTAACATGACAATAAAGCAATCACTGGCGTAACGGCAGACTAAATCTTGTTCACGTACATTCAAGGTGATCACTTGAGCAAACTCTTGTAACAGCTTATCGCCTTCTGCATCACCGAATTGACGATTAAACCGATCAAATTGAGCAATATCTAACATCAGTAATGAAAATCCATGCAGGCTATGATGGAGCAAATTTAGCTCGCGGTTGATCTGGCTTTTCATATAATCGGCGCTAGCTAGGCCGCTGATAGCATCACTGAGTTGATGCTCTCGATAAAAGCGCTCGCGATTACGTAATTGTTGATTAATGGTCATTTGCTCTTGGTGCCAATGATACAAAGCCATGGTCATTAAAATCATCCCAAATGGTGCGGGAATAGATTCAATGGTACTGAGCCATGCTTGTTCATCGCTGTAATATACAAATTCATCAATAAAATCGAGGGTCATCGATAAGTTCATAATCGCAAGGCCTGAGAATAATAAGTTAGTTACTCGTCCCTTTGGTCTACTTAATAGAATAAAAAAGATCCATAGCAGGGTCATGGCAGTAATACCGCCTTCGCCACCGACATCAAACCAGTCGATCTGGCTATGGCCTTTGTAGTGGCCGTAGCTAAGTGTCAGGGTTAATACGCTGGTTAACATCACCACTAAGATAAGCAGTAATGAGCGATGTAATTTTAAAAACGATAAATTCATTGTCAGCTCAATAGGTATATTTGATAGGCAGAATAAGCAAACAGCTTAAACACCACTAGGGTCAGATTAGCTCACAGTGATGACATATTTTTTACGGTGGCAACTTTTCAAACGGATTATTGTTGATTTTTGAATTAAAAAACCACAAAAACAGGGGGTCAAATCAGCTCATTTTACCGTATTTAACTACTTAAAATGCTCATACAACGGCTAATTATCAAGGGTGTAACGGGTACTGACATATTTCTTTCATGATTGCCCTTTAGGGTGTTGCTGCGAGCCAAGCATGGCCAAGTAAACAATCAAAATCATTAGCAGCAACCAAGAGAACAATTATGAACCCTTTTATCAAATCGAGTATTGCATTAGCGTGTTGTGGTATTTTATATGCGACCCCAGCCTTAGCGGATGGTCGTGTGCAAGGTCGCATCACTGATGCCAGCCAAAGTGTGTATTTTGGCGGCGCGAAAGTATCGGTTAAAGAGTTAAACTTAAATACGGTAAGTAACCGCGATGGTTCTTTTTCATTTAATAAGTTGCCAGCGGGTGATTACACCCTAGTGGTTGATTACATTGGTGCACCATCGGTAGAACAAAAAATTACGGTGGTTGATTCACAAGTTTTTACACAACAAATTATTATTGGTGAGCAACAAGAAGCCATCGACAATATCATTGTTTATGGCCAAAGTGCTGGCCAAGCAGGCGCAATTAACCGTCAAAAAAACGCAACTAATTTAAAATCGGTAGTCAGTGCAGACTCGATTGGCCAGTTCCCTGATCAAAACGCAGCAGAAGCATTACAGCGTTTACCGGGTATTTTTATCGCTCGCGACCAAGGTGAAGGGCGATTTGTTGGTATTCGCGGTATTGATCCAAATTTAAACAACGTTACGGTTAATGGCTTAAATGTGCCGTCGCCTGAGGCCGGTGTTCGCTCTGTGGCGATGGATGTATTGCCAAGTGAACTAATTCAAAGTTTAGAAGTAAGTAAAACTGTTACCCCAGACATGGATGCCAGTGCTATTGGTGGCTCTATCGAAGTAAAAAGCTTAAGTGCCTTTGATAAAGCAGGTGAAAGCTATAGTTTTACTGCACAGGGCTCATATAACGAATTAGAGTCAAAAACTAGCCCGAAGCTTTCAGGTAGTTACACTAATGTTTATGAGCTTGATGGTGGTCTTGATCTAGGTGTAGCAACAGCTATTTCTTGGTTTAAGCGTGATTTTGGTTCACGTAATATGGAGACCGACGGTGGTTGGAGTGAATTTGATGTTGAAGATGCAGCAACTGGCGACAAGGTCTCATTATTTGGCGCTGAAGAAATTGAGCAACGCCAGTATCAAATTACCCGTGAGCGTTTAGGTGCAGCACTTAATTTAGATTTACACAGCGGCGCCACTGATAAATATTATTTACGCACACTATATAGTGACTTTTCTGATGATGAGTATCGCCAACGTAATGAGTATAAGTTTAGCGATGGCAAACTATTAGATAGCAACGAGAGCGGTGCAAACTTTAGTGGTGCAGAAATGGACCGCGATACCAAAGACCGTTATGAAGAACAAAGTATTCTTTCACTGGTACTTGGTGGTGAAAATCAATTAGATAATTGGTTTGTTGAATATAATGTTGGTTATTCTAAATCAGAAGAAAAAGAGCCAAACCGCTTAGATGTGACCTTTGCTGGTAAAGATATTGATATGGGCTACATTGCGCGCGTTGATACTCCATTATTAAGCCAATCGACTAATGCCCACGATTTAAGCCTGTTTGAGATGGATAAAATTGAAGCGGCCAATAACCTTAGTGAAGACGAAGAGCTTAGCTTTAAACTCGACTTCAGCCGTGATTTTGTGTGGCAAAATAATAATGGTGAATTTAAGTTTGGTTTTAAACATCAAAATCGCGAAAAGCGTAATGATGTAAAGGTTGCTATTTATGATGGCGACTTTTTAGATGCTCTTGGTAGCGACTTTGTCGCGCCTGCACCTGACTTTGATTTGGGAAGTTTTGGACCGGGTCTTGATCGCGGCGCGATTCAAGCCTTTGTGAGAAAAAATAAAGAGGCGTTTGCTTTCAATAGTAATGAGTCACAAGTTGAATCTGATGGTCAAAGTTATGTAAGTAATGAAGATATTACCGCCGCTTATGCGATGGTTAGCATGGATATTGATAAGTTACATGTTGTCGCGGGCGTGCGTTATGAAGGTACTAAGTTTGAAACGCAAGGTAACCAAGTTGACTTAGTAGTCGATAAAGTAAGTGATACAGAAACTGTTACCACAACGCCTTGGCAAGTAAGTAAAGATTATGACTACTTTTTACCAAGCTTAAATTTACGCTATAACATCAGCGATAAACTAGTGACCCGTTTTGCTTACACCAATACTATCGCGCGGCCAACCTTTAGCGATTCGGCCGCTTACCAATTAATTGAAACTGAAACAGTTGAAGATGAAGGCGTAATGGTTACAGAGCGTAAAGCTGAAGTCGGTAATCCAGCTCTCGACCCTTATGAATCAATGAACTTAGACGCATCAATCGAATATTACCCAGGTTCCATTGGGGTGTTATCTGCTGGTGTTTTCTATAAAGACATCGACAACTTTATTATTCAACAAGAAGTACAAGATAACGGTGATTGGGATGGTTTTGACGAAGTAGTGCAAATGGTTAATGGCGGTAAAGCGTCATTAACGGGGATCGAGCTAAACTGGAACAAAACCTTTAAATCAGGATTTGTGCTTGGTGCAAACGGAACCTTTATTGATGCGGATGAAAAATTACCAAATCAAGCAGACACAGTGGCAAATATCATTGTTGGCTTTGAAAATCATGCTATTAGCACTCGTTTAAGCGCATCATATAAGAGTGAGAGTTTCCAGTTTGATGATGCTGATATGGCGGTTTATGAAGATAGCCACATGCAATTGGATTTCAGCAGTAAATATTACTTAAACGATAATATGAACGTGTATTTCAATGCTACCAACCTAACAGATGAGCCAATGTACTTGTACCACGGCGAAAAACGTTACAACTACCAGTACGAATCTTACGGTCGTACATTTGAGCTAGGTTTTACGTTTTCTTCTTTGTAAGGTGAACATATGAGCCTGCTTAACAGTAGGCTCATTGTTGAGGGTATTATGATTAATAAAACTATTTTGTATATTGCACTAACCGCATGTTTAGCAACGGTTGGTTGCACAGCTCAAAGTAACAAACAAAGCAGTACTGACGTCGCAAGTACCAGTAAAAAAGCCTCCGACAAGATTGAGTTTTTAGCTTTTGGTGATGGTGGTTATCATGTTGACTATCCAAAAACTAAACACATAACCAACCCTAAAAACAAGCAACAGTTTATAGCCGCAGAGCTTGCTGATTGGTTAGAAGATTATCGCCCTCGCGATGAATTTGACCATGCACCAATATATATTTATCCAGGCACTGAGATTGCTACAGAGCAAGGGGGTGCTCAGGCTGTGGGGATCGCAATGGCAAAATTGTGTGAAACAAAAGCGTGCCAATTTGCTATTCAGCTCGGTGATAACGTATACCCTGATGGTGCCGATGCTAATGATGGTAAAGACGACCAAAAACGTTTACACGACTTAGTGTATGCGCCGCTTGAGCCATTATTTAAAGCTGAGCCTAATTTAGTGGTGTATTCCGCATTAGGTAATCATGATTGGAAAAGCTCGCGCAAAGGCGTAGCGGTACAAACGCAATGGATGGCAGAGCAAGCGAACTTTCACCTAGACGAAAAAGGCTACTATAGCTACAAAATGGGTGAGCCGGGTAACGATGTAGAGTTTTTTGTACTCGATACCAATATGTTACTGGCAGGGCAAAGTTATTATGATGTGCCGCTAAACCCAGATGGCAGCGAAGCAGATGAGCAACAAGCAATACGTGATGGCCGCGCAGTTCTTGAAGTACATGACCCCCATGAAGGGCCACAAAATGATGAAGACCTAGCTCAGCTTATATGGCTTAAACAAGGCATTGCAAACTCGACTGCTAAATGGAAACTGGTTTATGGGCATCATATTTTATGGTCAATTGGGGGCACTAAATATAGTGAAGGCCACGTACTGCGTAAATTACTAATGCCAACTCTTTGCAAATATGCAGATGGTTATATTGCCGGCCACGAGCATGACTTAGAGTTACTAACCGATGATTGCTCAAAGTTTGATACCGGTAATAGCGTTGGCAAATTGCCGCTGATCATTTCTGGCGCTGCGTCTAAAATGCGTGGTAAACATACCCCGTTTGCACAGTTTCAAGAACGCCAATATCCTGAATATGATTTGCTTTGGTCAAAAAGCTTTGTATGGGGGTTTAGTCATATCAGTTTGGATAATCAAGCCAATAAGCTTGATGTGAGCTTTTATACCACGCCACGAGATTTAACGGGCAGTATTATTGATGAAGGTAGTTTTAGTTTTTCTAAACGCACTCGATAAACTTATATTTTGCATAAAAGCCAGTGTAACTACGCTGGTTTTTTGTTGTTTTAATGTGTAAAATTGTGCATTTTATTGCATATTTGTACATTTATTTACGGTTACGTAAACATTTGTAAGTTGAGGTAATGCTTTGTAAATCATGGAATTATTGCTTTTGTTAATGGTCAAATTTAAACTATTAACAATAAGGAATTGATTACATGCGTGGCCCGTTATTTAAAACTGCACTAACAACCTCTTTACTTGCAACCCTTACTGCGTGCTCTGGCGATGACTCAAGCTCGAGTAAAAGTGGTTATATCCAATTATACAATGGCTCTTATAATAGCCCGTACACCCGTTTATTTATCGAAGATGCTGAGCGCTCAGGCACTGATTTTGGTGGCGTTACCACTCGTCATAATTACAGTACTAATAACTATGATGTGAGCTTTAAGTACCTTGATGCAAACGACAGCTATATAACGATCAGTGAAAAAGCAGTTTCGGTAAAAGACGACATGACCCAATTATGGGTGATGAATGGCGATTTTTCAGAGCCAACATTCAGTGAGTTAAGTGTACCAACCGGCAGTGATGAAGGGGCTATTAATTTAGGCTTCTTTAATATTGCCGGAGAAGACATTAGTTTTGATGTGTATTTAGCAAATGATGATGGCTTATTTGAAACCGCTGAGTTAATTGCATCACCACGGTATTTAAACGAACTGGCACTGCAAAGCTTTGATGAAGGATATTACACACTGTATTTAACTCAAAGCGGCAGTACTGATGTGCTATTTGAGTCTGCTTCGATTTACCTAAATGATGATGCCAGTTATGTTGCGATGATCAGATCAAGTTACGCCACTGAAGAACATGGTATTACGCTAGATCTCGTTACTTCAAGCAATACCGTAACCACGCTCAAACATCAAAATGCCCAAGGGCAATTGCGTTTTATCAATACTATTGATGATTACCCGCAAACTAGCTTTAGTGCAACGCGGGGGAGCGCAAGCAGCACTTCGCAAGTAACCGCTAATGACAGCTACTCAAACTACATTGAGCTTGCTCCAAACAGTTACAGTATTGCTATGTTAGATGAGCAAGGAAATGCAATTGTTGATAACTTTTTACTAACCCTTGAGCGCGAGCAAAGTAATGTTGGTGTTTTTTATAAAGATAAAGATTACGGCCCGCGAATGATGACAGTAAAAGAAACCTTAACGCCAAGTAGCTACAGTCATAAGGTAACAGTCGTTAACTTAATTGATAGTTACGCAGGGCAAAATATTACTGACGTTGATGTGGTATTTACCCTCAATGGTGAAACCGTAGATGATGCTAAAAATATTATTGATGGCATCGATCAGTATGATCAAGAAGATCAGGTTGTCGATAATGAAATTTACACCACTTATGTGCTTTATGAAGATAATGGCCAGCAAATTGTACTCATGCAACAAGGCGATATGGACTTTAGCCAAGAAGGTAACTACATATTAATTCTTGAGCATGATGAAACAACCAGCACTGGCTATAAAATGACGCTAGAGCGAACGGTTACTGATTCGGTAGAGTAATCTTACTTTAATTTCAGCCTCGTAATAGCGAGGCTGAGATTTTTGGGTATATTTTCAATACGCTTTACGTTATAAGGGAATATTAAAAGCAGTCAAGGATTGAAAAATGGACGATGTTTTAGGGCTCATAGTCATTTTATCGTTAGTTGTAGTCGCAGGCTCTATTGCCGGTTTTATTGCTTTAACGCAAATAAGTACGTTAAAGCAAGATATTGCGATGTTAAAAAAACAACTGCGTGGAGTCATGGTAGACAATACCGGGCAGCATCAAGTGTCGCTAGACATTGCTGCTAATATAACTGAGCCGCAAGTAGATCATCCGTTTACGCTAGAACGATCATCCCAAGCTGAGGCAACTTTACATCAGCAACCATCGGTAAAAAAATACGTAAACACCGCACCGACTATAATAACAACTTCTCGCCCGAAACAAGCTTCTCCCTCAGTTATTGATATTTTCTTTAGTAAATTAAAAACACAGTTCCAAGAAAATTGGATGACCTGGATTGGCGGCGTCGCGCTGGCCTTTGGTGGTATATTTTTGGCAAAATACAGTCTTGATGCCGGCTTATTATCACCAAGCTTACGACTCACCTTAGGGGGCTTATTTGGTGTCGCATTAATTGCCGGTGCCGAGTATTTACATAGAAAAGGTATTGTCTTCGAAGGCTTTAATAATTACGTGCCTGCAGCACTTGCAGGTGGCGGGTTTATTAGCTGCTTTGCATTAACGTTATTAGCTTATTCAAGCTATGCCATGTTAAGCCCAACCGTGGCGTTTGTGATGCTGGCAGTAATTGCACTGGCCGCAAGCTCTATGGCGCTGCGTTTAGGGCCTTTATTGGCCGTGCTTGGCATAGTTGGCGCTTACAGCGTGCCGATTTGGGTTAATACTGGCAGTGGTAATTTAGCTGCTTTACTGATGTACATTGGCTTTATCACTTTTGCTGCGGTATTAGTGGCGCAAAAAGTAAAACGTAATTGGCTGTGGTATTTACTATGGGCTGGGCATATTGGCTGGTATTGGGTGGCACTGAGTGTAATCAATACGCAGCAATATTGGATTGTTGGTGGTTTTGCACTGCTCTCTATTATTGGTTTAATTGCCATAGCTCGATTAGGTTTAACTTTGCGTTTATTAGAATATCGCCCACATAGTTTACAGCGATTATTAAAATTACAGCCGGATCATCCGTTATTGTTAGCGATAGTAATTCCTTTATTGCTGGCGATAATGACAGAGGCGGTGAGCTTACAATGGCAAATAGTGATGGTGTGTTTAATCGTCATGCTGTTATTTTTAGTGCTGCAAAATAGTCGTTGGGATCTTTGGCAAGGTGTGGCGTTAGTGATTGCGATGTTATTAGTCTTTAGCCAACAACGTTATAGTGTCGATAGCAATGATCATTTGTTTGTATTTAGGGAAATGTATGGCGTAGGGTTATTACTCGCGGTTGGGCTTTGTCTATACGGGCTTTATTTTGGCGCGCGTTACTATAAACGTTTAACGTTTCATTTAGTGGCTGCGTTTAGTGTGTTTACCTTGATTGCAACGCTCTATACCATAATACCCGAGCAAGGCTTAGGCGTTGCGTATCCGCTATGGACTGTATTTTTGCTAGTTACGAGTGGTGTATTAATTAAACGCGCACAAACAGCTCACACTCAATGGCAGCAGTTTAGTTATTGGGTTGGCGCTAATGCTAATATAACTCTTTGTTTAACTATGTTATTAACCGATAGCGGGTTAACCCTCGCACTGGCTGCTCAAGTGTTGGTTATTAGCTATCTGGTGAAACGCCATGATGTGCCTATGCCGCATTGGCCTATTAAAGTGCTGGTGGCTGTGGTGCTGGCAAGGCTAACCTTTGCACCGTGGACTGCACATTATTTTGATCTAACCATATTTTCAATGCATTGGAGCGCAATTGTGTATCCATCAGCGGTTGGGTTATTTTGGTTTGCCGCAAAACAGTGGCAACAAACAGATATGAAAATTTGGCTCGAAGGGGCTGCATTACATTGCTTAGCATTATTTATCACCACCGAGACCAGCTATCAACTAGTCGGGCATTATCCACAGCTTACTTCTTTAAGCTTTTATGAGCAGGTATTACTCAGTTGTAATTGGTTAGCACTTGGCTGCGTTTATTTGCATCGGTCACGCAGCGCAGGGCAACTGGGTAAACTTTATCGCATTGCAGGGCTTGCACTTGCGGGACTCGCTGGCTTGTTGTTGATAAGTACAGCATTGTATGAAAATCCACTATTTATACGCCTTTACGTTGGTGAAATGCCATTATTTAATTGGCTGTTATTAACCTGGCTCGTACCAAGTATTCTTACACTGTGGTTGGCTAAATTAGTTAAACCACTTAATGCTAAGTTTAGTCAAATAGTACTGGGTGCATCAGGCTTATTAGCAGTGTTAGCTATCAACACATTGATCCGCCAATATTGGCAAGGCGGGTTCATTTATCTTGATAAAGCGACCAGTGACGCCGAGCTATACAGCTATTCGATCATTTGGTTATTACTTGGCGCGTTGGTGGTCATTACCGGGCATTTAAAACAACAGTTGCTACTACAAAAAGTCGGCTTAGGCATTCTCGGCGCGGTTATCGTGAAGGTATTCTTAATTGATATGGCAAGCCTGACCGGCTTGCTCAAAGCTGTATCATTTATTGGTTTAGGCCTGTCGCTCGTTGGCCTAAGCTGGCTGTTTCAAAAGCTCAGGAGTAAAGCACCAGCGGGGTAATTTAACTCAAGCAGTACACCCAATAAGATTGTTGGGTGTACTTAGTTATGTTGTTTAACGCCAATCTGTTCTAACCTTTTGCCTAGCACCTAGCACCTAGCACCTAGCACCTTTCCCTTCACGTACTATGGTTTAGCAGTGCTTTTAATTTCCCTGGCTTGATTGGTTTAGACAAGTAATGAATATCAGCGGCTTTAGTCGCTTGTTTTAGCTCTACGTCGCGTACTGCGGTGATTAAAATTGCCGGTACTTTGGTTTGCCAAATTTCCCGCAGGGCTTTAATTAATGTAATACCATCGTGTTCATGGCCTAACTGATAATCCATTAATATCACATCCGGTGCGCTGTGTTCATTTGCGTATGCGAGTACGCCTTCAACTTGATCAAACAACTGATAATTAGCTTGCCACTTTTGTAATAAACTGGCCATGGCGTTTAGGTTTTCAGGGTCGTCATCAACGGCAACGATATTCATTGCAGAGCGCTCTTCAAACAAGCTATTGGTAACGTGTTTTTGCTGAACAAATTGGCTTTCGCCATAAGGGACTTCAATACTAAAGCAGCTACCTCTTTGCGGAGTTGAGCGCACATCTAAGCGAATCGACAGTAAATCTACCATACGCTTTACTACGCTAAGGCCAAGGCCAACGCCTTTATTGTCAGAGGCCTCTACGCGGTAGAAGTCGTTAAATATTTTTGCTTGCTCTACCTCGCTAATGCCAGGGCCGGTGTCCCACACTTCAATGCGCAGGTGATGTTTGCGTTTACGACACGCTACTAATACTTTGCCCGTATTGGTGTATTTAACTGCATTTGATACTAAGTTCTGCACAATTCGCCGTAGATAGGTGATATCACTGTGGACAATATGCTGTCCGCTGCGCACTGTGAGCTTGAGGCCTTTTTCGCTTGTTAAAATGGCGTATTCATTACGCAGTGGTGCGAGGATATCATCAATACTAAAGTGGCGAGGGGTGGGGGTCATCGCACCTTGTTCAAGTTTGGCAATTTCTAATAGGGCTGACATTAAATGCACTGTTGAATCGAGGCTGGCACCGAGCTTTTCGAAGTTATTGATATTATTATCAGCGAGGGATTTTTCATCTATCGCAGCAAGGTATAAACGCGCGGCGTTGAGCGGTTGCAAAATATCGTGACTTGCTAAAGCTAAAAAGCGGGTTTTACTGTCATTGGCTTGCTCTGCTTCTCGTTTTGCTAAAGTGAGTGCTTGCTCTGTTTGTACGCGGCTTTCTATTTGTGCTTCGAGATCTTTATTGATAGTTCGAATTTCTTGGGTACGCGCTTCAATACGATTTTCCAAATCCATATTCACTTCTTCAAGTGCATTTTGTGTGGCAATGTGAGTGGTAATATCTGAAAAGCTAGTAACAAAGCCGCCATCAGGCAGTGGGTTACCGGTCATTTCGTACACTAGGCCGTTACGACGGTGACGGATAAAGTGATGCGAACTACCATTTTTTAAATGTTGTACGCGCTTTTCTACTTGGCGTTCTATTTCACCAGGGCCACATTCGCCGCGCTCCGCATTGTAACGAATAATTTGCTCAATCGGTTGACCTACTTCTAAAAATCCTTCGGGGTAATTAAACATCTCTGCGTAGCGCTTATTCCACGCAACAAGATTAAGCTCTTTATCAACAACTGAAATACCATGACTGAGATTCTCTAAAGAGGTGAACAACAGGTTTTGGTTAAACTGTAGTGCTTGCGTTGTTTCATCAAAAAAGTTAACCACTTCTTCAAATGCCATTCGCTTGCCCGACGCTACAGTGTGGATCAAAGCTTGCGCTGAAGAGGCGCCTAATACACCGGTCAAGGCGCGTTCGCAGTAAGCTATAAACTCAGGATCGGGGTGAGTGTTATTTTCTCCGAGTTGGTGAGTCAGTGAAAAATGCGTCAATACTTGTTGGCTACGCTGGACTCCTAAAAAGGTTTGTAACAGTACTTTAAAATCGTATACCGTGGCTTTCACGTTTTTGTTTAAACGTCTTGCAAGTACTGCTTGCTCCTTGGGATTAACGAATGCTGCTGCTTGAATTTTATCAATTAACCGCTCATCAGCTCCCAGTGAAAAACTAATATAACAGCCAATATTGGCAAATAAAGCGATCAGTGTGCCGCGGGTAATAAGGGTTTGTTGTAGTTCGGTGTCAAGTGTATTACCTGCATCTAAAATAGGTAACATTAGAAATAATATCCAACAAATTAACCCCGCTAATAAACCAGCATAAACACCGTAGGCATGGCCTTTGCGCCAGTATAGGCCGCCCACAATGGCGGGTAATAATTGCGTTACCAAAGAAAATGCAACTAACCCCATGCTGGCTAGTGCTTTGCCATGACCAAACCATTGCTGATAAAAATACGATAAGATCAAAATACCGGCGATGGTAAAACGCCTTACCAGTAATATTTGTGGCTTATAACTGCTGGTGATCAGGTTGCGTTTGAATTTACGTCGCAGCATTAGCGGTAATACCACATCGTTTGAGATCATGGTACTCAGGGTTAAAGTGGCAACCACAATCATCGCAGTCGCTGCGGATATTCCGCCAATAAATACAAAGGTGGTAAGTAATACATTGTCATTCATTAATGGCAGCGCCAATACAAAACTATCAGGGGAGAAGCTATTGCCGATCTGTGGATGAATAGCTGCGGTGGCTATTGGTAAAATCATTGCTGCCGTCAGTAGTAAATAAAGTGGAAATGCCCAACGAGCGGTAAATAGGTGACGTTTGTCTTGGTTATCAACCACTGTAACGTGAAATTGTCTTGGCAAACAGATGATTGCAGCAGCGGCCATCAGTGATTGACCAATAAAGTTAAAGCTTAAAAAGTTAAAGTTATTCCAATGTTGCCATAAAGATTCTTTTATTTGTTCTTCATTAGCACTGGGTAAATTATACAAGGTGTACACTGCCAAAGCCGCTACTGCTACTAATGCCAGTAGTTTGATCATTGATTCAAATGCGACTGCCAACATTAATCCTGAACGGTATTCGGTTACATCAACTTTACGGGTGCCAAAAAATATTGCGAACATAGCCATGATCAGGGTGGCAGAAAGCGCGACCATTGATCCCGATATTTTATTGTCACTTTGCAGTAGTAAGAAGCTATTGCTCAGTGCTTTTAATTGCAAGGCGATATAAGGAATGGTTGCTAGTAGCGCAATCATAGTCACCATAATGGCAGTGGTTTGACGTTTGCCATAACGGGCAGAGATAAAATCGGCAATGGTGGTGATATTTTGTTTTTTACTCACCAGTACCAGTTTGCGCAAAAATCCTTGTCCGAAAAAAAACAATAGTGCAGGGCCAAGTAGAATGGGTAAATAGCTCCAACTACTGGTAGCCGCAGTACCAACAGAGCCGTAATAAGTCCACGAAGTACAGTAAATACCCAGCGAAAAGGAGTAAACAAAAGGGTGATGGCTAATTCGTTTTGCCAGCGGTGTGGTTTTATCGCCCCAGTTTGCTAGCCAAAACAATATGCCAATGTACGCTAAAGCGACAAAAATTAGTGCAGCAGTCATGTTTTTATTCAATTTTTATTATGTTATTGCACACCATACCAGAAGTTTTCACTATTTTGAGCTGTCAATTTTCGTGAGTATTCTTAAAATAAACATATTTATTTGATATATATAAGGAATTTAATGTTTTGTTGATATATTAGACTAATGTCGCAAGTGTGCAATATAGCTTAGGTGAATAGTTAAAATCACCGAGTGGAAATACTTAACATTATGATAAAAAACGCTTTTTACTTTTTTGTAACAAGCGCCGCATTGCAGTTTACGTAAACGTTAATCTGTTGTTACGACTATGGTCTCAATTCAATATTGTTCAGGCATTGCTAAGTTTATAACCGAGAATAAATCGAACACATCACTTTTTACAGATGTTAAAGAGGAAATAAAAATGGCTTTTAAAGATGAAGAACAAGCAAAAGCTTATTGGGCGGAAAACATTTCACTGCTGTTTAAATTATTAGCAGTTTGGTTTGTCGTGTCGTTTGGCTTTGGCATAATACTGGTTGATGTACTTAATGAAGTGCGTTTTTTTGGGTTTAAACTTGGCTTCTGGTTCTCCCAGCAAGGCGCGATTTACACCTTTGTTGCTTTGATTTTTGTGTACGTTTTCAAAATGAATACGTTAGATAAAAAATACGGCGTAGACGAATAGGAGCTAAGCAATGGATGTTCAAACACTCACGTTTATAATTGTCGGGTTGAGCTTCGCGCTTTATATCGGCATTGCAATTTGGGCCCGAGCTGGTTCAACAAAAGAGTTTTATGTAGCAGGTGGTGGGGTTCCGCCTCTGGCTAATGGTATGGCAACAGCCGCAGACTGGATGAGTGCAGCGTCATTTATTTCAATGGCGGGTATCATCTCTTTTGCAGGGTATGATGGCGGCGTTTACTTAATGGGGTGGACAGGTGGCTATGTACTACTTGCTATGTGTTTAGCACCTTACTTACGTAAATTCGGCAAGTTTACTGTGCCAGACTTTATCGGCGACCGTTACTATTCACGCACCGCGCGTTTAGTGGCAATCTTATGTGCCATCTTCATTTGTTTTACATACATTGCAGGGCAAATGCGCGGTGTAGGGGTTGTATTCTCACGTTTCTTAGAAGTTGAAATTGAAACTGGCGTTTACATTGGTATGGTTATCGTATTCTTTTATGCGGTACTCGGTGGTATGAAGGGCATTACTTATACCCAAGTAGCGCAGTATTGTGTATTGGTGTTTGCTTACCTTGTTCCTGCCATCTTTATCTCTATGATGATGACGGGTCACTTCTTCCCACAAACAGGCTTTGGCGCTACATTAATTGGCAGCGATGGTGTATACGTACTTGATAAACTGGACGGTTTAAGTGCCGAACTTGGTTTTGCACAATACACTGAAGGCTCTAAGAGCATGATTGATGTGTTTGCTATTACTGGTGCCTTAATGGTGGGTACTGCGGGTCTTCCGCATGTAATTGTACGCTTTTTCACTGTACCTCGCGTTAAAGATACGCGTATTTCAGCAGCATGGACTTTAGTATTCATTGCGATAGTTTACACAACCGCGCCAGCCGTTGCGGCATTTGCCCGCGTAAACATGATTGATACCATAAATGGTAAAGACGGAAGTGGTACTGAATACGCTGAAGCACCAGTATGGGTAAAAAATTGGGAAAGAACGGGCTTAATCACTTTTAATGATAAAAATGGTGATGGCAAAATGTTCTACACAGCAGGTAAGATCAGTGATCCAAATAGCGCTAACGAAGTTAACGTTGACCGCGATATCATGGTACTTGCTAACCCTGAAATTGCTAACTTACCAGCATGGGTCGTGGCACTTGTGGCCGCCGGTGGTATTGCTGCTGCATTATCAACAACCGCAGGCTTATTATTAGTTATTTCGACTTCGGTATCGCATGATTTGCTTAAGCGGACCTTAAAACCAGACATTAGCGATAAACAAGAGTTACTCGCAGCGAGGTTGGCAGCCATGGTTGCGATTGTTATCTCCGCTTACTTTGGTATTAATCCGCCTGGATTCGTGGCGTCGGTAGTGGCATTTGCATTCGGCTTGGCCGCAGCAAGTTTCTTCCCGGCGATCATTATGGGTATCTTCTCTAAGAAGATGAATAAAGAAGGTGCGGTTCTAGGTATGGTTACAGGTATTACCTTTACTGCAGCATATATCATCTTCTTCAAGTTTATCAGCCCAGAACTAAATAGCCCTGAGCATTGGTTCTTAGGTATTTCACCGGAAGGTATTGGTTTAGTAGGTATGATTATTAATTTCTCAGTTGCAGCAATCGTACTTAAATTTACTGCCGATACACCGCTTGAAATTCAAGAAATGGTTGAAAGCATTCGTAATCCTAAAGGTTCTAGTGAAGCTCACGCTCACTAATAACGCTGATACTCTATTAATTAATATTGATAGATCCAAAAGCCCGACTTAAGTCGGGCTTTTTATTTACCGTTGATAGCAGTACAGTGATTGTACGATTGTTTTTTGCGAGTAGACAAATGAATAATGAGCAACAGGAAGTAGCCCAGTTTGTGCTAGCACAAACTCCTTTTAGTCACCTTAATAGCAGTGCTACGGATTATTTTGTAAAGCACCTAGATGTTATTTATCTGACTCGTGAAAACCAAACACAATGGCTGCAATCAGAATCACCTAAACTGTTTTTAATTCGTTCTGGTTTGTATGACTTAGTGGATGCTAAAGGTGATGTGATCACACGGTTAGCGCAAGGAGAGTATTTTGGTTTTCCTTCGTTATTAACCGGAGAAGCAATTCAAAATCATTTAGCAGTGCAAAAAGAGGGCATTGTTTATATGCTCAACCAAGATGCTTTCGACTACTTGCGCCGTGAATATAAAACGTTTGAGCAGTATTTTGTGCGCGCGCATGCAAATCGGCTGCTTTCTTCACATTATAAAAGCCAAAACGATAGTTGGTCTGAACGTAAAATATCTGAACTGATGTCACGTAAAGCGGTCACATTATCGCCCGATGCAAGTATTCGTCAAGCAGCTAAAAAAATGAAAGAGCACGGCGTGTCTTCGATTATGGTGACAGAATTTGAACGCTTAGTTGGTGTGGTTACAGATCGCGATTTACGTAACCGAGTATTGGCAGATGAAATCGATCCCAAACAAGCGGTTAGCATTATCATGAGTGTCAAACCCAAGTTTATTTTTGAAAATAACCGTGTTTTTTCAGCTCTGCATTTAATGCTCAAACATAACATTCATCATTTACCAGTGTTGGATGAACACCATAAAGCGTTGGGTATGATCACCAGCACAGACTTATTACGTCAGCAAAAGAGCGACCCCGTACAATTGATTGGCCGTATTTATAAAGCTCGCAGTGTCGCCGATTTAAAGCGTTATGCGGCAGAAGTACCAGAATTACTGCGTAGTTTTTCTCATAATATTGATGATATATCTTTAATAGGTAAATTACTCAGTGGCTTAACTGATGCGTTAACCTCACGACTAATATATTTATTCCAAGAAGATAACGGTGCCGCTCCTACTAGCTTTAGTTTTATTTGTTTTGGCTCTCAAGCGCGTGAAGAGCAAACCTTACATTCTGATCAAGATAACGGCTTATTACTACCTGATGACTTAAGCGAGCAACATCAAGATTACTATCGCCGCATGGGGGAGTTTGTTTGCGAACAGTTGGTTGAGTGCGGTATTAAACGCTGCCCAGGTAATATTATGGCAAGCAGCGAATTATGCAGAATGAGTATATCGGATTGGTGTGAGCGCTTTTTTAACTGGATCAAAAGCCCGACACCTGAAGCAATGCTCAACTGTAAAATATTTTTTGATTTACGTTTTATTGAAGGCTCAACGGCACTTTACACTGCATTTTGTGAGCAACTAACCCGAATTTCTCGCAACGAATTATTTTACGCCGCAATGGCAACGGATATTAAATCGAGTTCTGTGCCGATAGGGTTATTTAATCAATTCAAGTTAGAAAAAGATGCTAAGCAACATAGATACATTGATTTGAAAAAGCGTGGTGTGGTTATCATCAATGACATTGTGCGCTTGTATGCGTTAAAAGCAGGGATCCGTAGAGCAAACACCCAAGAGCGCTTAGATGCATTGCTGAAACACTCATTGTTAAGTAATCACGATGTATATAATTTGAAAGACTGCTGGCGATTTTTAACTCAATTACGTTTACGTACACAAATAAATGAAGAAGGACTACCGAGTAACTGTATTAATCCAGATAGGTTAAACTCGCTAGAGCGCCATCAATTAAAAGAAGCGTTTTATTTACTCAAGCTCGCACAACAAGCTGCGGCATTTAAGTTTGCTCGTGGAAGTTTATAAATATGTGTTTTGCTATGAATAAGGTGACAAGCTAAGTGGTTAAACGTTGGTTGAGTCGTTATTTAGCACGTAAGCGATTACTTGCTCAAAACGCACTAGTACAGCGCTATATAGTGATTGATTTAGAGTTGACTGGACTGGATCCAAAACTGCATGAAATCGTCTCGATTGCGTGGGTGTTGATAGAAAAGCAATGCATTAAATTGAGCCAAGCTCAGCACGCCATAAATAAAGAAGTGCTGCGCCTTGAGCAAAGTCCTGTTTATCATGGAATTGCCCAGCAAGATGTCGCTAATGGAAAAAGCTTAGCGGCTATTTTAGCTAAGCTAAGCGCTCATTTTTCGGATGCTATTTTGGTGTTTCATAATGCTACTTTAGATTGGGGATTTTTAAAGCAGGCATTTCAAGCACATAATATTGATGTGCAGCCTTTATTGATTATTGATACTTTTCAGATTGAAAAAAAGCGCCTGCACCAACAAGGCCATGAAATAGGCTTAGACGATTTAACTCTCAGTGCCTGCAGGGCGCGGTATGAGCTACCTCATTATGGTTGCCATCATGCACTTACCGATGCCATGGCTACCGCTGAATTACTGTTAGCACAATGCCATCAAATTAGCCGTGGCAATGAACTAAAGTTGGCTGAGTTGGTTTAAACCTAACGCTGATTAATTACACTCTACCGTTCTCATTATTATTAATATATATCCTAGCTGAACAACTGTTTTAATTGTTAACTATATCGCGCCGTAAGTATTAATTTTTATTCTTAAAAACAGGCTTTTATCGTAATCTTTTTAGGTACTTTATTTGCTATTGTAGAGCATTAACATTTACTTTCTCGTTTGGTTTTTATCTATGAAAAATAATTTACTGCCATCTTTAGCTGGCGTTTTAGTGAGCTTGTTCGCCGTATGGTGGTTACATGGGTTTTTATTGGTTGACCGCTGTTTAGATAGTGGTGGGGCTATTAATCATAAAACAAACTTATGCTTGGGCGCAAACGAGCAAATAATAGAACTTGCTACACCGTCAGGTATGTTAGTTATTTATGGTGTGGTGATTATGGCTTTGTCGCTATCAGTCAGTGTACTGCTGAAAAAGCTAGGTAAGCGCTAAGTTTTGAATTGAAGAGCGAACACGGCAGTTCGCTCTTAACTTTGAATGCTAACTGATAAAGCTCGCTGGCATTTTCACAGCAATTACGCTGCCTTTAACACAGATCACGTTGTTCGCTGATAGCGTGATGTCGACAATCACTTTGTTGGGTTTTACTTCAATGAAGCTACCTATTAGCTGCAGCTCTACCCCCATTGGAGTCGGCGCTAAAAAGTTAACATTTAAAGCCCCTGTAACAAAACGAAATGCAGGTTGAGTCCCCATATCTCGCTCTGCATATCGATAAGCTATAGCAGCGGCACTGCCTGTACCATGGCAGTCAATCAGGGACGCAAGCAGCCCACCATAAACAAAGCCAGGGATTGCTGTATGGCAAGGTTGCGGCGTAAAGTGGGCGATAGTTTTATCGATATTGCCTTGATTTTGCTCATCCTGATACCAATAACTTTTTAATTGGTGACCCTGCTCATTGTTTTTGCCACAGCCATAACAATGGCTGAGCTCATCGGGGTAATAATCTTGAAAGGCTATATTGTTCATTAAAACTCCTAGTTCTAATTGGGTTATCCGATGACTCGTTGATCATCAATCACTTTGCCATCATCAGCTAAGCTGCCTAGCTCGACCAACTCAACACTGCCATTTAATTTTGTGTATTGTTTTAAGTTATCTAGCAATAATCCGGTGAGTTCCAGTTTAGTTAGCTCTGATTGGTCTTGATCGTATTCACACAATAGCTGCATTTTGTCTTGATGATCTTGTAGCTTGACCACTAAGCGCATTTTCTTTATCCCCTTAACACTGAGCCTAATTCGCTCTATTTGTTGAGGATGAACAAACATACCTTTTATTTTCGTGGTTTGATCGGCTCTACCTAACCAACCTTGAATGCGCATGTTAGTGCGACCACACGCACTTTGCCCTGGCTTGATAGCCGATAAGTCACCGGTTGCAAAACGGATTAACGGATAATCAGTATTGAAACTTGTAATAACCACTTCACCAATCTCACCATCTGCGACTGGAGTGAGGCTGCCTGGGCGCACAATTTCGACAATTAAATCTTCAGCGATAATTAACCCATCGTCAGCAATGGTTTCATAGCCAATTAAGCCTACATCGGCACTTGCGTAAGCCTGTAAGGTGTTGATACCTTGTTGTTTAAATAACTCGCGCAGTTCATGAGATAATGCTTCTCCAGTCACCAGTGCTTTTTTGAGGCTGCTAACGTCACGTTTAGTTGCCTGCGCTTTATCCAGTAATATTTTTAAAAAAGAGGGAGTGCCACAATAACCTTGCGGGTGTAAATCTTCTATTACGTCAAGTTGTTGATCTGTTTGCCCTGGGCCTGCGGGTATAACCACACAGCCACACGCACGCGCCCCTGAATCAAGAATAAAACCGCCAGGAGTCAAATGGTATGACAAACAATTTTGTACTAACTCACCTGCTCTAAACCCCGCAGCATAAAAGGCTTGGCCCATTCGCCACCAATCTTGCTGGCAATTTTCAGGGTCATAAATAGGCCCCGGTGATTGAAAAATTCGATTTATATGGCCACTTTTAGATGCGAGACCGCCAAGCGGAGGCTGTTGCTTTTGTATGTCTAAAAGGTCAGATTTTCTGGTGATCGGCAAAGTCGCTAGTTGTGAGCGAGTAGTGATATTCGTGGCATCAATGTTCGCTAATATAGCCTGATAATAGGGGCTGTTATTTTTTGCATAGGTAATAAAGTCAGCTAAACGGGACAATAAATTTTGTTCTCTGGTTTCAGAGTGTTGATGTTCATTGGCATGATAAAAATGGCTCATAATAGCTCCAGTAACATAGAAAAAGTAGAGAGATAGGTTGATTACAACCAGCGTTTGCGACGTTTATATGACTTAAGATCTTTAAAGCTTTTACGTTCTTCGTTACCTCCACCGAGGTAAAACTCTTTTACATCTTCGTTGTTTAAAAGCTGCTCTTGTGTGCCATCTAATACAACTTTCCCTGATTCAATGATGTAACCATAATTAGCCGCTCTCAGTGCATAGTTGGCATTTTGTTCTACCAACAGCATAGTAATACCTTGATCTTGGTTAATCTTTTTTATGATTCCGAACACTTCTTTAACCAATAATGGCGATAACCCCATCGATGGCTCATCGAGGCAAATCATCTTTGGACGTGCCATTAATGCACGGCCAATTGCCAGCATTTGTTGTTCGCCACCTGATAAATACCCAGCTAAGCCTGTGCGTTCTTTTAAGCGAGGGAAATAGTGGTACACCATTTCAATGTCTTGATTTATTTGTGCGTCTTTGCGGGTAAAGGCGCCGAGTTTTAAGTTTTCTAGAGAGGTCATATCTTCGATGATACGACGCCCTTCCATAACCTGAAACAATCCACTGCGCACCACATCTTCGGCATTTTTATTGTCTATTCGTTCGCCCATAAAGGTAATGTCGCCTTTAGTGACTTCGCCATTTTCAGTTTTTAATAAGCCAGAAATGGCTTTTAAGGTGGTTGATTTTCCTGCGCCATTTGGCCCAAGTAGGGTGACTATTTCACCCTCTGGCACATCTAAACTAACACCACGTAAAACTTGGATGACTTCATCGTAAACAACTTCAATATTGTTAACGCTTAGAATTGGTGATGCAGGTTGTATTTTTATAGCTGCTTGTGACATAGCTAACTCCTTGAAAAATTAATAATTTATCAGCGGATGAAAATAACGAGATGCTTCATCCGCTGCTATGTTTAACGAGCTATTAAAAACCTAACCACGCATCACGGCGCTCAATGGTTACCAGTGATAACTCTTCAACGACGACATTGCCTTCGTTATAGTTGCCTTTGTAAATGTAAACTTGGTTAGTGCCACGGTGATCTTGTTCACTCCAGTTGCCCGCAAGGCATACGCCTTCAAGTCCTGCTGGTACCCAATCTTTACGGGCATACATGGCTTTTTTAATATTTTCACCGGTTATTCCGCCGTTATCTTTTGCCCATTCCATAGCCTCTTTCATAAAGAATGTTGAGCACACGCCACGAATGTAATGATGAACACGCTCTTCTTGGCCTGAAGGGTCTGATTGTTTTGAAATCTCCCTAACGAGTTTCATGCCAGGTACTTGATCAGTCCAAAACGGCGTCATAGCTGGAAATACATAATCTTTAATGCCTTCGCCCGCAGCTTGGAATATTTTTTTATCGCCCCCCCATATATTCGACATAAACTGAATATCGGTACCAACGGTGTTACATGATTTAACTAAAGACAATACTGAACCACCTAGATTGCCTATATATCCGTAATTTGAGCCTGAGCTTTTTAAGCTTAAACATTGCGCTTTAAAATCACCTGGTTTCATCGAAATAACAACCGCAGGTTGTACATCAAAGCCTAATTCGGTGGCGTACTCTGCACAGGCTTCTTTCGGTGCATTAGGGAAGGGGTGATTTGCACCAATATGAGTAAACTTAGGTTTGCCTTTGCCCCCCTTTTTTTGCCAGTCCTCAGCTGCCCACTGGACTAAACCGCGGCACGCATCTGAATAGGATGCGCCGTAAAAAAAGTTATAAGGAGCTGGTTTCTTTGTATGTGGGTTTTTACCCATAGGATCCGTTAAGTGGCCAGAGTAAGACGCTGAAAATACTGGTAGTTTATCTTTGGCTACAAATGAGATCAGTGCTTCGGTATCAGCGGTGCCCCAGCCTTGCATGGCAACCATGTTTTTACGCGAATGCCACTTTTTATAAGCGGCAATCGCTTGCGGCACTTTGTAAGCGTAATCAATTGTTTCATATTCGAGTTTAGTGCCATTGATGCCACCATTTTCGTTAATGTAAGCTAGGGAATCACGCACGCCGTCAGCGTAATTTTTACCAACAAAAGCTGTCGGGCCACTCATATCAGCTAGATGACCAACAAAGACTGAGTCTTCAGCGAATGTTTGTTGACTGGTGCACAGCGCGCTTACTATTAATAGAGACGTTAATTTTGCCTTATGATTGTGCATAACTATTTCCTTTTTTTTTTATGGCTAGATTGCCAATTATTTACGCATTAATGATGCTCATGTGTGTTGTATATGCTTAAGTTAGTGTCTATTGATTAGTAAGAGAACGGGTAAAACTTCCAATAGTTTTTAATTTGTGCCCAGCGGTGTGCCATGCCTTGCGGCTCAAAAATAAGGAATAAGATAATCACTAAGCCAATGGCCATTTCTTTGATATAGGCCAGGCCATCAACCACCATAGGAATATTGCCCCAGTCGGTCATCTTCATTAAACCAACGCCGCTTTCGAGCACTTCAGGTAAAAACACCATAAATACCACACCCATTAAGGTGCCTTTAATTGAACCCAAGCCGCCGATGATGATCATGGCTAAAAATTGAATCGACATAAATAAGGTGAAGCCTTCGGCAGAAACATAGCCTAAGTAATGGGCATATAAGGCACCGCCAATACCGGCATAAAAAGACGATATACCAAAAGAGAGTAAGCGATATTTATTGAGCTTGATGCCCATGATCTCAGCTGATAGATAATGGTCACGTACTGCAACAAAGGCGCGACCATCACGACTGCGCATCAGATTACAGCCCCAAATATACATAATAACTAAGGCTGCTAAGGCGATATAAAAGAAGCTTTCATCGCTATTAAAAACAAAGCCAAATATACTAATTGGGTCGGCAGATGAGCCGGCAGAACCACCAGAAAACCAGTCAGCACGGGCAAAGAAGTCTTCTAAAATAAACTGCGCAGCCAGTGTGGCTATAGCTAAGTACAAGCCTTTAATTCTTGAGGCCGGTAAACCAAACATCATGCCTACAGCCATTGTTAAAAAACCAGCCAGTGGAATACACAGCAATACAGGAATACCAAAGGAGATATTGAGCCATGCTGATGCAAAAGCACCAAAGCCAAAAAATGCGCCATGACCTAATGAAATTTGTCCGGTGTAACCGACCAAAATATTGAGCCCTAGTGCGGCTATCCCTAAATATGAAATTTGAATAAATAGGGTTAAGTAATATGCATCGACTAAGTATGGCGCTGCACATAATAGGGCAATTGCGAAAATTGCCACATTTTTGATGGTTGTTGTTTCAAAAATTGTATTATCTTGTTTATAACTGGTGCGGAAATCGCCGCAGGGTCTCATGGTTAAACTCGACATAATAAACTCCTAAAATTTACCTTTATCTGCACTTGTTAGGCGCTATTGATGCACCTAAATCGGCTTGTTTAAATACGTTCAATATCTTTTGTGCCGAACAAACCGTATGGTTTGAACCAAAGGATGACGAGCAACACGTAAAATGGTGCGATGTCATACATATTGCCAACATGCAGATATTGGCTGTCGAAAAACTCAGCGACATTCTCTAATACACCAATGATCAAACCACCGACAATAGCGCCGATGATAGAATCTAAACCGCCAAGAATAACTGCAGGGAAAACTTTGATACCAATTAATGACAGTGAATTTGAAACCCCGTTTACCATGCCAATAACAATTCCAGCTGTGGCTGAAACCGTAGCAGCAATACCCCAGCTCATAGCAAAAACTTGTTTTACCGAAATACCTAAGCTTTGTGCAATCTGTTGATCAAAGGCTGTGGCTCGCATTGCTAAACCGTATTTTGAATGTTTAAAGAATAGATAGAAGGCAACCATAATTATTAAGGCGATTACGGTGCTCATTAAGTAAGCGGCTTCAATGTTCAAGCCAAATATTTGGATGCTATTAGTGGTAAATACTTGCGGGTAACTTTGCGCTGAAACACCAAAAATCCATTTCATCAAGGCTTGAAAAAAGATTGATAAGCCAATGGTGATCATGATCACTGAGATAATAGGTTCACCTATCATCGGGCGTAAAACAATCATTTGCAGCAGCACACCAAAGATTGCCATAAAGGCCATTGTCAGTAAAAAGCCCACTACAAAAGGCAGCTCTAAATAAATCAGTACTGCCCAGCATACCCAGGCACCCACTAATAAAAACTCACCTTGGGCAAAGTTTACAATTTGCGTTGATTTGTACACTAATACAAAGCACATCCCAACGACGCCATAGAGTAAGCCGACAATTAAACCATTGACGATTAGTTGAATTAGCAATTCAAAATTCATGAGACTCTCCGTGTTATGTTGATATTGTTATCAGCAGCCGTGCAGGCTGTTTCGATCAGCGAAGTGACTTTAAGCTGGGTTTGAATACGGGTTTTAGTACCATCTTGAAATACCACCATGGTATCAATATCAACATTTTCCTTGTTGTCATAAATGGATGAAATAATGTCGCCATATTTATCCGCAATAACACTACGGCGAACTTTACGGGTTCGTGTTAATTCGCCATCATCGGCATCAAGTTCTTTGTAAAGTAATAAAAATTTATGGATTTTTTGTGATTCAGGAAGTGACTCATTGACGCGCATTATTTCTTCGCCAATTTTTTCGTACACTTCAGGCAGGGTTGATAAGTTGGTGTAGTTGGTAAACGACAGCCCTTGTTGCTCAGCCCATTTCGCAACAATACTAAAACGAATACAAATGATGGCTGATAGATAAGGCTTTGCTTTACCTAAAATAACGGCTTCGCCAATAAATGAAGAAAACTTAAGTTTGTTTTCTATATATTGAGGAGAATATTGTGCGCCGTCGCTGGTGCAAGCGAGATCTTTGATCCGATCAATCACCACTAAATGGCCAGACGGTTTAAAGTAACCGGCATCACCTGTTTGCATCCAGCCGTCAATCACGTCTTCATCATAGGCTTGTTGATTATTAAGGTAGCCACTAAACATTCCGACTGTTTTAGCAATAACTTCGCCAATACCGGCTTTATCGGGATTAATGACTTTAATTTGTGCATTATCAAACGCGACGCCAACACTGTCGTAGTCAACATCGGCTTCATGATGGATGGTGTAAGCTCCGCACATTTCTGTTTGGCCGTAGAGTTGGCGTAAAGGCACACCAATGGTTTGGAAAAACTTAAAGGTGTCAGGCCCCATCGCAGCTCCGCCGGTGGCAGCCGATTTTAAGAATGAAAAACCGAGTCGATCACGAAGTGCTTTTAGCAGTAGAATTTCAGCTAGCCATGATTTTTTGCCTGTTACTTGGCTTTGCTCAGCCAGCTTCATGGCAAAATTAAATAGCTTTCTTTTAAAAGGTGTTGAATCCATCATACGGGTTTGTACGTCAGCTAAAATGCCTTCCCATACCCGTGGTGCTAATAGTACAAAGCTGGGGCCAATTTCTCGTAGGTCAGCCATGAGTGTTTCTTGTTCTTCAACAAAATTTACAATTTGACGGGCGATCAGTGCTTGGCCAATTGCATAGACTTGCTCCATGATCCAAGGTAAGGGCAATACAGATACATAGTTGTCGCCAGCTTGACGCGGGTCAGCACGTAAATATGAACTACAGTGCTTAATAAAATTGCCACCATTGAGTAGGGCAATTTTGGGTTTTGATGTGGTACCTGAAGTGGTGCAGTAAATAGCAATGTCGTCAGGGGCTGAGGCATCTATCATGGCTTGATAACGATCAGGGTATGCTTGTTCGAGTTCTTGGCCCAGTGTGTATAGGGTATTGATATCTATAAGTCGCGAGTCGTTGTATTTGCGCATACCTCTTGGGTCGCAATAAACAATGAATTTTACTTGCTCTATGCCATCACCTAAATCAAGTAATTTATCGCATTGCTCTTCGTTTTCAGCAATCACAACGGTTGCGCCACTGCTAGCGAGTAAATAGATTACTTCGTCATGCATTGAATCTTGATAAATACCTAATGAATGGCAACGTAAAGCGTGAGCAGCAATTTCGCCCCATATCCATTCTGGGCGGTTATCACCAAGTAAGGCAATGGTATCATCTGTATTCACGCCTTTGTTACTCAACGCGAGCGACAACCACTTTACTTTATTGTTATATTCGGCCCAGCTGAACTCGTTCCAAATACCAAACTCTTTTTCTCGCATCGCCACCATATCAGGCCAATGCGTGGCATTGTGTTGTAGAATTTTGGGGAAGGTATTCAGTTCACCCATCTCAAAATCTTGATTGATTTGGCTAGTCATTAACTTACCTCCTCTAAGGTGGCTGGCTCTGCGTCGTCTTCAAGACCAAGGTAGGCACGTTTAACATAGGGGTCAGCCATGACTTCGTGTGGTAAACCAGAAATTAATTTTTTACCAAAATCCAGCACCATAACTTCATGAGAAATATCCATTACAACTCCCATATCATGTTCAATCATAACGACCGTAATACCGAATTCTTCATTTAAATCGAGGATGTATCTGGCCATGTCTTCTTTTTCTTCCAGATTCATTCCAGCCATTGGTTCGTCAAGTAAAATCAGTTTTGGGTTTAGAGCCATTGCACGAGCTAATTCAACGCGTTTACGAAGCCCGTAAGACAAGGTGCCAGCGATGGATTTTCTGATATGAGAGATCTCAAGGAAGTCGATCACTTCTTCTACTTTTCTTCGGTGAGCGAGTTCTTCTTTTTGCGCCCCAGAAGCCCAATATAACGGCCCTGTTAACCAATTGTTTTTTAATAAGTGATGGCGACCAACCATAATATTATCGAGCACTGACATATGGCCAAATAAGGCTAAGTTTTGAAAAGTACGGCCCATACCTAAGTCTGCGCGGTCATTGGGTTTTAAGTGGGTAACATCTTGATCTGCAAAGGTGATTTTTCCACTGTTAGGTTGATAGCGGCCAGAAATGCAATTGAGCATTGATGTTTTACCAGCCCCATTTGGGCCAATAATTGAAAATACAGAGCCTTTAGTCACCGAAAAACTAACATCTGTTAAGGCTTTAACACCACCAAAGGCTAGCGATATTTGCTCTATATTGAGTATCGATGTTGTCATACTCATACTCCTAAATTTAACTGAGAATAAAAATGAATAACGAATGCGTTGAAAAATAAGAGGGGGTGAACCCTCTTTAAAATGTATTAACGGTTGGGGTCGTTATTACACACAACAAACATTAGAAAGTGTTCTGTCAGCTAGAGGATGTATCTCATTGTGGCTTGTAGGTAATTTGAATCTTTATCTAACTCATCAATTGAAAAGTTACCGACTTCAATACCCACTTCGAGTTCTTTAGTTAAGTTTTGAAAGAGGTTTATACCCCATTGCGTACGCTCACGATTGGATACATCTCCATCAACTTTGCCGTACAGCACGCTTGAACGCAGTGAATCATTCCAAAAATGACGATAGGCAACTAATACAGAGGTAATATCTTCAACTTCTTCACCATAGAGATCTTTAACAGCCGCAGCCCCTACATAGCGGCCTAAATCACCTTTATGAATTTGTAGGCGTAAGTCATCTTTTCCTGTTGTTTTAATTCGTGCCGCAACAGATGCGCCAAAGGCGCTTTCAGTGTTACCTGATAAGGTATGTAATTGCCGTGCTAAGCCAGAAATAGAGACATTGCCCCAATCACCTTTGATGTTATAGCGTGCGATTAAATCAGGAATATTATCGTTTGCGGTATCGCCCCCCCAGCTCTCAGGATTTTCAATGGATACTTGGAAGTTGCCCATGTTATAACGTACTTGCCCTTGACGAATAAATACTAGACCTGTTGTTGCGCCAGCAAAATCGGCAGTTTCAGGAATTGCGCTAGTATTCATAAAGGTTGACCAAGTTTGGCCAACAGTGAGATCTTTGTAGTTTATAAAAGCATGTCGGATGCGCGGGTTAGCTGAGTTAGAGACAATTTCATTACCGCCGCCGCCCCAAAAATCCATTTCGATGAAGCCTGTTATCTCGCCGTGTTGGTATTTAGTATTGAAACGGGTTTCGTTAGCAAAGATACGAAACTGGGATGCGTCTTCTTCTAAAGCAATGCCATCACCAATCCAGTAATCACGATAGGCAATGTCACCGTCAACGTATCGTGCATCAATTTTAATGTAGCCACCGAAGGTTAATTTATCGTTTTCAGTTATGTTGATCTCGTAGCCTGCCAGTGCGGATGTACTGGCAGTAAGAAAAGCAGATGTAAGCAGTAATTTTTTATATTGTGTGTTGAACATCGACCAAATTCCTTTGTTATTATGTGTGATTCATACTAGGTGAGTCGAAAAAATCAACAATTGTAAATAAGGGCTAGTACCTTGCGCTTAGTCCTTTAGTCCAATGTTATATGCTGTGTTTTACGGGCAAAGTAAGCATTGAAAATAATAATAAATACAATTTGATACAAAGAAGAGCGCGATGTTTTCTAATTGGTTGTTGGTTAGTGTAAGTATTGGTTACATTAGTTTGTTATTTCTAATTGCCCACCTTGGGGGCAAGTATCGACATAAGCTAGTTGCCAAACAGCATGCTATTATTTATGCCTTATCATTAGGGGTTTACTGTACGTCTTGGGGGTTTCTAGGTACTTCAGCGCAGGCGGCAAATAGCTCTTTTTCTTATATTTCGGTTTATTTAGCCCCTATTTTATTATTTATATTTGCTTGGCCTTTTATTCAGCGGATCATAAAAACCTGCCTCAAACTCAAAAGTACTTCCATTGCTGATTTACTTTCGGCTCGGTTTGGTAAATCACAAAGCTTAGCCTTGTTGGTAACGTTAGTGGCCATGATTGGCACCTTGCCTTATATTGCTTTGCAGCTTAAAGCGATTGTTTACTCTTATAAAATTTTACAGCAAAGCCAAGATTTTCCGATTTGGCAATTAGGTTTAATCGTTAGCCTGATTTTAGCTGGATTCACCATTATCTTTGGCATTCGAACTATCGATGTAACAGAGCGTCATCCCGGCGTCATGATAGCGATTGCCTTTGAATCGTTAGTTAAACTGATCGCTTTTTTACTTGTTGGCTTATTTGTATCATTTGTTATTTATGATTCCCCCGCTGATATTTGGCAAAAGTCACAAGATTACGTGTCCTTATCGCAGCAGTTTGAAAGCTATAACCTAGTAGGTATGGTGGGTTTATTGATCATCGTTATGTCGGCTTTTTTATGTTTACCAAGGCAATTTCAAGTTATGTTTGTTGAGATTAAAGAACAAAAAACCAGTAATTTAGCGCGCTGGTTATTACCTCTTTATATTTTGGTATTCGCTTTTTTTGCAGGTCCCATAGGCCTTGCTGGCACATTAAATTATGGCCAGTCTTTAGACCCTGATGCTTATGTTTTATTTTTGCCCGCCTACAACGGCCAACAGTGGCTGTCGTTATTTGCGTTTTTAGGGGCGGTTTCTGCGGCAAGTTCAATGGTGATTGTATCGACCATTGCATTGAGTACTATGCTCAGTAACGAAATTGTTTTTCCGTTAATTTTTAAATTAGCGCCTCGTAAGCACCATGACTTTTTACACTTTCAATCCCGATTATTATTGATCCGTAAAATCTTAGTCGTTGTAGTTATTGCGCTTAGTTATTGTATGTTATTAGTTTCTCCACCTGATACGCTGGCATCACTTGGTGAGGTTGCGTTTGGCGCGATTGCGCAAATAGGGCCTGCATTGGTTGCTGCTTTTTTTTGGCGAAGAGCGACTCAAAAGGGCGTTTTTTGGGGCATGTTTTGTGGTTTCTCTATTTGGGCACTGTTTAATTTATTACCACAGCTTGGGTTTTATGCACACCCGTTAAGCAATACAAATTGGCCTGCTACAACGGTGGCTACCTTGTTTGGCTTGGCTATTAACCTTATTGTGCTGTTTATTGTTTCACAGCTTACTCGGCAAAATATTCGCGAAGAAATGCAGAGTAAATATTTCTATGAAACCGATAATAAACAAGATTCACATCTGCCTAAACAACCAAAAATAGATCGTCAGGAACTCGAGCTGTTAATTGCTCGCTTTATTGGTCAAGACAAAGCAGCCGAGTGCTTTGCTGAATTTAATCAATCACATAAAATTAAAAAGCATAAAACCTATAATGAGGCTTTATTACTGCATGCAGAGCAGACATTAGCGAGTGTAATGGGCTCGGCATCAGCCAAATTGGTGATTTCTTTTGCTTTGGCTGGGCGTGATATCGCATTTGATCAAGTTGCTAAAATTGTTGAGGATAACTCTACTCAACAACTTGAATTTAGTCGTTCAGTATTGCAAGGAGCGATTGAAAATACCAGTGAAGGGATCTCTGTGATAGATGCTAATTTGAATTTAGTAGCATGGAATAAGCAGTATCTAGATATTTTTAATTACCCTAAAAATTTAATCTATATTGGTTGCCCAATTAGCCAGTTGATCCGCTTCAACCTTAGCAATCAAAATCGCTATATACATAATATTGAGGGGCAGGTTAATAAACGTCTTGAGTACTTAAAAGCCGGTAGTAAGCATAAATCAGAGCGAAAGTTAGCCAATGGTAAGGTGCTGTTAATTGAAGGGAACCCAATACCTGGTGGAGGATTTGTGATGATTTTCTCAGATATTACGGAGTTTCGCCGAGCAGAAAATTATTTAAAAGAAGAAAACACCGATCTTGAAAGTCGTGTTCTTGCGCGCACGACAGAATTAGAACTAGCAAACTTAGAGCTTGAAAAAGCCAATCGAGAACTCGCTGATGCAAGGTTAAAAGCAGAGCAGGCTCATTTGAAAAAGAGTCAATATTTAAGAGCCTGTAGTCATGATCTTTTGCAACCATTGTCGGCTGCTCGGTTGTTTTCTTCTGCGGTATGTTTGAGCCCTAGAGTGTCAATACAAGAGCGTGAGCAAATTAAGAAAATTGATAATTCGTTAGAGATAGCAAATAACCTATTACTTGATTTAAATGAAATTGCGCGGATTGAAAGTGGCAATATCATCCCTGTTTTCAATGACATTGCACTGGAGCGGGTATTTAGTATGTTGCATTCGGAGTTTTCTGCCTTGAGTAAAGATTATCAAATTGATTTTCGCTGTCACTCAAGTCAATTATTTATCCGCACAGATCTAACTTTGCTAACGCGGATTGTGCAAAACTTTTTAAGTAATGCATTTCGCTATGCAAATAAAGGTAAAGTATTGCTGGGTTGTCGTCGTAAGGGCAATTACTTAAGTATTCAAGTGATTGATAACGGACCTGGCATCCCCGAAGATAAGCAGCAAGAAGTATTTGAACAATTTACACAATTATCGACGCAATTGATTGGCCCTAAAGGCTTGGGGTTGGGTTTAAATATTGCACAAAGCCTGGCTAATATTCTTGAGCATAAGGTTGGCTTGGTATCAGAGCCTGAGCATGGCTGCTTGTTTAGCGTTGAAGTACCGATTGTAAACCGTGTACAGCAAACAAAGCCGACACTTGCCCCTAAGAATATGACTTTGCAAGGAGTTGGGGTGCTATGTATTGATAACGAAAAAGATGTTATTGCAGGTATGACCGAGCTTTTAACAGCCTGGAAATGTCGTGTATTTACCGCGACAACCGCAGCCGAGGCGTCTGCACTTTATAAAACACATGAAGATGAAATTGATATTCTCTTAGTTGATTATCAACTTAGTGCTGAACCAATGTTCCCCGCTAACCCTTTGCATATTGTAACAGTAGACTACTCTGAGCGACAGGAGCAAAAGCCTCACTCGGAGCATCTTGATGGCTGTAATGGCATTGAATTAATCAAGCGTATTCGAGCAATCAGCCAGTATCCATTACCTGCGATTTTAATCACCGCAACAACTGATGAGTTAGTGCAAGTACAGGCAAAGCAAGCCGATATTGGCTATTTGCGGAAAATCATCAAGCCCGTCGCATTACGGGCGTTGATGAGTGCTTTATTAACTAAACAGCTAGAAAAAAATTATAATAGTTAATGGCGATGAAAAGGTGAAAGTGATGCTTGTGCCAGTTGCTGCTCGTTTAATAAAATCACGGCTTGAGTTCGACTTTTTACCCCAAGTTTTAAGTATATTGTGCTGGCATGGCTTTTGATTGTAGATTCAGACAAGCTAAGTTCGTAGGCGATTTGTTTATTTAACAAACCATCGGCAAACATGTGTAATATTTTATGCTGTTGGGGCGTTAATGTTGCTAACTTTTCTGCTTGCTGTTGCTCTGGCGTATTTTTATTGTGATCATCGGTGGGTGTCCATAGTTTGCCTTGTAGCACATCTTCTATTGCTTTTATCATCTCAGGGACGGGAGTTGATTTAGGTATAAAGCCTGCTGCACCCAGGCTCATCGCTTTGCGTATGGTATCAGGCTCTTCAAAACCTGATACTACAATCACCCCTATTTCAGGATACAGCTCACGTATATTACTCAGCGTATTAAAACCCTGTGCACCCGGAATATCAAGATCGAGTAAGATCAGATCAACATCTGTGGTGTTTGCTAATTTGTGCTCTAATTCGGGAATTGTTTCGGCTTCAAGTAGGCAAGCATTATTAAAGCTTGATTCCAGCATAAGTAATAGTGCTTGTCGAAACAGCGGGTGATCATCTGCAATTAAGATTTTTGTGTGTGTTGTCATTTTATTTCTAACCTAATGTTTAGATTAATGATCTTTTAGTTTCATCAATTGTTTTTTGATTGAATAGTGTTCGTTGTCTTGAATAAAGTAACGCTATTATAAAATAATTCAATAATAATAAACCTAAATAGCATAAATTGACTAAAATTCACTCGTGAAAATGAACCTATAAGCGCTGTTTTATTCTATGTTATGAGTAGATATCAGGAAGAAAGGAGAGGGAGTAAACATTTATTTAATCTTGCCTTTTATATTCAGATTAAAGGTCGATTACCAAAATTGCAGCATCAAAAGCGGGCTTAACACATTTATTTAACTTTCCCTCTTATAATCAAGACAAAGGTCGATTACCAAAATTGCAGCACCAAAAGCGGGCTTAAACCATTTATTTAACTTTCCCTCTTATAACCTAGACAAAGGACTATTACTAAAATGGTATCTTAAAAA
>NZ_JACJFL010000041.1:0-41864 GCF_014164575.1 Pseudoalteromonas sp. SG41-1
TAGGTG
Organism: Pseudoalteromonas sp. SG41-1; assembly: GCF_014164575.1. Classification (NCBI taxonomy): domain Bacteria; kingdom Pseudomonadati; phylum Pseudomonadota; class Gammaproteobacteria; order Alteromonadales; family Pseudoalteromonadaceae; genus Pseudoalteromonas; species Pseudoalteromonas sp. SG41-1. The sequence continues at coordinate 7 of NZ_JACJFL010000041.1, forward strand.
CTAGGTGCTAGGTGCTAGGTGCTAGGTGCTAGGTGCTAGGAAATTATAACGGTTTATCCTATTTACAATCAAGCAGTTAAATGGATTTTATAACGATGCTAGTTAATACTCGCGCGTTGTAGGTGAATATCGGCGTTGTTGAGTACGTAATAAGGCAGTATTTTGTTGCTACTGGCAACTACGCGTTTGCTGGTGATATCAATAATACGGGCGTTTACTTCAACACCGTTGCTGCGGTAGATCAAGGTGCCTGATAACACATGACTGGCGATGCGTTGATCCGCTAACTGCTCTATATCGCGTGAAAATACAAAGTCACCCCGTGGGTTCATAGTTATTTGGTCGGTGGTTTTAAAGTCAACAATACCATAACCAAATTTTTGCAGTTGATGAATAAAACTCTCTGATAACTGGTTGCCTAATTGGCTGCTGTTATTAAGGCTGGCATCTAAATCTACAAATGAAGTAACGGCAATCGAGGTATCAAGCTCTGTTTGCATTGTGTCGACTAAGTCTAACGCCATTTGCTCTACATAATTAACCAGTGTTTTATGGTGTTTGTTAGGACTAAACTGCGCTGAGTTATCAAGTGGCTCGGCACTATTCATTTGTACTTGTTTTAGCATTTGAGTAAGGTCATATCGGCTAGTCGTACTTTGTACAGGCTCAGCCGTATTATTGGTCATACTGCATGCGCTGAGAATGCTGATCACACCCCCTACGGTTAATAATTTAGCGCTGTGGATTAGCTTACTCATCATTGGCCTCACTTACTCACTTGTTTTAGCATTACGCCATCAGTGCGATAGCTACTGTCGAGTGCATCAACAACGGATTGCGGAATAAACCCTTGTGCAGAGCCAACTACTGCCTTACTTGTTAAACCAATAATTCGGGCATTGACTAATACACCACCTTGGTGATTTACCATAGTGCCCGCCAGTACGTAGTTGAAGTTTTGATCTTTACTTAGCTCTAAATAATCGCGACTAAATACAAAGTCGCCAGAGGGAGTAACACGCATATAGTCGGTGGTTTTAAAGTCGATCACCGGTACACCAAAACTGTGTAGCTCGTGCATAAAACTTTCGGCGATTTGATTACCTAACAATGTGCCGTCGTTGTAATCATCATCTAAAAAAATAAAGCTTGATACGGCCAGCGGCGTTTTGGTATTTACGTATTGTAAATTTTCAGCCATATCTTGCATTATGCCACGTACATAATGATTAATATTTTTACGTGTTGGGACTGTGACTTGGCTGCTATCGTTCATCACTGGAATATTGTTTTGATAAAATGTATTATTTTGCCCAGGAGCAGCAACCATTCTTTGATCACCCTCTAACTGCGCAGAGTTATCAGTTTGTGCTGTTTTGCCCGGTTCCATCATTTGCGCGCAACCAAAACCCAGTGGCAAACATAAAGTTAATATTAAGCGTTTCATGAGAGCTCCTAATTAGTATTCGCTGCGGTAAATATAACCGTCGCGCTGTTGTATTTTTTCATCGCCCCACATCACATTTATGGGGATCTCTGTACTGGCGGCAGATACAACGCGGCTATCTTGCGTATTTACCATACGGGCGTTAACTATATAGGCATGTTGTTGCCGTGTTAAGGTACCCGTGATAACAAAGTCAATATTCTGACGTTGGCGTAATTTGCTAATGTCGCGACTTAATATACCATCTGCGTTGCTGGCTAAATTAAGGTGTTTTTCAAGGCGATATTCAATAGTGTTATAGCCAAGTTGGGTAAACTGAGTAAGTAAGCTTTCTTGAATTTGCTGACTCAGCCCAGCGCCCTGCCCTTGTGCCAGCTCACTATCTAGCGCGTTGGCTAAGTAAAAGCTAGTAACGGCAATCCGTGCAGAGCTTTTAAACGGCCCTTGCACATGGCTCAATTGACTACTCAAGTCGCTCACATACTGATGCACAGTATAAGGTGCCATTGTTGCTTTTGGGGCATTGGTACTTGGTGCTGGCGGTTTTTCTTGCGTTAAACTACACGCAGTTAGACTCAGCAATAATAAACATAACAAAAGGCGCATAATTGCCATCCTCACTAAACATGGCAATAACAAAGCAAGTATTATGCCTATTTATAATTTTATTGGGTTATCGGTGTAGTGAGTCACCATGCAGTTGAGCTGTTGTAGCTTTAATTTATCACAATCAGCTTGGGCGTTTTTTTGATATTGGTATGCCCCGATTTTTAAGCGGTAATAAGTCATGCCTTTTACCTGAGCAGTTTCGACATTGGTGGTAAATTTATCTGACAATAAACTCGGTACTTTTTGTTGAATTGTTTGCCAGCTTGGAGCTAATTGCGATTGTTGAGTGACCGCAATAATTTGCAGCGCAAAAAGCGCGTTGTTAGTTATGTTTGACTGTGTTGCTATAGATTGCGCAGGCCTATCTAACGGTACTTGCTGTGATGCCAAGGCAGCAGATGAATGGCTATTGTTACCTGTATTCTCGTCATCATTTGCTATCGCGGTTAACTGTGCTATCAATAAATTCAAATCACTTTCAATCAGTAATAACCGTTCGAGATCGGGTTTAATCGCTTGCCACTGTGCAGAGCTAGTTTGTAACTGTTGTAGCTCTTGTTGCGTGATCTGCACATAGGTTTCATGATTAGTTTCAGCTGTGCTGCTGGTACTTTTTTGCGCGCTATCCGTCGTGCTGGTACAGCCAGATAATATAATTAAACTCATTATTAATACGGCTGATTGAATTACACTAAACGATTGTTTGATATTCATTGCTATTCCTTTAATGAAGTATTGTTCGTTGTTCAATATCACACTTCAATCTTTGTTTTATTAATGACTGACAAAGATCCGTAAATTCAGGCTGTACTTGCTTAGCGTATGCTAAAGCGAGTATGTACTTACTTTGCTGTTGGTCATGAATATAAAACACGTCTTGCTGTTGTAATTTTAAGCGCGGGCTTATCAAACGTAAGTATGCCTTTAACATCATTAACGATGAAAAATTCCCCGCATTAACAATAGTCCCCGACACTTCTTCGAGTGATTTTAAAGTAAAATCAACCCCAACCAACACATCCCCTTTTGCTGATAAATCAACTGTTACTTGCTGGGTGTTTTTTAATGCTTTACGTTCTTTAAAGCTATCGTCAACCACAGCCCGATACTGCCCTGGCCGTAGGTCGGTAAACAAATAATAGCCATCATAAGCCGCTTGGGTGTTGGCAACTTCTTTATCGTTTTGATCTAATAGGGTTATTTTTGCATAAGGCTGCACATAAGTGTGATCCCCTTGCTGCTGATACACCACCCCTTCAATTTCGCTGGCGTTATTTAGCGGGTAATCCATGTATTCAATAAATCCTGCTCTTGGCGTGATTGAAAAGCCCTCATTGGCAGGCACAAAAAACGGATCGGGGAAGCTGTCTCTATCAAGCACAATATCTGTGGTGCGATTAGCTGGCATTGAGGTTAACAATGCAATGCCATTTTCATCGGTTATTGCTTGGCGATAATTTTGCAGCCCTTTTACTTTTATACCAGCAACACCATGCTCGTCAGGATCCATAATGCCGTTGTTATTTTGATCTAAAAATACTTTAACCAGTAGACTACCGGTACTGGTTAGACTGCGGTTTGACATAAAGGCGCGATTATTTTCAGCGTCATAACCAAAACTAAAACGGCTATATAAACTAAAAAGCCAATTATCATTACTGTCGTAGTTAATGGTGCTGCTTAAATTAAAATCATCATTTTGCCAATTAAGGCCCAAGTCCGCTGATTGGATATTCTCATTTAGGGTATTTTTAAGTGTGAGCTCGGCTTGTAACTTTGCAGTAATACTGCGATTAAATTCAGCTTGGTAACTTAAAATATCACTGTCTGGCGATAATAAATAATCAAAACCAAAACGGCTATATAAACGCCCTATTCGTCCTTGCACACGGGTTGCCCCATATACTTTGCTTTGCTCATTTACATTTTGCCATTGCAATAGGTTGTTCACAGAGAAGCCTGAGTAACTATAATTAAAACGATTATAAGCTTGTTGTAGGTCGCGACCTGAGCTTGAATGCTGCAATAAAAAGTTGTTTTGATAATTAAGACGACCATAACGATTTTGCATCAACTCACCCGACATATCGAATTGATAACTTTGCAAGTCTTGCTGTTGATCCGAGCGATCTGTAACGGTAAACAGCAGTGATTGATCGGCCAGTTGGGTTCTTGCTGTGAGTTCTAATTCATTTTGTTGTTGGTTATTTTGCTCGTAGTCTAAATTAATCAACATTCTTTCAAACAAGTTGATATTAGTGCCAAAAGCAAATTGATAAAATTCATCGTCCTCACGCTTTTGCGCCATAGCCCCGGTGTAAATCGCGATATTATCAGTCAAACCACGTTCGTATCGCCCTGCCGCTAACCAGCCACTTTGTTGTGAATTACTTTCACTTCCTAGTAATCGTTTACCTTGCTCTGATACTGATATTTCGTATGCAGCTTCTCCTTGCGCCAATTGATTACCGTCAATAAAGTAATATTCTGTTTTGCGTTCAACTTGCCCTTGAGGACCATAAAAGATCAACTCAAAGTTATTTTCACCATACAGTAAATCAATACTATCGAATATATAACGGCCATCTGCAAGGCTTAACTGTTGTTCAATTAAAATGCCATTACGATAAAGCTCAACATCCCAACCAGGCTGGATAGCGCCTGTGAGATTAATCCGATTGTTATCTATTTTGCGATCTAACTGATAATTTGAAAACTTAAAACCACGGCCATATTGACCGTTATAACGACTACCTACTTGCGTTGCAGTGATATCACCAAACTCCAACTCGCTGGCTGCAAAAACACCGAGTAAGCTGTTATTAACATCTTGTTTAGAGAATGTCAGCCGAGAGTCAGTCAATAAATCTTGTTCACGTCCTGCTAAAAAATATTCTGCTGAAAGGTACGCAAAATCTTGTGCGCCTAATAATGAATAACTTGTACGGCTGCTATCATTATCACGACGATAATTTAGCTGTAAATCAGCCACTGGCATTGAAACCGCCTGATAGGGACTAGCCTTCCAAGGTTGTGTAGGTTGGTTATCCCCTTTACGCTGGTTGTTAAACAAACGCTTTTGCCTTTGTTGTTGCGCAGCAACAGGAAACAATTGCTCCGTTGTAAGCTCTAGCGTTAAATTCGCATAATCAGGGATAATAGCAACTGAGAAGGCGCGCTGTAAAACGGCCGCATCAATATAAATATCATCATCAATTAGTAGTTGCTGCGAAGATAGCGTAACGACTTGATTATTAAAAATTAATTGTTTAGGTTCAGTAGCATTTAGTGTAAATAAGTTTGCTTCATTGATAAACCAACCTGAAGCGGTGCCATTTACAATATCAACATTAATAGCCAGTTGTAATATTTCGACTAAACCCGATAACCCCAATAACACACCTTGTTCGCTTTTAATCGCAAATGCTTCACCAAGATATTCACCGTTTAAGTGCAGCGAAAAGAGTAAAAATTCACCGGCGGCAATGCGCTGTGCTGCAGGTTGCCTGTGTTCGGCTATAACGGGCTGCTGTGCACTCACTTTCGGGTGCGGTTGATTTAATTTAGTTTGAATAGCTTTAAGTGTGCGCAACACATCAGCAGTTTGCACAGCACTAGCAAAACTCATTGAGCTTAAAAATAAAAGCCCAAGAGTAAATATACGGATCACTTTATTCGCTTAATAACGCTTAAGATTATTTCCCAATAGCGAGTGTGTATGAAGCAAAATCAACCCCTTTATATTCTTCAGCACCTTGATAATCTAGGAAAATACTGCCCTGTGTTGGCAGCTGTTTATCTTTAAATAGGCTCAGTGTTGCAATGGTAGTATCAACTTCTGGATACAGGCTTAAATTGCTAATTTCAGCCACTTTCTCATTCTCGCCTGATGCTGTTTTTATATAAGCGCTGAGTTTTCCATAACTACTAAAGTTGTTATGTCGTTGCAGTTGAACTTGAATTTTTGGCTTGGTCTGATTGGCATTTTTTATAATCTTTGCCTGAGTGATCGTAACATTAGGTTGTTCTGGCTGCTCACGGTAAACAACGGGAATACTAAAGCTCATAATCATGTTGATCTGTATTCCTGATTTTTGCTCTTTATTTTCGTTAGGTAGAGCTTGAAATAATAAGTGCGAGCGGTATTCGCCTTGCTGCAAATCTTTTGGCTTTCGAATTGCAATTTTAACGGTTTGTTTTTCACCTGCTGCTAAGGTCACTTGCTTAGGGGATAAACGTGTCATTGGCGATAAACTGTTTTCGGTCACTTGCGCTAAATTATTATAACCCCCACCTGGTAAAGCTTGTTTTTCACTCCAAACTACTCGATACGTTCGTTGTTCATCAGAATTATTGATCACCGTGACTTTAGCACTACGCTGGCGTTCATCAAAAGTAACACGGGTAGGTGAAATCAATAAGTTTGCCATGGCCATTTGGCTAAAAAATGCTGTTAGTAGCACACACATCACTGTTAATTTATTGAACATATCAGTCCTTAGTAGTCAATCGAAATTTCTAGGTTAGTAGTTGAGGAGTAGTCGCCATCTGAATAACTTTTACTACTAGGTTTTGTTATTAATGTGCCGCCAATAAACACTTTCGCCTCACCTAAATCATCAGTGATGGTAGATTTTGGAAAGCCATTAAGACGTACTTCAAAATCGGCGCTGCTGCTACCCTGTGCGTTGTGCTGTAAGGTTACAGAATTAACTAATTGCATAGTTAATTCTGTATGTGCAGGAAAATTGGTTAGTAATAGCTCAGCAGGTCGTCCTTTCTCTAGTACATAAATTTTACCCATAGTATTTATGTCACCGTTCGCTTTGATTATCACGGAACTAACATTACTGTTACTTGGTATGACTAACGTGCCAAAATCAAGCGACTGTTGCTCTATGGTATTTGCGAAATGGTTAGGGCTGTAAATTAAAATACTTACAGCCACTGCATAAGGTAAAAGTCGCACTAGAAGCGATTTAATAAGCGACTTCGATTTGGAAAGTACCTGTGTATTCAACATCTTTGTAAGGTACTGTTGTTACTAAGTTATCTGTAGACAATGTGGCACCAATAGCAAATTCAACTTCACCTTTTTCACTGGCGATTAAGTTTGGCGTTGTCTCGTCATAAGCCGTGTTTATGTTTGGTCCACTAGTAATAAAGAACTTCCAACCATCAATTGAGAATTGCGGCTCACCCGCTCCTTTTGATGCAGATTCAAGCCTTCCTGTGCCTGGTTTAGTAATAGTAAGTGCCGCATTAGGTACTACATCTGACACTGTAAAAGTAGCAGGTGAACCTTCTTCAATGACTGAAATTAAAGCATCTCCGTCATCATTTTTAGTGGTTTTAATTGCTGCATTAGGGTTGGGGTTAATTGTCAGTGTCGCAAATTTGACGCCATCAGCTTGTGCTACAGCACGTATAGTACCAAAACTAAGATCTTCCCCCTTACTTAAAACAACAGTGTTTTGTACTTTAACTGTTGCAGAAAAGTCAGCGCTTGTCGCTAATGTAGGAAAAGAGTGAATTAAAGAAAAAGCGCTAATAATAGCAAGAGATCGTTTCATATTAAATCCTTATAAAAATGGGGCATTACCATAAAGAGCCCCTATCATAAGATTTATCGGCAATTAGAACAATTACTTTAAGATTAATTACATAAAAATCAGATAAATAATTGGCTTAGTTAAAGTGGCTCACCAACAAACGGAGCACTCAGGCATTTTTGGCCTAAACTTTGCGCTAAAGAACAAAATAGATTGGCCTCAGTATAATTTTGAAATGGCCCAACTCGTAACCCATACATGGTAACACCTTTATTTTGACGCTCAGTCATTACAAAATCTAATTGGCTAAATGCCTGTGGATATTGCTGCTGTAACTTTGTTATTTGTGTTCTCACTCTTTGCGGTTTTAAATACAGCCCAAGTTGCGCGCCTGGCAGTGAATTGTTATACAGTGGCTGGGGGCGGTTTTCGATAGTTTTTGAGGAGTTAGCAGTATCAGGGGTCTGTATTTTTTCAGCATAATGAGCCACCGTAACATTATCTTCGCGAAGCACCGCTGGGTTTTCTGCAATATCAGTTTGAGAGGAAAGTGCCATTATTAATAGTTGCAAGTCTTCCTCCATCGCAGCTAAACGAGTAATACTCTCTTGTTGCGAGTGCCATTGCTGAACATACTCTTTGACTTGTTGATCAGAAATTAATGCAGGCTGCTGTTCCACCGGGTTAGCATTAATACTACTGCACCCACTAAGCCAGACAGTTGCTGTAACCAACACTGTGGTATACCAAGCTTGCTTTTTAAAACACATCATCTGTTAGCATCAAAAATAAATAATGCCATATTATAAGCAAAGTCAGTGCCAGTTTCAGGATTTTTAAGCAATAAAAAAGTGCCACTAAGGCACTTTTATAAGTTAGGCTCAATAAATGAGCTTAAACTAAGGTTTTAATAAAATCACTTAGTTCATCTTTAAATTCATCACGACGCAGTGCAAATTCAATAGTAGCTTTTAAATAGCCCAACTTACTACCACAATCATGACTACGCCCTTTTATCGCATAAGCAGCAACAGATTCTTTTTCCATCAACATAGCAATTGCGTCTGTTAACTGAATTTCGTCGCCGGCGCCTGCGGGAGTTTTTGCAAGTAATGGCCAAATATTTTTACTTAGCACATAACGACCTACCACAGCCAAATTTGATGGTGCGCTATGCACAGGAGGTTTTTCAACCATATTAAGGATCGCTGCGCTTTGCCCTTGTTCAAGCTTTACGTCGCCTAAATCGACCACACCAAACTTATCAACATCCTGCATAGGCACAGGCTCAACCATTATTTGGCTTTCGCCGTTTGCATTAAAGCGAGTAATCATTTCAGCTAAATTATCTTTTTGAAGATCGCTTTCAACGTCATCAATAATTACGTCTGGTAAAATAACCACAAACGGTTCGTTACCAATAATCGGCGCAGCGCAGTTTATTGCGTGCCCTAACCCTTTTGCTTCACCTTGGCGAACGTGAATAATTGTCACATCTTTTGGACAAATAGCTTGTACTTCAGCAAGTAACTGACGTTTAACCCGCTTCTCTAGCGTTGCTTCTAACTCAAAGCTGGTATCAAAATGGTTTTCAATAGAGTTTTTACTAGAGTGAGTCACTAATACAATTTCTTTAATACCCGCAGCAACCGCTTCATTAACTACATATTGAATCAAGGGTTTATCTACAATCGGTAACATCTCTTTTGGAATAGCTTTAGTAGCTGGCAACATACGGGTGCCAAGTCCTGCAACTGGGATCACTGCTTTCATTATTCTCTCCTTAAAACTATGATGCTTATTAATTGTTACACTGAAAACGGGTATTTAATTGCATCGTGGCATTGATAGCCATTTACCTCAAAGTCATCACGGGTGACCCACGTTTCGATATCTTCGAGTGATTTAATATTTGGATTAATCGTCAACGTAGGTGATGCAAATGGCTCACGCTGTAACTGCACATCGCGCATTAATTCCAGTTGGTTCTCATAAATATGGGCATTAACGATTTTATGATAGGCCTTACCTGCTTTGTGGCCAGTGATCTGCGCGACCAGTGCAAGCAATACAAAACATTGAATTTGATTGAAGTTCAAACCAAGTGGCACATCACAACTACGCTGATACGAGGTTAAATAAAGCGTATCGCCAAGAAGCGAAAAAGTATGCGTGTGCATACATGGGCGCAAACACCCTAACTCAAATTCACCCGGATTATAAAAAGTGATGATCTCGCCTCTGTCATCCACACCATTTTTTAAATTATCAATGACTTTTTTCAACTGATCTAACGCAGTGCCATCAGGGCGTTGCCAATCACGAGCTTGTACGCCATATACTCGGCCCATGTCATCCTCACCTTGGCGGTTCGGATTATTTAACCATGCTTGGTTTTCATTGGCATTAGCATCCCAAGTCATGCAACCTATGTCACGAAATTGCGCAGCGCTACTACAACCACGTAAATAACCTAACAATTCAGCTATCGCCGCCTTGTAGTAACTTTTACGGGTAGTGATCATTGGGAACTTATTATTTGCCACATCATACTCAAGCTCGGCATTGATAACCGTTAAGCAACGAGTTCCTGTACGTTTATTTTCAACCCATACGCCTTCATCAACGATGCGCTGACATAATTCTAAATATTGTTTCATTGTTAACTTCTTTTATTAAGCTTTGCTGGCAACAGCTGGCTGTGGCTTTTTATACGCCCATATTATCAAACCTAGGCCTGCGATGACCATCGGCAATGACAATATTTGCCCCATTGAAATAAAGCCGCCAAATAAACCTAAATGCGCATCGGGTTCACGTACGTACTCAACGCAAAATCTAAATACCCCGTAGCCTAGTAAAAATAATCCGCCTACGCTGCCCGCTGGACGTGGCTTTTTTGTAAACACATACAGAATAATAAACAGCACTAGGCCTTCTAAAAATGCCTCATACAACTGTGATGGGTGACGCGCCAGTGGACCACCAGTTGGGAATACCATAGCCCATGGTACATCGGTAGTTCTACCCCATAATTCGCCGTTAATAAAGTTACCAATACGCCCTGCTAAAAGGCCAACCGGCACTAGCGGAGCAACAAAATCCCCCACTGCAAGTAACTGTTTTTTACGTGTCCAGGCAAACACACAAATAGCGGTTATCACCCCTAAAGTGCCACCGTGGAAAGACATACCACCTTGATCGATTCTAAATAAATACAGTGGATTTTCTAAAAAATAACTAAATTGATAAAACAGTACATAGCCAATCCGACCACCCAGAATGACTCCCAACATACCGTAGAACAGTAAATCACTGACCTCTTCTTTTGTCCACCCCGAGTTAGGTTTAGCCGCTTGCCTATTTGCCCACCACATCGCAAAAGCAAAACCAATTAAATACATTAAACCGTACCAACGTACGCTGAGAGGACCGACAGAGAAAATAATCGGATTGATGTCTGGAAATTCAAGAGCCATAAAAATTAAACCTTAACTAAAAACCATTTGAAGCGCGATAATAACCAGTAACACCGCGAACACTTTTTTTATCGTTGAAACAGGTAAATAATGCGTTGCTTTGGCTCCAATTGGTGCCATAAACCACGAAGTTATTACTATACCTAATAATGCTGGTAAATACACAAAACCTGCAAAGCCATGTTGTAAATCGGTTACTTGCCAACCAGCGCAGATATACCCCACAGAGCCAAATAACGCAATCACAATGCCACATGCTGCCGCGCAGCCTATGGCTTTTTTAATATCAACTGAAAAATAATGTAGTAGCGGCACAATCAATGCGCCGCCACCAATACCAATCAAACCTGATAATCCGCCCATCACTGCACTAATAGCGCCAATAATTGGGCCTCTTGGCATAGGTTTGACCGCGACAGGTTTATTACGAGCAGACAACACCATACGAGCAGCAATAAACACCACACTAACAGCAAAAACGATGCGTAATAACTGTTCTGGAATTAAACTCGCGGCAAAACCACTGATCAGAGCACCAAGTCCAACGCCAGACATAACCCAAGGCGCAATTTCCCATGGCACATTTTGATTCTTATGGTGCGCTAATGCAGATGACGTTGAAGTGAATAAAATAGAGGCAAGCGAGGTAGCAATAGCAATAACCAGTACATGATCAACCGCAACAACATTAAAATGCACTAATAATGAACTCAGTACTGGCACAATAATTAATCCGCCGCCAATGCCTAATAACCCAGCTAAAAAACCAACCACACAACCTAATAGCGCGCAGCTGATAATCAGGATAACTAAATCATGCATCGTACACTCTTATAAAATTGAATTTATTATATGCATATACTAATCGATTATATCGAATCTTTACAGCACTCGTTTTGGTAATACCAATCGTGTTAAGTTATTAGCCATTTATAGCGACAGATAAATAGAGTGATAACAAGGCATAAATTTCGACATGTAGTTGTTCTACTTGAGAAATTTATAACGCAGTTAGCGCTTTATTTGGCACGCTAGAATGGTTAAATATTTAAGTCGATTGGTATAACTAAGAAGCCTGATTTGGGGTATAAAATAATTCACCAAGTTGATGCTCAATCATAAAATTACGCGTTAACCTAAGCACTTGTTTTGCAGTAGATTGTGCTAAACACTCCGCCAGTAATGCTTCCATATCGCTGGCTTTTAAACGTCTTAATACCCATTTAACTTTACTTAATGATGAGTAGTTCATACTCAAGCGTCGATAACCCATCGCAATCAGCAGTATTGCACCTTCAGGATCGCCACCTAATTCACCACATAAACTAAAGGACATTTCATATTGCTGACACTCTTTTGCAACTTTTTGCAGTACTCTTAATACCGCAGGATGATAGGGATTAAATAAATCAGCAACACGCGCATTAGAACGATCGACGGCAAGTAAGTATTGCGTCAAATCGTTACTACCCACAGAACAAAAATCTACTTTTTTAGACCATTCAGGGAGCATAAATACACTTGAAGGGACTTCTAACATTACGCCAATCTCTGGGCGTTCAATGGCTTGCTCTGGGTATTTTTCTTCCAGTTCAAAATAGGCTTGCTCTAACAACGCTAAAGATTCATCAACCTCTTCGGTACCGCTTATCATTGGCAGCATAATTTTTAAATTACCTAAACCAATATTTGCTCTAACCATGGCTTTGAGCTGATCTAAAAAGATCTCTGGGTGGTCCAATGTGACACGAATACCCCGCCAGCCTAAAAATGGGTTTTCTTCAGTAATATCAAAGTAATCAAGTGCTTTATCACCACCAATATCAAGCGTACGCATCACTACAGGTTCTGGATGATAACTGGCTAATACTTCGCGATACCAATTCTCTTGTTCTATTTGTGATGGAAACTGGCCTTTTTGCATAAACCAGGCTTCAGTTCGGTATAAGCCAACGCCATCACAGACTTTGGTGTTAGCTTTTTCAGTATTGAGTTCCAAACCAGCATTGAGCAACAAGCTAATATGCTCGCCATCTAATGTCACTGCATCGCATTCTTGCTCAGCCACAAACTTGTCGTTTAATAGACTTTCTTGGTGCTGTAATTGTAAATACTCATCTTGTAGCATTTGCGAAGGCGAAATATATAATCGCCCTGCGTATGCATCTAAAATCATTGGTTTACCATCAAACTGCAATAACGGTAAATCTTCAATACCCCAAATTGCAGGGATCCCCATGGCACGGGTTAAAATTGACGCATGACTATTTGCCGCACCGTTAACACTCACCACGCCAACTAAATGGCCTTTAGGCACTTCTGCAAGCATGGCTGGGGTTAAAGTATTAGCGATCAGTACTGTATCTTTAGGATAACTTTTTACTGCGTGTTCAGTATTTACGAGGTGGTGCAGTACGCGCAGGCCGATATCTTTAACATCAACCGCACGCTCTTTGATATAAGGATCCTGCATGGCATTGAATTGGGAGATCAATCGTTCGATCACTATTTTCAATGCACTTTTTGCACACCAGCCCTCTTGCAGCTGTGCTTCAACATTCTGCCCTAAACTTTTTGCATCCAGTAGTTGCTGATACACCTCAAATACTGCCAACGCTTCTTTAGGGATGGAATCGCTAAGAGTCATCGACAAGGTGTTAAATTCTTTGCGGGTTGCAGCAACAGCTTGAGTAAATAAGCGGCGTTGCTCAATACAGTTATCGTCTTTTTTTAATTCTATCGATTTAAAGTCAAGTTTCGGCAGAATAACAAACGCCTGCCCTATCGCAATTCCTGGCGCGCTAGAAACCCCTTTTAGCACCGAGGTCTGATGAGAAAACTCATCTTGGCGAAGAACTTCTTTGATTTCTGCATGGGCTAATTGCGACGCTAGTTGCGCAGATAACGTAATTAAAAAAGACTCTTCATCTTGACTAAATACACGGGCAATTTTCTGTTGTACAACAATAACGCCCAGTACTTTTTTTTGATGAACTACAGGCACAGACAAAAATGCGTTGAAGCCTTCTTCGTCCACTTCAGGAGAGAGTTTAAAACGGGGGTGAGACTTGGCAAAGGCAATATTAATAGGTTCTTCTCGTTGTGCTACTAAGCCAACTAAACCTTCGGTAAAACCGATTCTAAACTTACCCACGGCTGCGGGATTAAGCCCTCTGGTTGCCATTAATACAAAATTATCTTGACTGTAATCAGCAAAATAAATGGAGCAGCACTCAGTTTTCATGGCATCTTTCACCATTTCAACAAAACATGCTAGCGCACTATCCAAACTCGCTTGTTGCGAAACGGACTCGGCAATAGCTCTGAGTGTAGCCAGCATAATACTGCTCCTTTATATTATTTACCTTTATGGCGCCAAGTATCTTTGGACTGTTCACGTTTATTAAAAGGCATCGCAAAGGGTGCGAATTCTTTCATAACACGGCGATAAACATCGCGTTTAAACGATACAACTTGCCTTACCGGATACCAATAACTTACCCACCGCCAATCATCAAATTCCGGATGATGTGTTTTTAGTAAGTTGACGTCTTCGTCTTTACAACGCAGTTTCAATAAAAACCATTTTTGCTTTTGCCCAATACACACCGGACTGGAGTCTCGGCGGATCAAACGCTTGGGCAATTTATAACGTAACCAATGTTTTGAACTTGCGACAATTTCTACATCTTCAGGACGCAAGCCGACTTCTTCGTGTAATTCACGAAACATGGTCTGCTCTGCTGTTTCGCCACTATCAACACCACCTTGAGGAAACTGCCAAGAATGCTGACCATAACGTCTGGCCCAAAAGACCTGTCCCTGATTATTGCAAATTACAATTCCGACATTGGCACGAAAACCTTCGGCATCAATCACCTTAGTGCCTCATTTGTAAGTCGATTTTTAATGATTGTTCCACATTACCTGCAATACGGCAAACAATATTCAGAGTTTTACGCATCTTACTCACAGCTTGTGCATAACTTTAATTTATACAGCTCATTTTGCAAACAAATCCACAATAACAGATCCAATAACTTGCCTTTTCCACAGTTTCTGTGGATAACATTGTTCATAGTTATGTATTTATCCCAACAAGTTTTCAACACAGCTTAAAGGCTTTGCAAATTTAACAGTTAAAAACCATTAAATTCAATACATTAAGCTTAAAGTCAGCAAGTTTCACCTTGCCTAAAAACACAGCAAACTATCACTGAACAAAAAACACCCAAACGCAAAGATATCCACGGTTAAACTCTTTTGCTATCATGAGTAGTGAATTTATACAACCAAATAACTCGCTATGAAACCGATAAAACCACATTCAATCAATGAATTAATGCAACGTGTTAGCAACATTTCAGGGCTGACATTAGGCCAATTAGCAAGTCATTATCAGTTTAAAACACCTGAGCATTTATTAAAGGAAAAAGGCTGGACGGGACAATTGATTGAATATGCATTAGGTGCAACGGCAGGTTCCAAACCAACCCCTGATTTTGAAGAGCTCGGGATTGAACTTAAAACGTTACCAATCTCATATAAAGGCAAACCATTAGAGACCACTTTTGTGTCTGTGACACCGTTATTGAATGTCACAGGTATGACATGGCAGCAAAGTAATGTGCGTAAAAAACTCAATCATGTCTTGTGGCTACCCATTCTAGGCGAGCGAGACATTGTGCCATTTGATAGGACCATTGGCAGTGGCTTTTTATGGCAACCCTCCGCTGAGCAAGATGCGCAGTTACAGCGAGACTGGGAAGAGCAAATGGAGTTGATTGCACTGGGACGTATTGATGAGATCTCAGGGCATTTAGGGGATGCGATGCAAATTCGCCCAAAAGCAGCTAACAGCAGAATAGTCACCGATGCAATCGGTCCAAACGGGCAAATTATTAAAACCCTACCCCGTGGTTTTTATTTAAAAACCAGCTTTACAGGGCAGATTTTGAAGCAGCAATTTCAGCTGTGATCATCCGTTAAATGTTAATCTTTATGCCATATAGATGCGCGTAGCCAAAATGGCTTCTCTCGCATCCACAGCGTACATATCCATTTTTCCCCCGATAACACTGGTTTACCGCTATGTACTGACTTTTTGTCCACTTTATTATCAAACATATTATTGAACTTAATAATTTGCCCTTGTTTAGCTTTTACGCTTATATTCCAATCTTTAAAGGCCGTTTCTCCGCCGCCAAACCCCTCATTTAAATTAATAATACGTGTACGTTGCCTTTGCCCGAAAAAATTTAGCTCATTTTTAGCATCTTCGTTTGAGGGAGTTATAAAATCATAGTGCCACTTATATTGTTGGCCTTTAACATAACGGTAAACCACCATAGGTTCAGCATAAGCTAAATCAGTATAGTCATCAGAGCACATGAGGCGCTGTAGTATAGCAACCGAAATATCATCTACAGGTAATTGCGTTATAAGTTGCTCGTTATCCCTAATATCTGCAACTCTCTGTCTAGTAGATGCCTCTGCATAGACAGCAGCTAAACTTAAACTCTTCGCAGCAAACTTAATTATCTCGTTGGCCAATTCTTCCGTTAGCATACTTTCTATTATCGTCACGGGTGTTGATTGCCCACTAGATTGAGGCACTGCTGGGGTAATTAAGCTAGACCACAAATTTATCAAATCAGGTTCTGCATATTGCCTTATAACATTAGGCATACTCGATAAATGCTTTGCAAAACTATCAACTGTATCATGGTTAACTATTCTCTTTGGCCAAAAATGAGTCAATATCTGAAGCGCTTTAATTTCATGGTGCTTAGCTAAACACAAAACAATTGCGAGTTCTTGTGGACAGCTTGAGCATGACACAACATGACATAACCAATGATAGACAAATTCGGAATCTGTAAGAGCAAAATCTAAAATTCTTTGTTGTGGTGGGAGCTCACCATGATACTTTGCATTAAGTAGATGAGTAATCTTGTTATTTTTCATAATCTGCTAACTGTTATTTTTTACACCAATAAAATAACAATTAAACAACAAAAAAAGAACCTTAAACCCCTATTAAATTTAAACTTTACACACCTACAACCTTATTGCATAAAATATCATCTAACAAAACAAAAAAATCCCCGCATTTGCGAGGATTTTTCAAAAGTTTAAATCAGCTTCTTATAAAAGAATTACTGACCTTTAACTTCTTTAAGACCATTAAAAGGTGCTTTAGCGCCTAATTGCTCTTCAATACGTAGCAATTGGTTGTACTTAGCTACACGATCAGAACGGCTCAATGAACCTGTTTTGATTTGACCAGCTGCAGTACCCACTGCTAAATCAGCAATCGTTGAATCTTCAGTTTCGCCTGAGCGATGAGAAATAACAGCAGTGAAACCAGCGTCTTTAGCCATTTTGATTGCAGCTAACGTTTCAGTTAGTGAACCAATTTGGTTAAACTTGATTAAGATTGAGTTAGCAATACCGTTGTCGATACCACGCTTTAAGATCTTAGTGTTTGTAACGAATAAATCGTCACCAACTAATTGGATCTTATCGCCAAGTAATTTTGTTTGGTGTGCAAAGCCGTCCCAATCAGACTCATCAAGGCCATCTTCGATAGACACGATTGGGTACTGTTCAGTTAGATCTTTTAAGAAGTAGTTAAACTCTTCTGACGTGAATTTTTTACCTTCGCCTTTAAGGTCGTAGATATTTGCTTCTTTGTCGTAAAACTCAGACGCAGCACAATCAAGTGCTAGAGTAATGTCTTTGCCTAACTCGTAGCCTGCATTAGCAACAGCAACTTTGATTGCTGCAAGTGCCGCTTCGTTAGAGGCAAGGTTTGGTGCAAAACCACCTTCATCACCCACTGCGGTTGAATGACCATCAGCTTTAAGTACTTTGGCAAGGCTGTGGAATATTTCTGCACCCATGCGAAGCGCTTCACGGAAGTTGGCAGCGCCAACTGGCTGGATCATGAATTCTTGAATATCAACTGAGTTATCAGCATGCTCACCACCATTGATGATGTTCATCATTGGTAACGGCATAGAATAAACACCTGGTGTACCGTTTAAGTCAGCAATGTGCTCATAAAGCTCTACTTTTTTAGATTGTGCAGCAGCTTTTGCAGTTGCTAATGACACTGCTAAGATTGCATTTGCACCTAGTTTTTCTTTATTTTCGGTACCATCTAAATCTAGCATTACTTGGTCAACAGTGCTTTGCTCTAGTGCATTTTGGCCAGCTAAGGCTGTCGCGATTTCATTATTAATAAAACCAACCGCTTTTAATACACCTTTACCTAAGTAACGTGCTTTATCACCATCACGTAATTCTAGTGCTTCGCGAGTACCTGTTGATGCACCTGATGGTGCAGCAGCGCGGCCCCTTGAACCGTCAGCTAAATGAACATCAGCTTCTACAGTTGGGTTACCACGCGAATCCATAATTTCGCGACCGATCACTTTTACGATATTTGACATCTTGATTCCTCTTTTCCCAAAATGGTGAGTCTACTCCGACTTTATTAATTTTCCTTAATGCCGTCGGCTTTGAAAACAAATAAGCCGTGCATAGTGCACGGCTTATTCATATTACGATGACGCTTTTTGATGAATATGCGCAGCGGCAACAAACCCTTCAAATAGCGGATGACCATCACGCGGTGTTGAGGTGAATTCCGGGTGGAATTGAGCCGCAATAAACCACGGGTGATCTTTATTCTCGATGATTTCAACTAGCTTCTTATCTTCCGATAAACCAGTGAAACTCAAGCCAGCTTTTTCAAGCTGTTCAACAAAATTATTGTTTACTTCGTAACGATGGCGATGACGTTCAACAATCTCATCACTACCATATACTTCACGTACTTTTGAGCCTGGTGTTAAATGACATTTTTGTGCGCCTAAACGCATAGTGCCACCTAAATCAGATTTTTCGCTACGTGTTTCAATGTTGCCTTCCGCATCTAACCATTCAGTGATCAAACCAACCACAGGGCTTGACGAGTTAGCATTAAACTCGGTTGAGTTTGCATCTAATAAGCCTGCAACATTACGTGCATACTCAATTAGCGCAACTTGCATACCTAAACAGATACCAAGGTAAGGTACTTTATTTTCACGGGCATATTTTGCCGCTAAAATTTTACCTTCAACACCGCGACCACCAAAACCACCAGGAACTAAAATAGCATCAAGGTTAGCTAGTAACTCAGTACCTTTACTTTCAACATCTTGTGAATCAACATATTGAATGTTTACTGTTAAACGATTTTTAAGACCTGCATGTTTAAGTGCTTCGTTTACAGATTTATAGGCATCAGGTAGTTCAATGTATTTACCAACCATACCGATAGTCACTTCACCCGTTGGGTTTGACTCTTGGTATAACACTTGTTCCCACTCAACTAAATCAGCTTCAGGGCAATCAAGATGGAAGCGACGACATACAAAGTTATCAAGCTCTTGCGATTTTAATAGCGCAGGAATTTTATAAATGCTGTCTACATCTGGTAATGAAATAACCGCTTTTTCTTCAACGTTAGTGAAAAGAGCAATCTTTGCACGTTCGTTATTTGGTAATTTACGATCTGAACGACAGATAAGAATATCTGGTTGAATACCAATCGAGCGTAACTCTTTAACAGAATGCTGTGTTGGTTTGGTTTTCACTTCACCCGCAGGGCCTAAGAATGGCACTAACGTTAAGTGAATAAACAATGCGCGCTCACGGCCAATCTCTGTGCCAAGCTGACGAATTGCTTCTAAGAATGGTTGTGACTCAATATCACCAACCGTTCCACCAATTTCAACGAGTGCCACATCATGGCCTTCAGCACCGTCATAAACACGTTGCTTAATATCGTTGGTAATATGTGGAATAACCTGAATTGTTGCACCAAGGTACTCACCACGACGCTCACGACGCAGCACATCTTCATATACACGACCTTGTGTGAAGTTGTTACGGCTTGTCATTTTGGTACGGATGAAACGTTCATAGTGACCTAAATCAAGATCGGTTTCAGCGCCGTCTTCGGTGACAAATACTTCACCATGTTGAATTGGGCTCATTGTGCCTGGGTCAACGTTGATATAAGGATCCAGCTTTAAAATGGTAACATTTAAACCACGGGCCTCTAAAATAGCTGCCAACGATGCTGCTGCAATACCTTTACCCAACGAGGAAACAACCCCGCCGGTAACGAAGATAAATTTTGTACTCATGCGAACCCTAGAATATCAGGAATTAAAAGGAAAAATATAGAATCAAGACGGGGCGAAATTATAGCAAAGGCACTGCCATCAATCCAGCGAAAGTTAGTAATTCTCTGCACAAAAAACGCACTCAGCGTTTCGCATTATTTACTGCTGCTTTTTTATCGCATCCCATGCGGCATCCATTTCAGCAAGGGTTGCTGTATCAAGCGATTGCCCACGCTCACATAAATAGGCTTGTACTTTTTCAAATCGCGCTGAAAACTTATCATTGGCGCTACGTAATAATTGCTCTGGGTCACGTTTAATATGCCGTGCTACATTAACTGTAGCAAACAATAAATCGCCGATTTCTTCTGCGCTGTGTGCTGAAAATGGATCAACGGCTAACGCTTCTTTTACTTCATCAACTTCTTCAGCCACTTTATCTAATGCACCATGATAACTAGGCCAATCAAAGCCTAATCCTGCAACCCGCTGCTGAATTTTTTTGGCTTTACTCAAACTAGGCAGATTTGCAGGTATATCTTGCCATAATGTGTTGCTCTGCGGTTCAGCTTTTGCTGCCCGCTCCTGTGCTTTTATGGTTTGCCACTGCTCACTGAGTTGTTGTTCAGTCAGCCCTTGCTGATCGGCAAATACATGTGGATGGCGACGCACTAACTTATTATTTAGCCCAGCCATTACATCATTAAAATCAAATAACCCTTGCTCTTGTGCCAATTGCGCATAAAAAATCACTTGAAAGAGTAAATCACCCAGTTCATTTTTGAGCTCACCGAAATCACCTTTTTCAATGCAATCGGCTACCTCGTATGCTTCTTCTAAGGTATGCGGTACGATGGATGTAAAGTCTTGCTTTAAATCCCACGGGCAGCCTGTTGCTGGATCACGTAATTTAGCCATAATGGCTAATAACTCAGTTAAGGTATTCGTCGAGGTATTAGTTGTCTGGTTCATTTACATTCCTAGTGACTACGTTTTGCTTCATGCACGCCTTCGATTTGATCTAATTTTGATAGTAATCGATTGGTACTTGATAAATCATGTACTTCCACTTGCATGGTAAACAACGCTAATTGGCGGTCGTCCACGGTTTCCATATTCATATTCAGCACATTAACTTTTTCATTGGCCAGTACCGAACTAATATCACGTATAAGCCCAGCTCTGTCACTTGCTTCAATTTTAATACACAGAGCATAAGAGCCGTTAATTTCGTCTGACCAACTAACCGCAATAACACGCTCAGGATGTTGTGTTCTTAGATTATTAAAAGAATCACAATCAGTCCTATGCACACCTATGCCACGCCCTTGCGTGATATAACCGATTATTGACTCACCAGGAACTGGGCGGCAACATTTAGCCACATGGCTCATTAAACTACCAACCCCATCAACCACGATACCATTTTTATCACCGCTGATTTTAGTCGGGTTCTTAAAGCGGATGACGGGCTCGTCATCAGAGCGATCCGTGATAAAATTCAGCAACTGATTTAAACGCACATCGCCGGCGCCAATCGCAACCATTAAGTCATCTAACTCTTTAAAGTTATAGCGAATAATAGCCGGCTCTAAGTTTTTGTAGGTCAAATCGAGCTTTTGCAATTCATTATCTAGAATTTCTTTACCAGCACTGAGATTTTTATCGCGATCTAGTTGTTTAAACCAGTGGTGTATTTTCGCTCTCGCGCGGGATGATTTAATATATCCCAGTGATGGATTTAACCAATCACGGCTAGGATTAGGTTGTTTTTGGGTTAAAATTTCAACCTGATCGCCAGTGTGTAATTGATGGGTAAAAGGCACTATTTTGCCAAATACTTTTGCACCAATACAACGATGACCGACATTTGAGTGAATATAATAAGCAAAATCCAGTGGTGTTGCGCCCAACGGTAGATCAAAAATATCGCCACGGGGGGTAAAAATATACACCCGATCTTCGACCACTTGATTTTTTAGCTCTTCGGCTAAATCGCTGCCATCAACCACTTCTTCTTGCCATTGCAATAATTTACGCAACCAGCTAATTTTTTGCTCATACCCAGAGCCACGCCCAGGTAACGCCCCTTCTTTATACATCCAGTGCGCAGCGACTCCGAGCTCAGCATCTTGGTGCATCGCGTGGGTACGAATTTGGATTTCAACCGTTTTGCCTTCTGGGCCAAATACTACGGTATGAATAGATTGATAACCATTTTGTTTAGGGGTGGCAATATAATCATCAAATTCTTTATTTAGATGACGCCAATTGGTGTGCACGATCCCCAGCGCACCGTAACAATCTTGCAATTCATCCACCACAATACGCATGGCGCGAATATCAAATAACTGGTCAAACTCGTAATTCTTTTGCGCCATTTTTTTGTAAATACTGTAGATATGTTTTGGCCGACCATATACCTCGCCTTTAATACCTGCTTGAGCCAGTTTGGTTTTAACTTGCTCAACCATGTCTACCATATAAGCTTCGCGACCTAAGCGCTTATCATCCAATTGCTTGGCAATATTTTTATACACATCAGGGTGCAAATAGCGAAACGATAGATCTTCCAGCTCCCACTTTAATTGCCCAATCCCTAACCGGTTAGCAAGTGGCGCAAAGATATCAGCGGTTTCTTTTGCAGCAATCACTCGCTCTTCTTCGTTGGCGTTTTTAACCTCTCGTAAATGACATACCTGCTCAGCAAGTTTAATAACCACAGCGCGCACATCTTCAACCATCGCCAATAACATACGGCGTATATTATCAACTTGAACGGTGCCAGTACCTTGATGAGCCAAAGTGCTAATAGTAGCCATTTGTGCAACACCCGTTAGCAGAGTTGCCACATGGCTCCCCATCACATCGCTTACTGTATCGATGTCGATTAGATTAGCCAAAAAACTCGGCGTAATATATGCGGTAGCGAGGGTGTCTGCATCGAGATTCATTTCCACCAAAATTTCGACCATTTCCATGGCAATATTTTGTTGCTGATGATTATGTAGTTCAGCGCAAAGGGTATTCGCTTTACTTAATAGTTCGCGCTTTTCTTGCGTTAAGTTAAGTAAACCAAGTCGTGTGCTAAAATCACCCGGTTTGTCGTGTTGATGTGATTGCCGAGTAGCTACCATAATGCGCTCTACCTCCGTTGAAATAACGCCATCGTTTCGATATGCCCCGTGTGTGGAAACATATTCATTAGCCCTATTTTTTCAAGTGAAAATGCAGCTTGCGTAATAATTGCGCTGTCACGGGCTAAAGTCACAGGGTCGCAAGATACATATAAAATCGTTTTAAATTGCTTCAGAGGCAGTTGCTCTAAAATAGCTAAGGCACCGGTACGTGAAGGGTCCAGTACTAATACATTCAACTCTTTACTAAACCACGGAGCTTGCTGCATTGTTTGTGTTAAATCAAAACAATGAAAATGAGCATTGGCTATATGGTTAGTTTGCGCATTTTGCGCCGCCATTGCAACCGCAGAAGCCACTCCTTCAACACCAATTACACTTTTTGCGTTGTTTGCCAGCGCTAAAGCGAAGTTACCAATCCCACAAAATAGGTCTAGTACCTGTTCGTGCCCTTTTAAATTCAGCCAGCCAACCGCTTGAGAAAGCATCGCTTGATTTACCTGCGCATTGACTTGAATAAAGTTTTCCAGCCCAAACGTAAATTTTAGTCCAAGCTCAGGTAAGCTATAAAACGGCATAGGTAAATGGCTGTGGTTAATTTGCTGAGTATCTCCTTGCCATATTATTTGCCACTGATGATCAAGCCCCAGCCGCTCAATAGTTGCTTTTAGCTTATCACTGATGCTTTTAGTGTGGCGGATCACCACAAAATTTTGCTCATCTGCTTGGCATAATTGTATATGGCTAACACTGCGAAGTTCGCCATATTGGTTTAATAACTGATCAAAAACAGTAAAAATTGCGGTAAAATCGTCACTCAGTACTGCACACTGCTGCACACTGATAATTTGTTTAGAACCTTGCGCGCGATAACCAACCCGCATTTTTTTTGCGGTTTTATCAAACATCACCGCTAACCGCGCACTGCGACGGTAGTGCGTCGGCTCGCTCAATAACGGGGCTTGCCAGTTCATTGCATCAAGCTTGGCAAACTTTGAAAACAGCTGGCTCACCGCCACTTGCTTTTCAACTAATTGTTGGTCAAGTCGCAAATGCTGTAATTGGCAACCACCACATTGTTGATAATGTTCGCAAAACGGTTTAACCCGTGCTTCACTGGCCTGCTCAACTTTTATCGTTTTAGCCGCGCTATAACGAGCTTTATCTTCGGTTAGTTTGGCCTTAACCGTTTCACCTGTCAGTGCACCGCTAACAAAGCACACTTTATTATTATGCTTGGCAATCCCCCGACCTTGATGATCCATTCCTGAAATGGCTAAAGTTAACGACTGCCCAGAAAGGGTTTTCTTTTTTGCTTGGAAAAACTGCGCCATCGGGTAACACCTTAAATATTGATTCTACGAGGGTGATTGATTACTAGCTTATAAGTATATACTCTTTAACTAACTAATAATGATAACAACGTTCACTTATGACTAAACTTGGTTTGCGCGACTCAGTTTTAACGCTAACACTTATTCCCACAGTGATTATCGGATTACTACTTGGCGGCTATTTTACAATAAATCGTTACATTGAGCTTGATGAAATTTTATATCAGCAAGGTGCGACTATCTCAGAGCCACTGTCGATTGCCATTGAGCAGCCATTATTAGCAAAAAATAAACAGCTACTAAACCGTTTGATCAGCCATGCGCATAATAAACACTCTCCAGCAATTAAAACCATCGCAATTTTTGACGAGCATAATGAACTGGTATTAACCAGTAACTATCACCGTGACTTTGATGATCTACTGCACAATGAATACTTGCAAGCAGGAAAAAACACCAAGGTACTGCCCAGCGATCACCTAATTACATTTTTTACGCCGATCATCAATCACTCAACGCCAGACGCTCAATGGAATAATGCAGCGTTTCAAACATCTCTTGGCACTGTGGTGATTCAGCTCAACAAAGACCAAGCGATTATTGGTCAGCAACAAGCATTATTAGTCAGCGGTATCGTGATTATTTTAGCCTTAGTGTTAGCGGCTATTTTAGCCATCAGGCTTAGCCATATGTTTATGACCCCATTAAATAAGTTAGTACTGGCTACTGACAAATTAATCGAAGGGAAAAGAGAAACCGGCCTAACCGCTCCGATGATGGGCGAGTTTGAGTTATTACGCCAAGGGCTAAACACCATTTCTGATACTATGGTGATGCAAAAAGATGAAATGCAAAAGCACATCGA
Source organism: Pseudoalteromonas sp. SG41-1 (assembly GCF_014164575.1). Lineage (NCBI taxonomy): Bacteria > Pseudomonadati > Pseudomonadota > Gammaproteobacteria > Alteromonadales > Pseudoalteromonadaceae > Pseudoalteromonas > Pseudoalteromonas sp. SG41-1. Next base: position 25,612 of record NZ_JACJFL010000041.1, read on the forward strand.
TCAGGCAACCAGTGACTTGCGCGAGTCGTTAGAATTATACGAAACACAGAATATTCAGCTCAGTATTGCTAAAACCGATGCCCAAGACGCCAACCGCGTAAAATCGGACTTTTTAGCGAAAATGAGTCACGAATTACGCACACCACTCAATGGTGTCATTGGCTTTACTCGTCAATTACATAAAACACCGCTTAATAAACACCAAAAAGATTACCTCGATACCATCGAACTATCAGCCAATAGTTTAATGACTATCATCAGCGATATTTTAGATTTTTCAAAGCTTGAAGCGGGCGCTATGGAACTTGAGTCCATTCAATTTCAACTACGAGACACAATAAACGAAGTACTTACACTACTGGCACCTAGTGCGCATGAAAAACAATTAGAGCTATCGATTTATATCAACTCACTAGTGCCTGACAACATAACAGGTGATCCAACCAGGTTTAAGCAAGTCCTGATCAACTTGATTAGTAATGCAATTAAGTTTACTGAAAAAGGCTCAATTAAAATTGATGTTGGCCATCGTTTACTTGATGAAGAACGTACCTCAGTGTTAGTGTCAGTAACCGATACTGGCGTTGGCATTCCAATGGATAAACAAGATGCTTTGTTCACTCCTTTTGGCCAAGCTGATTCAAGCATTACCCGTAAATTTGGTGGCACAGGCCTTGGCTTAATTATTACCAAGCACATAGTTGAAACCATGGGTGGCCGTATTACTTTAAACTCAGCGCCGGGTAATGGTACCTGCTTTACTTTTAATGGCGTATTTAGACTACCAAGCCATATTTATAATAGCGACTTGCCAAGTAAATCTCTCGCAAATAAACGTATTTTATACCTAGAACCCCATGAACATACCCATCATGCAGTGCTCTCTTTACTCACCGAGTGGCAAACAAAGGTCACAGCGTGCTTTGATCAAGAAACTTTTTTACAAGAGTTAAATAAAGAGTTTAATTACGATATTTGTATTATCGGCCATGTTGCCGCAGTTGACGAAATGCAACGCTTAAAAAGCTATATCAAAGCAGTCCGTGAATCGACTGACTATCTGTATTTAATGCTTAATTCGGTATCGCACAATATGCGCGAAGCTTATATTGGCTGTGGTGCAGATGCGTGTTTAAGTAAACCGCTCAACCATCGCAAGCTCTGTGAAGTGCTTGCAGCACCTTATCGACTCGATCATCCCGTGCATAATATTGAAGAAAATGACGAGAAATTATTACCACTAAAAGTATTAGTCGTTGATGATAATGATGCCAATTTAAAGTTAATTTGTACTTTACTAGAAGAGCAAATTGAAACTATTGATACCGCTCATAATGGCTCACAAGCCTATAGTTTGAGCAAAAGCCATAAATACGACATTATTTTTATGGATATTCAAATGCCAATTATGGACGGTATTACCGCCTGTAAACTGATCCTAGAATCATCCTTAAACGAAGATACTCCTATTATTGCTGTCACAGCGCATGCCTTAGCGGGCGAAAAAGAGCAACTTATTACCGATGGTTTTAAAGGCTATTTAACTAAACCTATTGATGAAGATATGTTGAAACAGATTATTAGTGATCATAGCCCGCAATCACCGCTGCGACGTGACAAAAGCCGTAATGACCTGATTGCTAGTGAGCCTCCTTTTGTTAGCTCATCACTAGATTGGCCATTAGCATTGCAACGTGCCGGCGGTAAAAACGAACTGGCGCTTGAAATGCTTAATATGTTGTTACTCAGTGTGCCAGAAACTCTGCGATTACTTGAAGAAGCGACCGCCAGCCAAGATTGCGAACATGTGCTAAGTATTATTCATAAATTTCATGGTGCTTGCTGCTACACTGGCGTACCCAAGCTAAAAACACTTGCTGAAGCACTGGAAACCGCGTTAAAAGGCGATTGTGATTTAAGTTATATTGAGCCAGAGCTTTTTGAGCTGCAAGACGAACTTGAAAACTTGATGACCGATGCCGGCTTAGCCGAAAATTAACGGCAGATCCGCTTGAGTGGTTTACCACTTTTTAAACTGTTGATCTGCCAAGTTACATCTGTATCTTGTTGCACCAAACTCACTTTGGCAATGTCACTAAACATAAAATCACCGGGTACATTGAGCCGCGTTAAATTTTCGGATAATGGTTGCTGACAATAAGGGCCTGTATCACCGTGGATCACTAATACCGGCTTTTTTACTGTGTTTGCAAATTCCGCCAAAGCATCGCGATACACTTTAAAACCATCACACTGTTCTGGCTGAGTTTTACTGCATGCCGGTTGTGCTGTTCGATGGGTGTAAATATCTGCCTGAAAAGCAATCACATAACCTTTGGCTGTTGGATTTGCTTGCGCTAACCAGTTAAGGTTGTTGGCATCTCTTGTGTCAGCTTGTTGATAAGCAAGTTGTTTATCACTTTTTAGCACCTCTCGACGGCCATTGTGGGTGCCTGCAATATGCAGCGTTATAAACTCTACATCAGCGAACCGCCAACGCGCATTTTCGTGCATGCTAGGCTGTTGCTGAAAATCAACTAAGGTATTGGCTTTTTCAAGGTATTTATCATCAAACATCAAGGTTTTTAAAAATACCAAGCGCTCTAATTCATCATAACGAGGAGTTAAATTTTTGCGGTCGCAATCAGCCCATTCATTGTCACCGGGGGTGTAAATAAATGGCTGCGTAGTTAAAGAGGTTAGTAACTGTTTATGCTTCTCAAGCAACTCATTGGTGCAAGGCTCAGAACCGGATTTCATATCGCCAACATGGATCAAAAAAGCATGCTCAGTCGTTTTTATTTTTTTACCCAAAGCCCCTGTTGGCGCTAAATTCATTTCATCAATTGGAGTATATGGCATATCCCCCATCACCAAAAACGCATTACTGGACAGTGCCCAAGTCAAACCAATTAAACTAAACATCACCATCCCCTATCACGCAAATAGATCTTAAGCTCTCATAGTAACAAACAAATGAACAGTTAAAAGAACGGCTTTTTGCGACTAAGCTTGCTAAAATAACCGCACAGTAATCCCGAATTTGTAAATCATGTCATTTAGTACCACTTATACATTAGATAAACCCTACTTTTACGAATGTTTTGATGAGTCTCTGCCTTACAGCGCACAAGCAAAGCCGAAATATGTTTTTTTAGTCTTATTGGTTAGTTTAGGACTTACAGCTATTTATTGGTTAGAAAAACACTATTTAGGAAATTTCTTGATCATGGCCGCAGTACTTGAATGTGTTGCTTTTTATTATCGCAGGCCTTGGTGGGTAACGCGGCAAATGCTTAGTCGAGCATCAGGCTCTGAGGCAACTTTAACTATTGATGAAAGCGGTTTTAAAAGCGAAAACCCACATAAAAGCTATCAGCTAGCATGGCAAGATATCGATGAAGTAATTTTTACTGTTCGCGGTATTATTTTAAAAAGTCGTCGCGGCATGCAGTACGTTTCAAACAGCGTACTGAGTGATGAGATTATTGAATACATAAAAAAAAGAGCCACTAAATAGTGGCTCTTTCATATCAATTAAATTGATTAAGCATTGCCCGGATTCGGGTTAGACTTTTCAGCTTGAATACGCATGTAAATTTCTTCACGGTGTACCGAAACGTCTTTAGGTGCATTAACACCAATACGTACTTGATTTCCTTTAACACCTAGTACAGTGACAGTTACTTCGTCACCAATCATTAGGGTTTCACCTACTCGACGAGTTAGTATTAGCATTCTCTTGCTCCCGTATTCCAATAAATTAAAAGATTCCGCGTCTGTATATTAAAGAAAATAAGCCTTAATAGTAAGTAAAAACTCTAAATCGATTCATTTTCTGTTAAAAAAACTCTTTATAATGCGCCTATTGCCAATTCTAAGTATGTTTCATCTATTCAAACTAATATTTTAATATCAGATCTTGATACGTGTTTACGTTAATGTATAAAAACAAACTTACTACACTAGGATATGATTTCATACTCACTGCCTCAATGGCGACTTTAGCAACTGAGCAACCAACAGAAATCTCTTTACTGTTAATATAATGGTGGCTGTCATCTAATACTTCAAGTAGTTACTAAAATCTTTTCTGTGCACTATAACGGTAGTCGATATAAGCATAGCCTATTTTTTCAAAGTTATGATTAATCTTAACTATTTGGATGCAGTTATCGAGAAAAAGTTTCAATAAAAATTAGTTTTATCATCGCTGTAAAGAATTTATGGAGATGGTTCAGAGTTTTTTCGTAATTAAGGTAAATCCAGTGGCAATAAAAAATGCGGTAGTGTGTATTTAGTAAGGTATGCCGTTTTAGCCATAAATTTAGGACGTGACTTAGTTGTTAAAGCAGATTTAGAATAAACACTTTAGGAGACTCAATTGAGCCTCCTAAAGTGTTAAATCAACTTTACGTACTGAGCTATTAAGTACGCTCAGTTAACCAAGCGGTTACGCTATCAAGTGCTGCAGTTAAGTTTTGCGGCTCAGAGCCACCAGCTTGCGCCATATCAGGACGACCGCCGCCTTTACCACCAACTTGTGATGCCATGTGATTTACCAGCTCACCGGCTTTCACTTTGCCAGTTAAGTCTTTAGTCACACCAGCAATTAAGCTTACTTTGTCGCCATCAGCAACACCAAGTGCAATAACACCTGAGCCAATCTTGTTTTTAAGGTCATCAACCATGCCGCGTAAGGCTTTTGATTCAGTGCCTTCAACGTTTGCCACAAGTAATTTAACACCGTTAATTTCAACAATTGAATCAATTAATGATGCACCCGCAGCACTGGCTAGCTTGTCGCTTAGCTGTGCTATTTGTTTTTCAAGCCCTTTTGACTTTTCAAGCAAGGCTGTTACTTTTTCAAGTACTGATGCGCTGTCGCCTTTAACAAGAGCCGCTACGTCGTTTAGGTGTTGCTCTTGCTCACTTACATAAGCAATTGCATCAGCACCCGTTACCGCTTCAATACGACGCACACCGGCAGCAATACCGCTCTCAGAAACTATTTTGAATAAACCGATATCACCAGCACGATTTACGTGAGTACCGCCACACAGTTCTATAGAGTAATCACCAATAGTCACTACGCGAACTTCATCATCGTACTTCTCACCAAATAACGCCATTGCGCCTTTTTCTTTGGCGGCATCGATTGCCATCAGCTCAGTATTTAGCGCAAAGTTACGACGGATCTCGTCATTCACAACTCGCTCAATTTCACGTAGTTCAGCTTTCGTGACTGCTTCAAAATGCGAGAAGTCAAAACGTAAACGTTCAGGGTCTACGAGTGAACCTTTTTGCGACACATGATCGCCCAATAACTGACGTAGTGCTTCGTGTAAAATATGCGTCGCTGTATGATTCTTTTTAACACGATCACGGCGCTTATCATCAATGTTAGCGTCAACTTTATCATTCACACCAATACGGCCCATCACTGTTCCGTGATGCGCGAATGCATTACCAAATTTAGTAGTATTAGTTACTGTAAACTCACCGCCAGCTACCGTTAATGTGCCGGTGTCGCCAACTTGGCCACCAGATTCAGCGTAAAACGGTGTGCGATCTAGTACCACAATGCCTTGTTGGCCATCTTCAAGTACTGATACAGCTTCACCTTGCGCGAACATTTCAATCACAGTGCCACTATAGTGCGTTGCGTCATAGCCTTTAAAGTCAGTGTGTTTGTCAGACTTTAATTGCTGGTTATAGTCAGCACCAAATTTACCAGCTTGTTGTGCAGTTTTACGCTGTACAGCCATGCACTCTTGGAAGCCTTGCTCATCAATCGTCATAAAGCGCTCACGCGCTACATCTGCGGTTAAATCGGCAGGGAAACCATAGGTGTCATATAATTTGAATACCAATTCACCTGGGATCACATCGCCAGTTAAATCAGTCAGGCTTTCTTCTAAAATAGCTAAACCACGCTCAAGAGTTTTGCCAAACTGCTCTTCTTCAATACGCAGTACTTTTTCGATGATTTCTTGCTGTTTTGCAAGCTCTGGATACGCTTGACCCATTTGCTCGATTAGCGCAGCAACTAACTTATAGAAGAACGAACCTTGTGCGCCAAGCTTGTTACCATGGCGAACTGCACGACGAATGATACGGCGCAGTACATAACCACGGCCTTCGTTTGATGGCATAACCCCATCAGAAATTAAAAACGCACATGAACGAATATGATCCGCCACTACGCGCAGTGATTTATCATCCATATCTTGTGCATTGGTAACTTCTGCAGCAGCTTTAATTAAGCCTTGGAATAAATCGATTTCGTAGTTTGAATGCACGCCTTGTAAAATTGCAGCAATGCGCTCAAGACCCATACCTGTATCAACAGACTGCTTAGGAAGCGGCTCCATCGTACCGTCGCTTTGACGGTTATACTGCATAAATACCAGGTTCCAAATTTCAATGAAGCGGTCGCCATCTTCTTCAGGTGAGCCTGGGGGTCCGCCCCAAATCTGTTCGCCATGATCATAAAAAATTTCAGAACATGGACCACACGGGCCAGTATCACCCATTGACCAGAAGTTATCTGAAGTAGCAATACGAATAATGCGATCTTCAGGCAAACCAATTTCGTTAGCCCAATAACCAAATGCTTCTTCATCATCATGATAGATAGTAACAAGCAGTTTTTCTTTCGGCAGTTTTACAACGTCAGTCAAAAACTCCCACGCAAACTTAATCGCGTCTTGCTTAAAGTAATCACCAAAGCTGAAGTTACCTAACATTTCGAAAAATGTATGGTGGCGTGCTGTGTAGCCTACATTTTCTAAATCGTTATGCTTACCACCGGCACGCACACAACGTTGTGAGCTAGTTGCGCGGTTATAAGGGCGGCTTTCGGCGCCTAAAAATACATCTTTAAATTGCACCATGCCGGCGTTATTAAATAATAACGTCGCATCGTTACCCGGAATAAGCGAGCTTGATGGAACAATTTGGTGTTGTTTAGAGGCAAAAAAATCTAAAAACTGTTGCCTGATCTGTGCGGTAGTCATGTGCTGCATGTGAACGTCTCACCCATTTTTACTGTGCTTGCATTGCAAAATCTATTTGTTCGTAACTGAACCCTCGATACATTAAGTAGCGCACGCGCTTAGCTTTTTCTTTGTGATCGAAGTCGTCCTGTGAATTTGAATACTTCTTTAAATACGCATCCTGCGCTAACCCAAACCAATCAATTTCGAATGATTCAATCACACTTTCTAACAGTGCTCGGTCAATCCTTTTGCCCATGGCTTCGCTTTGAATACGTTTTAAGCCATGTTTTTTAGCAATGTGGCGACGTACAAAACCTTCAACATAACGCTGCTCATTTATAAAATTGTGCTCTTCACACCAATCTAATAAAGCTTCGATAAATTCAGGCGTCGCCTCTTTTTGCTGTAATTTTTGGGTTAACTCTCGACGCGAATATTCTTGGCGCCCGAGTAACCAAAGTACATAATTTTTTAACTTCTTTTGTAATGCTTCATCCATTTCTTCAGCCATTATGCGTCAAAACGACCGCTTTGATCATTATGCTGCGGCGCAACAGGCTCTGCCTCTGCAGGCGGTACGATCGGCATAAAAATAGCTTGATAAGAAACAAAAAAGCTAATGTAGCAAATTGGCATTAAAACCAACAGCGGCAAGAATGATAAAAACATTGAAAGCATCATCAAGCCTGCAATAATTGCCCCATATACACTCAATGGTGCCATGTTGTGGTAAAACACCATAAATGAACTTTTTAGCACCTCAAAAATACGTTTTTGTTGATTAAAATAAACCAACGGCACCGCATAAGAAAAAGCCGTTAAATACACCGATAACGCAATTAAAAACAGCGCAACATTTGCCATCGAGATGCTATCAATTACTTGCTGCAAGGCAATGTTAGGATCGACATTCGGATTACTCATAATCGCAATCGCTTCGGAAAATAAACCCCCAGCTAGCAAAGCCATCAATACACCGGCCGCCATTTGATAGAGCGCTAAACGTAGCAGCCCCATGCGATTACCCTTGGCGGTAAACGGTTTTAGGATATCGGCCAACATAATTTTGCCGCCTTGCTGTTTGGTGATCACCGCTTGATAAAACCCCGCAGTTAAAAATGGCGTGGCAATGGCTGCTATAATTTGTAAAAAAGGTAAAAATAGCGATAGTAAACCAATAATACCTATAAATAAGTGCATAAAAATAAAGGTAAAAGGCTGAGTTTTAAAAATAAGCCAGCCTGCTTTAAACCATTTCAGCCCTGCATCGGCCTTAAATACTCGTAATTCAATTGACATACTTGCTCTTAAATTAACAACAAAACACGCCGAGTATAACTCGGCGTTGGATGGGATTACATAGACGACAGCTTAAAATTACGGTTTTTTAATCTTCTTTATATCTAACATATGCGCACCATGCTTAATTTTCGTCTCTAGGTATGCTTTATTGCCGGCTAAACCAGCTTTAATGTGTGCATGCGTGCCAACCACTGATTCAACTTCAATACCTGCATCTTTCAAGGCATTAAGCTTTTTAGGATTATTGGTCATCAGCTTTACGTGAGCCAACCCCATCGCTTCTAGCATTAATACCGCGTCAGAAAAGTCACGTAAGTCATCAGCAAAGCCCAAATGATTATTTGCTTCATAGGTATTCATACCTTGTGATTGCAATACATAGGCGTCAATTTTATTGTATAAACCAATACCACGCCCTTCTTGGCGTAAATAAAGTAAAATACCACCTTGTTGATGCATCATTTCAATACATTCGTTGAGTTGTTCACCACAATCACACCGTGATGAATGAAATACATCACCGGTTAAACATTCAGAATGCATACGAATAAGCGGCACAGACTGCTCGCTATCAGCACGATTAAACACCAAAGCAACATGCTCTTGGCCATCTTTTAAATCGCTAAATGACACGATTTCTGCGGGTATATCACTGTTTTTGCCAACATTTAGCTGGACTCTAGCTCTTACTTGCGCCACGACAAATCCAAAATTAAAAAGTAATGCGATAATGCAAACGTGATAATATCACAAAAATAAACTGCATTGAAAATAATACAACACCGCAATGAGTAATAACTATATTGAGGCAGTTACTCGCAATTCAAGCATTGCCTTGCGCTAAATCGACAATTCCACCCCACCAAAAACAAAATTCTTACCCGATACTCTAAATCAATGACATAGTTGTACCTATTTGGTATAATTTAATTAAACATAATAATAAGGAACATTATGAAAGCCTCCTCTTTACTACTTTGTCTTGCCATCGCCTATTCTGGTTATAGTCACGCCGATGAATCTATACATAGTCAATTTAAAATAGTTTACCAGCAATACCTTGATGCACAGCAACAAGGCAAAGGCGCAGAAGATAAAGCTGAACAAGCCTATTTGCTAGGTAAGCAAATCTATGGAGATAAATCAGATAACACTGCAAATTTAGCCATAAACTATGCTAATGAGCTTCATCAATACCCTGCAGAAAACAAACAAAAACGTTTTACCTTGTTTGAGCAGGCTTACACTATTTTAGCGGCTAATCATCCAGCAAGTAGCATTGAACTCATCGATGCATTGCTTGGTATGGCAACCAATACTGATTCGGTAAATAGAGCCGACGCCCTATACAAACAAGTTATTGAAATCGCTGCAGTCCAAAAAGTCCCCAAATTAGTAGCAGATATGAAACTGGCTGCTGCACAAGGATTAGCGTATGGCTTTCAAGGGAAGAAATACAACCAAGCCAAACGTTACCTACTTGAGGCAGACGAGTTTTACAGCCAAAACTTACCTGAGAACTCAGTAGAGCGGATCAAAGCTGACTTTTTAGTTGCCGCTTTTGCAGAAGGTAAAAGACAATATTCTAAAGCGATTGAGCGTTTAAATCGAGTTGTAAGTGTATTTGATGATGCGCTTAGCTTCGATCATGAAACAGAGCTTAGCGCTCACTCTAAATTAGTTCACCTTTATGAAAAAACAGGTAAAAGTGACGAAGCGACCAAACATTGTTTAGCTATAGCTAAAATGGTGCCGTGGCAAGAAAACCAGCAACAAACCCCACTCTATCGTCAAGAACCTAACTACCCAGATAGTAAAGCAAGGTTTAGGCAAGATGGTTCAGTGCAAATGGAATTTGACGTTAACACCGCTGGCTTTGTAAAAAATATCACTATCATTAAATCTGAAGGTGGTGAAGCATTTGAACAAGAAGCTATTAAAGCAATGGAAAAGTGGCGTTATGCCCCTAAGTTTGAAGACGGAAAAGCAGTGGTTGCAAAAGCTCAAGTGCAGCTAGACTTTAAAATTGGCAGGTAAATACACGTAATTACTAATAACATCAGTGTTTGTAATACTGTTTATAAACACGTTTTAAGCCCAGCATGACTGGGCTATTTTTGTAAGGTATCGAGTATTTTGTCACTGGCATCCTCGATTAAATCAAGTACCTGTTCAAAACCATTTTCGCCACCATAATAAGGGTCGGGGATCTCATCAACGCAGTTTCCATAAGCTAAAAATAACGACAGCTTATATTGCAAATGCGCCGGACAAAGTGCAGTTAGATCAGCTAAATTGGCTTTATCTGCAGCGAGGATCAAATCAAAGTACTCAAAGTCATGAGCGTTGACTTGTCGTGAACGTATCCCCTCAAAGCTATAGCCACGTTTAAGTGCCGCCGCTTGCGAGCGTTTATCGGGAGGATTACCAATGTGGTAGCCTGCGGTACCCGCTGAGTCAATTTCAAACTGTGATCCACGCTGTAATGCTTTAGCCTTTAACACCGCCTCCGCAGTCGGTGAGCGGCAAATATTACCTAAACAAACGATCAGTATTTTTTTCATGTTTATATTTCATCCACTAGCATCAATATGCATTCATAAGATACCAATAAAATTAAAACCTGCATACCTAGGTCACTTCCAACCTTGTAACCAGCGCTGTTGATCTTTTAAATCATGCCAATTTATTTCCATCGAACGCTTTGACATCACCGCTTCAATAACACAGCTGATAACAACGCCCTCTTCGTCAAACTCCATTTCCGTAATCATAAAATGCTTTTCTTTATTGACGGGGGAAACTGCCGTCCATTTACTGTTTAATAGTTTTCTGTGGTTAATTTTATTCATATGATTCCTATCTAACATCATTACGTATTGATCATCGTGATACGTAAACACCACCCACTGCGTTTACATTTAGCTGAATAAAATGTGATTTTACAGCTAACTAATCACAGCTGCATAGAGGTATAAGTCTGGCTCGACCATCAAGTGGGTTGTCTATTTTCAGGTAGTATTTACCAAGCAGGGTTGGAATTTTCGGTGCTAGTAAGAGGAATTAAATAACCAGTTACATCAGATGACTCACTATGTATTACAAGGTAGAGGTAGGCTTTAATTTATCACTAAAGCCTATATAAGCTAATGCAATTATTAAAATTCGTAACTAATACTCACGCCACCATCAGCGCGTTTTTCATTACTGTTGCTGCCTTCACCGTAGCCTAATTCAAAACGAACGCGCCAACCGCCTTCATTTAAACCACTAAAAAGATAACTATAACTCACGCCTACACCGTTGGTCGTTTCTGTATCAAACATACCTGATAGCGCACAGCCAAAAATATTACCAAATGTCTCACCAATGTCTTTATCATCAGTATCCGGACACTCACGACCATCATCTTGTGCACCAATGGCGCCAACAACTAAGCCTAAAGCATGCTTTTTATCGCTCGTTAGCGCATGTTCAAACCCGACAGAAAAACCATCATCTAAGCCTATTTTATAGTTAGCATACCAGCGCTGTGTACCTTGTGCTGCTGATAATGATACCTCTGGTATAACAAAGTAAGGGTAGCCGCCACCGATTGAAAAATTAACATCGTTTGCATTAGATGAAAAAGTACAAATCGTTAGCAAAGCACCTAGGCAAAGCTTGTTTAATGTCATTGAAGTTCCTTTTAAGTTTTTTATTATAAAGCGAATGCTACTTTACACATTCTAGAAACAAAAAAGCAACTAAAATTGCTTTAAAATAACATCATCATAATCATCAACGTTTAACGTCACATTAAACTTAGCCGCCACATTATCAAGCTCAGCTTGCTTAATAGCTAATTCATCCATGGTGATAGTGTTATCGTCTAGTTGCCATAATAACCGCGAGCCCGCATAACTATAATGAATTGCTAACAATGCTTGAGGATTCCCCTCTCGCCCCGCCGCTTTTAATTTTGCCATTTTACGGGTGATTTTATTCAATGCTTGTTTGAGATCCCACACATACACCACTTCGGTCATATAATCATGCGTGCGGTATTTATTCAGCGCCCAGCCAATTGTTAGGCTAGTAATAACTACACCTATTAAATTCCAATGAAAATGACTGCCACTTTCATCAGGGAATAACGCGATTAGTAGTTGTGAGATTGCTAAACTGCCAATAGCCAACGCCAAGCCGCAGCCGATAATAACGCGGTTTAAATGCTTACGATAACGAGCTTTATCAATTTGAATAAGTTGCATAACTGCCTAATAAAATAAAAACCAAAATTCACAGCCGCCATTGTAACCAATGCCCATAAGCAAACACGAAACTTTTTAAAAATATTTCACCCCTTTTTAATCTAGCGCACGTTTTAGTGATGAATACCACTTAACTTATCGAGGATTTGCTTATGCAAACAGTAGCTTTACCACACACTAATCATGCTTTAAAAACATCAACGGCCATTGTTGGTGGTGCAGCCATGACCTTTGCGGCATTTGCATTTATGCAGTACTTAATTAGTGGCGAGCAACGCGCGCCAAGCTTTATTGATGACAGCATCATTGTAGAAATATTCCAAGCACCAGAAGATTCTAAAGTGCAGCACAAGCAAACCTTGCCGCCGCCACCTAAAATGCAAACGCCGCCTAAAGTGCCGCCGCGTACACCGCCAAGTACTGATACTAATATAGTAACAACCGCAATAACGCCAGATATAAGTATTGATAAAATAGGTGGCGATATAAAAGCTAACTTACAGCGACCAACCGGTGATGCGACCCCCATAGTACGTATAAATCCTAAATACCCGCCCATTGCCGCACGAGAAGGCATTGAAGGCTGGGTACAATTAAGCTTTAATGTATCTCAAACCGGTGAAGTAATAGATGCACAAGTAACAAACGCAGAACCAAAACGCATTTTCGACCGTGAAGCACTACGGGCAATAAAACGCTGGAAATACCGCCCAAAAGTGATTGATGGCGTAGCACAAATGCAAACGGGGCAAAGCGTACAACTTGATTTTAAGTTAGACCAAACGCAATAAAAGCTCATTAATGGATAAGGTTGCCTATGCTTACAAGCTTAAAGTCATGGTTTATCAGTCAGCCCAGTAACGACTACTTGGCTGACTACGCAAAAAGTGGCGACAATCGCCACTTAACTAAACTCGTTACCTTGTTTGGCAACGATTTGTATCATTACTTAGTCACGCAAAGTAATGAGCAACTCGCCTTTGATATAAGCCAACAAACATGGTTAAAAGTGATGGAAAAACGCCATTATTATCAACCGCAAGACAACCCGAAAGCCTGGTTGTTCCGCCTTGCCCGTAATGCGTTAATCGATGAGTTTCGCAAACAACAGCGTTTTGTAGAATTAGCAGACGATACTGCAATTGCAGCACCTAATACTCAGCAAAGCTTTGATTACGAAGCCTTTAACCACGCTTTAATGCAACTAAGCTTTGTACAACGCGAAGCGCTCAGCTTACAGCAAGAAGGCTTTTCGCTTGAAGACATACAACAGATCACCCAAAGCAATCATGAAACCGTAAAAACGCGGCTACGTTATGCAAAACAAAACTTAAAAACATTATTAGGAGGCTACCATGAACAAGCATAACGAACAGTTTGAGCAGCAACTTAACCAGCATTTTAGTGAGCGTAAAAAACGCCACACACTGACGCCAGAACAACAGGCATTGTTTACGCAAATGCCGAATCAAAAAGCTAATAAAAAGCCGACTCGATTTTTATTACCCCTGCAAATGACTGGCCTCGCCTGCGCTTTAGTGGTGTTGGGCTTTACCATTTTTAACACCACAGATAACAACACAGAACAACAACACACACTTAACAACACCTTTGCCGTAGAGCAAAGCAGTTACCACTTTATAGAAGTACACCAAGTAGATAATGCGGGCAGTTATTCAAGTGAGATCACCAGCCAAAAACAACAACTCGACGATAAACTCGCCGCCGACCTGCGCCTACACCAACAACGCTATATTGAATACGGCCAATTAGTCAAAGTAGATAACGACTGGTACATCGCCAGCTGCCACAGCGAAGTGCTCATTCAAATAAAAGACTCGCTATTGAATAACTTAAAAACCAAACACGCTATAGAGAGCAATATAATGAAAGGCGACATGCTCGCCATGGCCCACAACAGCCAAGGCCAGATTATCGCGCTTAAGCATGCGGGAGATGGGGTAAAGGTGTGTAGGGGGTGACGAGTTACCCATAACTAAGGAATGAGCCAAAAAGCATACTTAAAAATAAAAAGCCTATTAATAAGTAAGTAGTACAGCTTAACTATTAAACGATAGAATTACCGATATGCACGCAAAATTAGCAAGAGAGATTGATGGTGAATTTTTTTATCGCAGAGTCACAGTTTAACTGTAGTAAATATAGTACCTGTAATAATATAAGACAAATGAGTGAAAGCTGGATATACAGCAGGCTTAAGAAAACAAATCTTTCAGCATCAAAAAAGACCCAAATACTCTTGAATTACACTCCTGTCTTAGCACAAATTACGAAAAGTGGAGTTGTAACTTACAAAAAGCTTAAGCCTGACGGCTATGTAGATATAAGTGTTAAGTCATTTGCAGATATTTTCGGTGATTAAAATGAGAATTAGAGACTTACAAAGTAACGAGCAAAAATTAAATGAACTGTTATTAGACAGGACGGAGCAAATAACTGCCTATGAAGAGTTGTTCAATAGTCAAAAGCTTAGTGAAGAAGGAGAGAGAAGGTTTAAATATGCTCTTTATTCTTGCTATTTTGAATTGGCTTTATCAAAATATTCTTTAGGTTTTTCTTTATTTGATATTGAAAGTGATGTTGAAGCGTCATTTTCATTTTTCATGAAGAGATATGAAATAGATGAAGTGTTTACTTCTTTAGACGGTACAGATAGGTTTTTAGGCTTAATCTCACTTTTAATTTTATTAAATAAACTTGATGATAAAAAGCCACAACTACTTGCTAAATTAAATGAATATAATAAACGATTTTCTCTATGCGATTATATTTTAAGTAGCACTCCCATTAGTTTAGAGCAAAATAAATACAGCGATTTAGAACTAAAGTATGCCGAATTAATTGAAGCAGCCTCTTCTTGCGATAAAACTCACTCTTTAATTAAATTAGAAGAATACACAAAAGGATGGTATCAATCACGACGTTCTGCTCATTGGTGGGGACAACATAAAAGTAACAAAACAACAGGCTATTTTGGCTATTGGTGTCTTGAAGCCGCAGCTATTGCGAAGTTAAAAGGGTTAGAACTAACCAATACGAACTTAGGTGAATTTTTCCCATACAGCTTTTTTGGTCTGCCAGAGCAACTACCGAAAGCACAAAGTACTATAAAAAAGGGCAATTCGAATCAATCGAACACGGTTGCTTATCCAGCCTTAGAGTCTTTGACTTTTGCGCTTGAGGATATTTGGCTAAATGAAAGTGAGCAACGCTTATCATTAATCACCCATGATGAAGGTTTGGAGTGTGCCGGTACTGTGTATCTAAGTGACGAAAATACTTTAGACTCGTTTGCGTCAGGGAGGTATGAAGCATTAATGAAGCATATGCCATGGTATAAACGGGTTGGAGTTGAAAATGAACGAAACCTCCCTATTGGCATTGTTAAAGAACAATTGATGCAAGGCGTTTGGAAAGGCGAAACTGAAGTCACTTCTTACTTGGTATACGCTTTAAAATTTGATAAATATTTTATGGGTTTAACGTTTACCTTTATGGAAAAAGATAAAACACACTGCTTACCTATAATAGAGCGTTTGCTGGAATCGATTCGTTACCCCCTGTGTCAGGATAGTTGTCGCCTCTAACTTTTAATAGAGGCAGATAAAATGAGACGTCGATTTACTCAAGAATTTAAAGTTCAAGCTGTTGAAAAAGCATTATCTCAATGTGATGA
>NZ_JACJFL010000042.1:0-41214 GCF_014164575.1 Pseudoalteromonas sp. SG41-1
TCGAGTTTTAATTTATATGTGGGTGATTAGCTCAGTTGGGAGAGCATCGCCCTTACAAGGCGAGGGTCAATGGTTCAAGTCCAGTATCACCCACCACATATAAAACCTGTTATTATATTAGTAGTTGCATGTTTTAAATTTGTAATATGGGTCACAAGCTCAGTTACAAGAAAAGAGAGCATCACCGCTATTTACAACTAACGGCGAGGTTCGCTGGTTAAAATCCAGTACTATTTATTTTAATAGTAGCGTTTTAAATTTGTAATATGGGTCGTTAGCTCAGTTGGGAGAGCATCGCCCTTACAAGGCGAGGGTCACTGGTTCAAGTCCAGTACGACCCACCATTCTTAGAATGGTGCATATTACATGATATCTAGATGGGTGATTAGCTCAGTTGGGAGAGCATCGCCCTTACAAGGCGAGGGTCACTGGTTCAAGTCCAGTATCACCCACCATTTAGATATAAAACTTTACGGGTCGTTAGCTCAGTTGGGAGAGCATCGCCCTTACAAGGCGAGGGTCACTGGTTCAAGTCCAGTACGACCCACCATTTATAAAATGGTTATCGTAAAGTTTAGTAATTGATTATTTGGGGTCGTTAGCTCAGTTGGGAGAGCATCGCCCTTACAAGGCGAGGGTCACTGGTTCAAGTCCAGTACGACCCACCATTTAATTAAAATTATATGTGGGTGATTAGCTCAGTTGGGAGAGCATCGCCCTTACAAGGCGAGGGTCACTGGTTCAAGTCCAGTATCACCCACCACATATAAAACCTCACGTTAAATCGATAATTAGCTCAGCTGAAAAGAAAGAGCATCGCCACCCTTCACAAATAATGGCGAGGATCACTGGTTCAAGTCCAGTATCACCCACCACATATAAAACCTTACGTTATATTCTTCAATCGATAATTATCTCAGTTGAAAAAAAAGCATCGCCACCCTTCACAAATAATGGCGAGGATCACTGGTTCAAGTCCAGTATCACCCACCACATATAAAACCTCACGTTAAATCGATAATTAGCTCAGCTTAAAAGAAAGAGCATCGACACCCTTCACAAATAATGGCGAGGATCACTGGTTCAAGTACAGTATCACCCACCACATATAAAACCTTTTAAAACCCTCAATCAAACCTTACGTTATATTCTTTAATCGATAATTAGCTCAGCTGAAAAAAAAGAGCATCGCCACCCTTCACAAATAATGGCGAGGGTCACTGGTTCAAGTCCAGTATCACCCACCACATATAAAACCTCACGTTTAATCGATAATTAGCTCAGCTGAAAAGAAAGAGCATCGCCACCCTTCACAAATAATGGCGAGGGTCACTAATTCGAGTCCAGTATCACCGACCACATATAAAACTTCTTAGTAATTCTGTTAAAAATAAAATTCAAAAAGCCTCTAAATACGCTAATTCTTTTCCAAACCTTAAACTCTTTTAATATGTTCCTTGATGGATAATTAAGTTTGAAAAGCATCAACCTAGGCGCTTTACAAACCTAGGGTCTCCTATCTCTATAAAAATCCTCAAGCAATAACTAGCGCTACCTAAATTTGGATAATCAAGCTACTTTAAAACCCATAACTGATCAAATAAACGAAGTCTGCGGTATTAAATTTTAAATTCCCTTGTCAGCGACTAGACTGTTTATTATAGTCTCTGATACGTTCATGTGGTCACAAGTCTAATGCCAGCAAAGATTTTTTCTAATGCAAAAATACTTATAGTTGAAGAGCAGCCTCTTGCTCAAAGCTATATGAAACAGTCGCTCGAAAAACTTGGCTTTCGACAGCTGCGCTTTGCTGAACATGCAAATTCAGCGAAAGAGCAGTGCACCAGTGAACAGTTTGATCTGATTGTTTGCTCTTTTAATTTGAGTAAGCACCAAGATGGCTATCAGCTATATGAAGAGTTACGCGTTAAGCGTTTAATAAAAAACTCTACAGGATTCATTTTTATTTCAGCTGAAACCAGTGGTTCTTTGGTACACAGCGTGCTTGAACTACAACCCGATGACTTTTTGGTCAAGCCATTCACAATACATGACCTTAAAACGCGTATAGAACGAATTTTACTGCGTAAAAATCATTTACAAGCAATATATAATTTCATTGACGATGGTAATGATTCTAAAGCACTAAAAGCAATCAATGCCGCGCTTGATAAAAAAGGCAATGCTTATAGTGCAATATTATTGCGTTTAAAAGGTGATGCTCTACTTCGCTTAAAACGAGTAGATACTGCAAAAGCATTCTTTAAATCAGTTCTTGATATTCAAAAATTCACATGGGCAAAGGTAGGTTTAGTTGAAGCATTAATTGCTAATAATGAGCATATTCTTGCGCAAAGAATGCTGAAAACGATGCTGCAACGTCATGAAACACGATTAGTCGCACTCGATTTACTTGGTAAACTGGAGATTAAATTAAACCAATTTGAATTAGCGCAAGATTTTTTAAGCCAAGCTGTTGATATTGCTCCACGCAATATCGAACGCCAAAAATCACTTAGCCATGTATCGCTGGTAAATCATGATTATGAAAAAAATTATCTAACACAAAAAGATATCGCCAACTTTGCCAAACATTCGATTCACGATCATCCTGACGTATATTTAAATGCTGCACGTGCTGGTATCGATTTTGCTTTAACAACAGATCAGAGCGATCAGATTCAAAGGATTTCAAGACAAACTAATCAATACTTAACTGATTTAAAAAGCCAATTTCCAAATAGTCACAATCAGGCGCAAATAGATGTTTTAAATGCCCGTTTACACTATCTAAAAGACGAACATCAAAAAGCGAAAAAGTTGATTGAGCAGCTCGACGATGACGATAGCCACATTCGCTCTGTAGACGGCGCACTTGATAAAGCAAAGGCATTTCATGAGCTAGGGTTTCATCACAAAGCACAATCGTTATTTAACCAAATTATCAGTCATTGTGAACGTCATCCAACAGTCAGTGATGCTGTTTATTTACGTTATATTCAACAACAACAAAGTGAACGCCGTGATATAAAAATGGGCCCTAAAGAGCTAAATAACCATGCAGTTACACAGTTTAATCGTGGTCAATTAAATACCGCTCTTGAAGCATTCACACAAGCATTTAGAGTAATGCCTCGTAATCCTAGTATTGCTTTAAATTTATTGCAGTGTCTATTTGATAATTCCAAGCAAAATGGCCAAACCTTAAACCTAATGATGGCAAAAAAATGCTATGCGTTACTCAATACGACACCATTAGACAACGAGCAGCAACAACGCTTTAATAAAATAGTACAACAAGCAACGAGTATGGGGCTAACACTTGCTAATCTAGAAGAGCCTGGCAAAACCAAATAGAATAATAAATATTATTCAGCAAAGAGCAGGCTAAATAAATAGTTTAGATAAGGTGTTGTTTATAAGAATGAGGAATACGAAATTAAAAATATCGCTGATAAGCGGTGATATGACTTTTAAAATCCAGCCTTACTGGAATCGTATCATGTAAATTCAGTAAGGCATTGGTTATTGTCAATTACGAGCTAATAAATTACACCTTCTTCAATGAGACCGCGTTTATACAATAACGCAAACCACTTGGCATTGGCCCATCAGGGAATACATGACCTAAGTGTGCATCACATACATTACACACAGTTTCTATTCTTTGCATACCATGGGTCTTGTCACCATTATAAGCAATCGAGTTTAGTTGCGCGGGTTGAGTAAATGATGGCCAGCCAGTGCCACTATCAAATTTTTCATCACCATCAAATAATAAGTTATCACAACATACACAGGCGTACTTACCAGGTTCAAACAAGGTGCAGCTATCTGAGCTGTGCGGGCGCTCTGTGCCTTTATTACGAGTCACATAAAAGGCTTCTTCGGTTAATTGTTCACGCCATTGCTGCTCGGTTTTTACTACTTTACGGCTCGGCTCAGGATTGCCTTTATTGGCAAAGTTTAGAATATCATTCCAATTCAACATAACTGACCTCATTGAGTAAGATAGGTTAATTTACTGCTATCCACATTATCATGGTATCGCGCTAATAACATTGTCAGCTCTGGATTTATCCGCACTGCACAAAATGGTTTTGTAGGGGTTGAAAAATAATAATTTCGATACTGGCTAGGGGAATGTTTAAACTCACTGGCTAATAATATTTGCGTAATCAAAACTAAATCTTATCGCTTCAGTACACTAATGGCAGCTCACTCCTAAGCCTATTTGCTGTTGCATACTATATTTCATACCCACTATGCTTTTTAAGGCGCTGACATATATACCGTGTTGCTCACTATTTAGTTTCATTCAATTGTAATTAATTTCTTTTCATTTTTAGTCAATAGTGCATTAAAGTATTGTATTAGCTCCGCTTTAGTTGCCGGTAAGCCTATTGAGCATTGATGCTGCTCGCTGAAGATAATTAAAAATTGGTCATCATGACACTGTATTTTCTTGATACTATTTATAGGCAGCCATTGCGGGCCGTGAGTGCGGTCAAAAAAACCTGAAAGGGAAAATAACAAAAGGTGCTGTTGTTCGCGTCGAATAAACTTATCTAGGCCATTACGTGCTTTAAATAGTGGTGTTAGCCGATAACAGCATGAGCTAAATACAAATAGCCACAGAGCAATTAGAAATACAAACCACGCTTGCTGAAATAACATGGTAAATACACTCAACAATAATAACACGATACCGAAACAGCCGACTATCAGCGCCTGTAATTGATTAATTTTACGCATCAAAGACTCATTGCAACGTTAACCTAAATTACTTACTTGAACTTTTTTCATCGGTTTCAGGATCGGGCCAATCATTAAAAAACACCGTTAAATAACGACTTTTTGCTAAATATAATAATACCCACAATACCGTCACCATTTGCAGCGCTAAAAACATCGAAAACTGATAATAACTATGGGCGGCTTGAATAATCAGCCAGCTTAAATCTATCGCTGCACATGCTAATAATGGCCAACGCATAAAACGCCACACTCGCGCTAACCATGCTGCACTGTCTGCGCTTTTTTGTGGCCTGCGCAAACAAAAAATTACGGCAGGAATAATGGCTATTGCACCAATAGCCAACGCACTGAAAAAGTCAGCTTTAGATCTAAACACTAATGACATTAAATCAAGCTCAGGACGCCTGCTCAGTGCCGCAATGATCCAAATAAAGTAGGCACGAAGTAATACCAATAAACTCAAATGAAACGCGATTGGAGTGCGATAGGTGCCATATTTGTCCCAATACTCTGGTCCATAACGCTTCATAACTGGTTTTTCCTCTCGGCTACAACGCCAAGTAATATAAATGCAGCCACGGCTGTAACACCTAACCAGCGCACACCAAAAAACATCAGTAACTGGCTTAGTAATGGAGTGACAAATACTACTAATAAGCCAAAACCAAACCCGGTTACTAGTACAAATGCACATACTCTGAGTATAAAGTGGCGCCTTGCTACAAAGCGTTTCGTGGTTTTAATAATCTCATTTGCATACAAAGACACCAAACACACCACCAGTAACAATGCGATATTATATAAGTAAGGCTTTAGCCACTGACCAAAGGTCAGTGCTAAATCCTGAAAAAGCGTAATAATGCTATCCATTATGTTGCGCCAGTAATGCAATTAAATCATCTTCGGTCAATATTTCAATGCCTAAATCTTGTGCTTTTGTGAGCTTAGAACCGGCTTTTTCACCCGCTATTAACGCATCTGTTTTAGCTGATACACTACCTGAAACTTTCGCCCCTAACTGCTGCAAGCGTGCTTTTGCATCATTTCGATTAAGCTCGTTCAAAGTACCCGTTAACACATAGGTTAAGCCTGCTAACGGTTGTGAGTCTTCACTTGGCGGCGTGAGTTCTGGCCAATGAATACCCTGCTCCAGCAAGGCAGTTACGACATCTAAATTATGTTGCTCAGCAAAAAAACCACGCACATGCTTGGCTACAATTTCCCCAACATCACTAACTTCGACTAACGCTTCAGTTGTTGCCGCAGTTACTTTATCTAGCGTTAAAAAGTGATTAGCTAAATTTTGCGCCGTCGCTTCACCGACTTCACGAATACCTAATGAGTATAAAAACTTAGCCAACGTCGTTTGTTTTGCATCATCAAGTGCAGCTACTAGGTTTTTCGCCGATTTTGGCCCCATGCGCTCAAGCGATTCAAAATGTCCTTGTTTAAGTATGAATAAGTCTGCTGGCGTTTTAATGAGCTCTCTGTCCACCAGCTGTTCAACAATTTTATCGCCAAGGCCATCGATATCGAGTGCTTTGCGTGAAGCAAAGTGTTTGATCGCTTCTTTACGCTGTGCTTGGCACACCAGACCTCCTGTACAGCGCGCTACGGCTTCGCCTTCAATGCGTTCAACATGGGAGTCACAAATTGGACAAGTAGCCGGAAACTCAATCTCTTTGGCATCTGTTGGACGGCGCTCTAATACCACTTGAGTAATTTGTGGGATCACATCACCAGCACGGCGAATGATCACAGTATCGCCAATTTTTACACCCAAACGCTCTATTTCATCACGATTGTGTAACGTTGCATTTGAAACCGTGACACCACCAACAAATACCGGCTCTAAACGAGCCACAGGGGTAATTGCACCAGTGCGCCCTACCTGAAATTCAACATCCAGTAGCTGAGTGATTTCTTCTTGCGCAGGAAACTTATACGCAATGGCCCAACGCGGAGCTCGCGCCACAAAACCTAACCGCTCTTGTAGTGCTTTGTTATTTATTTTGATCACCACACCATCAATTTCATACTTCAAGCTGCTGCGGCGCTCAAGTATATCTTGATAGTAATCCAAAGCAGCTTGCTGACCTTCGACTAACTTTGTTTCCGGGCAAAGTGGTAACCCCCAGTCAGTTAGCTTAGCCAATTGCTGGTAATGATCACTTGGTAATTCGCCATTTGTAACAACACCAATACTGTAGGCATAAAACATCAAAGGTCGCTTGGCGGTGATTTTTGAATCGAGTTGACGCAAGCTGCCTGCGGCTGCATTACGTGGATTAACAAATACTTTGTCGCCACGCTTTTCGGCTTCAGCATTAAGTTTGTCAAATCCGGCGCTATCCATGAACACTTCACCACGAATTTCAATTTCCTCAGGAAAGTCATCGCCACGTAATTTAAGCGGTATATTACGAATCGTTTTAACGTTAGTGGTAATATTTTCGCCGGTGTGCCCGTCGCCACGTGTTGCCGCCTGCACTAACACACCATTACGGTATAAAATCGACACCGCTAAACCGTCAAGTTTTGGTTCACAGCAAAAGGTCAGCTCATTGTTATCCATCAAACGTTCTTTAATGCGGCGATTAAAAGCGCTGAACTCTTCTTCACTGAAAGCGTTATCAAGTGACAACATCGGCACTTGATGAGTGACTTGCTCAAACTTAGCAAGCGCCGCACCACCTACTTTCTGGGTCGGTGAATCAGTACTCAAGTACTCAGGGTTTGCTACCTCAAGCGCACTTAATTGTTGTAATAAACGATCATACTCTGCATCAGGAACACTTGGGTTATCAAGTACATAATAATTATGATTGTGATCTTCTAACTGCTGACGAAGTTGCGTTATTTGCGCTAACACTAAAGTGGACATACTGACCTCAAAAAACATAAAAAAGCCACTTAAACGAGTTATCGCCAAGTGGCTTATAAAATTCTTAATTAATTAACTGTATATTGCAGGTGATTAAGCTGAAAAGCGTCTCACTTTTTCAACATAATTGCGCACACTGTCAACGGTCATTTCTTCTCGTTGTGAGTCTAAAATAACGGCGCCAAATTCATCTGCTAATTTTTTAGCCGCACTGTGCAACATGTTAAATGCAGCAAGCCCGTCACCATCGCACGGCAAGGTCATAAACAAGCTAATCCCACCTGTACTAAATTGTTCCATATTATCTATATCGAAAGTACCAGGGTTGTACATGTTCACTAACCTAAACAGCACTGGACCATGGCCAGCTGGATCTAAATGACGATTAAAAAAGCCTTCTTCAGAGTACTTAAAGCCAAGTGTATTTACTGCTGGCAATAATTTGCTGCCTTCCATATTCAAGCCTTCAGGCATTTGAATATGCACAATGATAAAATCACTTGCAGCCGGTTGCTCAGCTTCATCCTCTACGCTTGCATCTGTTGCAGTAGTCACATCATCAACCTCAGCGGCAAGTTCGTCATCTGACGCTGCAAAAGTGTGTGGATGTTTTTCATCAGCACTAAAGCTTAAATCCCCAAACTGCGGTTCATCACGCTCAGTAAGAGATGCTGGCTCAGCTTCGCTTTGACGCTCAGTAAACGCCTGATCTGCAGGCTCAACCCGCTCATCATTAGTCGCAACGGGTGCGTCTTTTTTACGAACTGACCATAGGCCATGTATTAATAATCCACCAATGACAATTACACTGATAATGATTAAAACCCATCTTAATTGTTCGGCCATCCCCTCACCTTTATTATTTATCTACTCAAATATTAATATTTATGCATGTGCCATTTGCACCGCTTGTTCAATATCTACAGCGACCACACGCGAAACGCCCGGTTCAGCCATTGTTACACCCGTCAACCTGCCAGCCATTTCCATGGCAATTTTATTATGACTGATATAAATAAATTGCACCGATTGTGACATTTCTTCCACTAATCGGCAAAATCGCCCAACATTCGCATCATCCAATGGTGCATCAACTTCATCCAGCATACAGAACGGAGCTGGATTGAGCCTGAATATTGAAAATACCAATGATAATGCGGTCAGCGCTTTTTCTCCACCACTTAAAAGGTGAATTGTTGAATTTTTCTTGCCCGGTGGGCGTGCCATTATACTAACACCACTTTCCAGTAAGTCATCACTGGTTAATTCAAGATATGCACTGCCGCCGCCAAATACTTTAGGAAATAACTGACCAAAATCGAGATTCACTTGATCAAAAGTCATTTTAAAACGCGTTTTGGTTTCGCGATCAATTTTTCCAATTGCACCTTCAAGTGTCGTTAATGCTTTGCTTAAATCCTCGACTTGACGATCTAAATACTGGCTACGCTGCTGCGCTTGTTCAAACTCATCAATCGCCGCTAAGTTTACCGCGCCCAAGTCACTTAAACTTTGTCCTACTTTATTAAGCTGTCCTTGATAAGTGTTTATATTGGCGTTTTCAGGGAGCTGTGCCAATACTTCTTTCAAGTTTTGCTGTAACTCACCCAGAGGTTCAAGAGCTGCCTGTGCTTTAATTAATAAGCTCTGCTCTTCGAGGGCAAGTTGTTGTAATTGTTCTTGTAAAAGTACCAGCTCCCCCTGCGACGCTTTAAGCGTTGTTTGTTTATCTACAAAAGCTGTTTTAGCTTCCGTCAATGCACTTTGCAAATTTTTGAGTTCAATGTCACTTTGTTGATGTTGCTCCAACAATAATATTATTTGCTCTGCGACCTCTTCTAATGGGATCACCAACTCTTCAATTTGCGCGGTTAACTCACTGACAGCTTCACTGGCGGTTTCGCTGGCGGTCGTTGCATGCTGTAATTTAGTGTCACTGAGTTGGCATTCACTGCGCGCTTTTTGCTCACTTAGCGTCGCCTGATGGGCAAGCGTTTTATACTGTTCAAGCTGAGCGTTTGCCATTTTATATTGCTCATCAGTGTGTTGCTGCTGCACTTGAGCATCATTAAGCGCAACACTTATTTCATCACGCTGTTTTACCACACTTGCTATATGTTGCTGTTGTTCAGCCACTTTATTCTCTATGCTCGTGTGTTCAACGTTTAACTGCTGTAGCTTTGCTTGTAATTTATGTTGTTGATTCTGAAACTGCTGTAATTGCTCTTTGAGCATATCGCGACGAGTGCTTCCTGAGGCCACTTGTTGAGCAAGCTGATGTACCGCTGCTTTTAACTCTTCGCTTTGTGCCTTCAATTGCTCACAGACTTGCTGTTGTTCTGTAAGCTTCTTGCTTTGTATAGCTAGTTCGTCACTGAGTTGAGATGCTAACTGGGTTGCTTCGGCCAACTGTTTATGTTTGATCAGCAACGAATTTTCCGCACTTTTACTGGCTTGTTGATACCAATTGCGGCCCTGAATATTACCTTGGCGATCAATCACTGCAAGCCAATACTCATCCGCTAAATCGTTATGAGCAAAATCATTTTTATACTTAATGCGATGTAATAAATCAGGGTAAACCCCTTGCTCTATAAACACCGCTAATGAGCTTTGCGGTGCGGTGTCGGTAGTTGGCCATACTCCGTTAGGTGTTGCTGTAGATGTCACATTTAATTGTTCAAGCCCTTGTAATGCTTGTTCAACCACATGCTCAAATCCAGTACGTACAACTAACTGTGCCAAAACATCGCCACTACTTTGCGCTGGAGTATCTGCGAGTATTGTATTCAAGCCTGCTATTTTGGCTTTATTCTCGTTTTGTTGTTGTGCTAGTGTTTGATGTGCATCTTGGCAGGTGCGTAACACGGTTTGAGCTTGTTGATGATTACTATTTACTTTGTTTAAGGCAGTTTGTTTTGCTGCTAACTCTTGCGTTAGTGACTGCATTAACTGCTGCTGCTGCGCTACTTGTTCAGCAATTGGATTTTCTGCCAGCTCTATTAATTCGCTTTCTAATGCCGTTTGCTGGTTTTTAATATAGTGCAAATTTTGCAGCTGTTGTTCGGCTATATTTTGTTGCTTGCTATATTGCGTATTAATAGCCTGAAACTGCTCATTAACTCGTTGCCAATCCGAAGCACTGCGCTGCTTGGCACTTTGCAACTGTGCCGCCGCGTCGGCCATCTCAGTGACTTGCTCTGTACATATTAAAGTATGTTCAATTGCCTCTTGTAACGCATTTTGTAACTCATCAGTATGGTCTTTTTGTTGTTGTTGCAGCTGCTGATTTTGTAACTGCAACTGTTGCTGTTTGATCAGGTTGTGACTAAACGCTTGTTGTTGTTGTTTTAAGTTTATTTGCTGTTGCTCAGCACGAGTCAATTCAGTGTGCGTTTGGTGCTGGTCTTGCTGCGCATCATTGAGTTTTTCAAGTTGCAATTGCACTTGGTTTTCAAGACTTGCTAGTACATCGTCATGACCTGAATGAGCGGTTTTAAAAAAACTAATTTGCTCATTCAGCTTGGCCATTTTGTCGGCTTTAGTCACTTGTTGCTGATGTAGCTTTTGCCATTTTAAGACCGCTAGTTGCCCTTTTAAAGTGCGCTCTTGGGTTTTTAACTCGCGGTATTTTTTTGCTTCAACTGACTGTACTGCCAGTTTATCAACTTGTGCTTGCAGCTCTTGGCGAACATCGAGTAAGCGTTCAAGGTTTTCGCGGGTACTTTTGATCCGGGTTTGCGTTTCACGACGGCGCTCTTTGTATTTTGAAACGCCTGCAGCTTCTTCTAAAAACACCCGTAAATCTGCCGGTTTACTCTCAATTAAACGCGAGATCATGCCCTGCTCGATAATCGCATAACTACGCGGACCAAGACCTGTGCCTAAAAATATATCGGTAATATCTCGTTTGCGGCATTTACTGCCATTGAGAAAATACAGCGATTGCCCGTCGCGTGTTACCAAACGTTTAATTGCCACTTGGTTTCGATCGGCAAAAGTATTCGGTAAGTGCCCTTGGGTATTATCAAAAATCAACTCTACCGACGCTTGAGAAATAGGTTTGCGATTGGTTGAGCCATTAAAAATAACATCGGTCATGGCATCGCCACGCAGATTTTTAGCAGAGCTTTCGCCAAGCACCCAACGCACAGCATCGATGACATTAGACTTACCGCAGCCGTTTGGGCCAACGACACAGGTCATTTGATCTGGGAATGGAATTTTAGTGGGCTCTACAAAAGATTTAAAACCCGCTAATTTTATGGTGCTCAAACGCATCTAATTGGTTTACCGATTGTTATTGTTATAGCTTGAGTATTTAATTTAACCGTTCTTGACGATAAAAGTAAGTACAGGGATTAAGCTTGGCGTTTAAAATTATCTAAAATAATACCCGTTGCCATGGCTACATTGAGAGATTCTGCACC
Source organism: Pseudoalteromonas sp. SG41-1 (assembly GCF_014164575.1). Taxonomy (NCBI): domain Bacteria; kingdom Pseudomonadati; phylum Pseudomonadota; class Gammaproteobacteria; order Alteromonadales; family Pseudoalteromonadaceae; genus Pseudoalteromonas; species Pseudoalteromonas sp. SG41-1. Next base: position 12,073 of record NZ_JACJFL010000042.1, read on the forward strand.
ACCAAAAGCGGGGATGGTTATCTTATCTGTTACCAATGCTGCGCAAGCTTGACGTATTCCATGAGACTCACTACCCATTAACAAAACACCTTGACCTGTAAATTGAGTTTTATGCACGCTTTTTCCATCTAAAAAAGCGCCATAAATAGGTAAGTTTAAACCACTTAAATACGCAGGCAACTCAACTTGGCTCACTGAGACTCTAACAAACGAGCCCATAGTGGCGCTAATAGTTTTAGGGTTGTAAGCATCGGCACTATCTGTGCTGGTGACAATATGCTTGATCCCATACCAATCAGCTACTCTGATAATAGTACCTAAATTGCCCGGATCAGATACACCATCAAGGGCTAAGATTAAACCGCTTGCCTGCGGTGCACTCGCTGTTGGCATGTCAACTATAGCTATAGCGGCATTATTACTCACTAAAGTACTTGCTTTAGTTAACACATCTTCATCCGCTGCAATTAAGTTAACGTGTTGATACTTATCTTGATAGCTATCGATGAAGCTTTGCGTTGCAAAAACGTCTTTGGCTTTTAATGGACTATTTAGTAACTCTAATACGTTTTTTTCACCTTGAACAAGATATTGACTATATTGTTTACGGTACTTTTTTTGGCCAAGCTGGCGAATAAGTTTGAGTTGGTTTTTTGAAATCATAATAGCCCCATTAAATTATCTGCTCAGTATACCAGAGATGATTTAAAGTGCAGCCCTACAAATATTAAAACCAATAAAATCACACTATAAACAACAAGCTAGGATAATGATAAAGATTGTTTTCATTACCAAAAAAAGGTAAATTTACAAAAAACAGCATGGATATATTTTTTTAATGGAATCAACACACCCAACCCCAGACGAGCCTAACAAAACAAACACCCAAAGTGCATCGCCAATTTTTAGCGGGAAAGTACAATTTAAGGGTAAAGCTGCTGAGTATTTTGGTATTTGGATTGTCAATATTTTACTCAGCGTTATTACACTCGGTATTTACTCAGCATGGGCAAAAGTACGCACATACCGCTACTTTTATGGTCACACACGTATAGACGGACACGGCTTTGACTACTTAGCAACACCGATGCAAATTTTAAAAGGCCGTATTTTAGCGGTGGCGGTTTTTTTAATTTATACCTTTGCCACCAGCTTCTTACCTATTATTGGTTTATTGTTTGCTATTGGATTTCTATTTCTAATGCCATGGATTATTAACCAAGGCCTACGGTTTAATATGCGTATGACTCGCCACCGAAATGTGTGTTTTTCGTTTCAAGGTAATTATGGCGAAGCCTTTGTTAACTTTATCCTACTGCCGATTGCAAGCATATTTACTTTATATTTATTAATGCCTTATGTTTTAAAGCGTATCGACAGCTATATTCACAGTAACATTAGCTACGGCGACAAACCACTGACGGTGAACTTAAAAGGTGAAACCTATTACCTCACAGCACTTATTTGTTTTGTAGTTAGTTCTATCACTATGGTGATATTTATGGCCATTTTAGGTTTTTTTGGTCTCGATTTACTAAACGCAGAAAACCAACAAAATATACAAGACCCATCTGCGATGATAATTATGTTTGCTGCTTTAATGGCCGCTTATGTGTTTATGATTACTATAGTAACTGCTGTGTGGAAAGCTGCTATCCGTAACCATATTATTGATAATAGCCAGTTTGAAGGTGTAGCAACGTTTAAGTCAGAACTAAAACCTGTACCTTTTGCTATGTTACTTTTAACAAACATGCTCGCTATTGTATTTTCTTTAGGACTTGCTTACCCGTGGACAAAAGTACGTACATCAAAAATGCTCGCTGATGTAACTACGGTGAATATTTATTCTGGCGCATTAAACTTAATCGATACTCAACAAGCACAGCAATCATCTTTCGCTGAAGAAGCTGCAAATGTATTTGATATAGACCTTTCATTAACTTAAGAGCTCATCATGCATGTAAAAGGACATTACTTTCCTAAGGCATCGAGTAATTATCAAGAGTGTGTCGCAAGTATTAGCGACACACATATTGACATAAAACACGATGAATACATTATAACTCGCCACGCCATTACTGAACTTAATTTAAATTCAGGTATGGCTGGTCTTGCCGACGAGTTAAGCTTTACCGATGGCAGTCGATTTATTCCACTAGATGTAAATTACAGGTGGCCATTTAAATCAAATAATCATCAGATAATGGAACGCCTAGAAAAAAGTAAATGGGCTATTTTAGCTGCCGTTATACTTACACCACTGTTTATGTGGCTAGCGCTTTACAAAGCAGTGCCAGCAATTGCGGTTTATAGCATAGATACACTGCCGCATAATGTGATTAATCAAATGGGTGAACAAAGCTTTACGGTGATTAAAAAGTTAGCGCTCGATGATAGCGAATTGCCGGTTGAACAACAAACTAAGATACAACAACATTTTAATACCATGCTTGAGCAACTATCACTTGATAAATCGATATATCGATTATCTTTTTATAAATCTGAACATTTTGGCGCTAATGCATTTGCACTACCGCATGGACGTATTGTGATAACAGATGAGCTTGTTAATTTACTTGTCGATCAACCCAATGCCCTAAAAGCAGTATTACTACACGAAATAGGCCATATAGTACACCAGCATAGTGTGCGCATTACTGCGCAATCAGCTGCAAGTACAATTGTATTAGCGGTAATATTTGGTGACTTAGAAGGTATTGCAGAAGTTGCTCTGGGGACTGGCGCGTCATTTGCACAGCAAGGTTTTTCAAGGGATATGGAACGCGAGGCCGACAGTTTTGCGTTAACGCAATTGGAGTATTTAGGGTACTCAAGTAACGACTTTGCCGATGCAATAGAGACACTCCAATATAGCCATACCAGTGAAAACGAGCACCTTAAAAAAGTGAATAATTTACTCGAGTATTTATCTAGCCACCCAAGTGCACAAGAGCGAATAGATAATGCCAGAGAATAACTTACTTTATATGCAACTTGCCCGCGGTGTAGTAGCATTAACATGGATATATCATGGTTTTTTCCCAAAGCTTTATCATATAGCCCCTCTTGAAAAGCTTATGACCGGCAGTGCGGGTTTTTCAACTGAGGTGTCTGATTTTATTACCCGCTCAGCAGGTGTTGGAGAAATTATTTTTGGCCTGTGTTTAGCTTTATTTTATAAAAATAAATACTTAGTTATTTTAAACATTTTAGCGCTTAGTGGACTCTTGCTTGCTGTGATAATAATGCAACCACAACTACTTATTGAAGCGTTTAACCCTGTTACAACTAACGTACCACTTATTGTGTTAAGTATTATTTGGTTAAAAGAAATAACTATTACAAATAATACGAGCCTGTAAAACAAAAGGGTATGCGTTGGCATACCCTTTGTTGTAAAACTCTATTTATAACATCAATACTTATGCTTTAATGCCCACAAATGCAGTAGCTCACTAGCAATAGTGGCTGCAGCAATCGCAGTAAGCTCACTTTGGTCGTACGAAGGTGATACTTCAACAACATCCATACCAATCATATTAATGCCTTTAAGGGCACGTAATATCTTAAGTACTTTATCTGATGTTAATCCACCACATACCGGTGTTCCAGTACCAGGGGCAAACGCCGGATCTAAGCAATCAATGTCAAAAGTGATATACACAGGTAAATCACCTACTCTCGCTTTAATCTGCTCAGCAATCGTTTGCGCCGATAAATCATTGGCGGCCATCGCATCAATCACTGCAAACTCGTGTTTGCTTTGATCAAAATCAGTACGAATACCAATTTGGATACTATGATCAACATCAATCAGCCCTTCCATCGGCGCATGGTAAAACATGGTCCCGTGGTCGTAGCGTGAGCCATTACTATAAGTATCAGTATGGGCATCAAAATGCACCAACGCCATTTTACCAAAGCGCTTAGCGTGAGCACGTAACAACGGTAAGGTTACAAAGTGATCGCCCCCTAAACCTAAAATTGCTTTACCTTGGCTTAAAATACCCGTCGCAGCTTGTTCAAGCTTAGCGGTAAAGTATTCAGCGTCACCGACAGGGTAAGTAAAATCTCCAGCATCAGCCAGTTTTAGGCGTTCGAACAATTTGAACGTCCATGGGTATTTTGTTTCTTCCCATGCTAAATGCACTGATGCACGACGAATCGCATCAGGGCCTAAACGCGCACCTGGACGTCCTGAAGTTGCCATATCAAATGGCAAACCTAACACCACAACATCAGCATTGATGTCAGTAATATTTTGTACCATTGGCTGACGTAAGAACGTCATGCCATTGGAATACAATGAGTGATCTGGATGATCAAACAAAGTGGTCATATTAAAGCTCTTCTAAATAAGTATAACCGTCTAAACCTGCTTGCAATTCATCAAGCACACTTTGCTGCTCATCTGCTGGTAATTTTGCAGCCACTAGCTGTGCGTACGATGATTGAAAACCTTCTACATCAAGATGAACATAGCGCATCATGTCAGCTACAGTGTCACCTTGGTTTATTTCTACAATGCTTGCGTCGCCTTGCTCATCCATGTGTACCATTGCACTGTGGGTGTCGCCAAATAGGTTATGCATGTCACCTAAAATTTCTTGGTATGCCCCCACTAAGAAAAAGCCCATTAAATAGGGTTTTTCAGCACTAAATGCCGGCACTGGTAAGGTACTCTCAATGCCTTGCCCATCAACGTAATGATCTAGTGCACCGTCAGAGTCACAGGTAATATCTAACAATACTGCGCGTCTTTGTGGTGCCTCAGTTAAGCCACTTAATGGCAATACCGGAAATACTTGGTCGATTCCCCACGCATCAGGCAATGACTGAAACAATGAGAAATTAACAAAAAACTTATCCGCTAAACGGGCATTAAGTTCATCTATTATCGGGCGATGAAAACGGTTTTTGTTATCCATGTGTTTATTAAGCTCATAACACACACGTAAATTTATTTGCTCAGCCCAGGCGCGTTGAGTTAAATCTAATAATCCCATCGCAAACTGGTTATGTGCTTCAGCTAAATCACCTTGGCTATCATGATATATCTCAATTAATGCACGGTCGTCTGTCAGCACATGAAGTTGCTGCCACGACAGCCACATGTTATTAAGCAATAATGGCGCGTCATCTGCTGGCGCTTGAATTTCTTCAGGCTCATAACTTTCAGTGCCAATCACATTAGAGATAAGCACTGCATGATGCGCTGTTAATGCACGCCCAGACTCAGAAATAATAGTCGGGAATGGTTGCTCGTACTGCTTACAAATATCACCAATGGTGTAGACAATATTATTTGCATACTCAGCTAAGCTATAGTTCATCGAGTTGTGAGACTGGCTCCGTGTACCGTCGTAATCAACCGCTAAACCGCCACCGACATCTAAACATTCAATTTGTGCACCGAGTTTGCGTAGTTCACAATAAAAACGCGCCGCTTCGCTAACACCTAAACGCACATCGCGAATATTCGCCATTTGCGAGCCTAAGTGAAAATGCACCAACTGAACTAAATCAAGTTGATCAGTCTCTTTTAAACGATTAACAACATGTAATACTTGTGAAGCGGATAAACCAAATTTTGATTTTTCACCGCCGCTAGCTTGCCATTTTCCTTTACCCTGCGACGCTAAGCGCACGCGAATACCAATACGCGGTTTTACGTTCAGCTCTTTAGCTTGGCTTAGTACCATGTCCAGCTCAGACAGTTTCTCAAGTACGATGTACACTTTATGGCCTAACTTTTCGCCAATTAATGCTAAGCGCACATATTCTTTGTCTTTGTAGCCATTACACACAATCACTGCACTGGTTTTTTCAGCTAATGCCAATACTGTTAATAGCTCAGGCTTACTGCCCGCCTCTAAACCTAGTTGCTTCTTTTCTACGTTCGCTTGGCTTGCAACAATTTCTTCGACCACTTCGCGCTGTTGGTTTACTTTAATTGGATAAACAAGCAAGTAATCTTTTGGATAACCATAGCTTTCAATCGCAGTATTAAATGCAGCACATAAGCTGTGCACGCGGTGATGCAAAATTTGTGGAAAACGAACCAACGCAGGTAAACTCAAGCCTTTATCTTCAAGTTGTTTTGCAATATCAATAAGTGCGATGGTTTGCTCTGGGGCATCAGCCTTGGGCGCAACATACACATCACCTTGATCATTAATACCAAAAAAACCTTGGCTCCAATGACGAACATTGTAACTCGTGCGAGCTTGTTCTAGTGATGTTGTCTCTTTCATTTATCTTTCTCTTTTATTTGATGAATGCCTTGCGGCTGTTGCGCGCATTAAAGGAAAAATAGCTTATCAAGTCCAACAAGTATTTTTGCTCGTAACGAGTGAGTTTTAGTGTTGATAACAACGGCCCTTTTATTTGTTGGGCACTGGAGTCTTTAGTATAAAAAATAGAAGGCTTAAAAGGGAATATATATATAAAAGTTAGCCGAAAACGTGACTCTCAATGATAAAAGTGGCGCTGACCAAGGCCATTTAAGCATATAAATGTCGACTTATATCCGTGTATAAGCCGTAGTTGTGTAGGAGATTAAATCGATGAAGTACTCAAAAACTAAAACACAAAGCGTAGGCAGTTTCTAGCCACTAATTAGCCTTATTGACTGAGCCCTAACTCCATAAACAAGCTATGTGGATTATCGGTATAATTACCAAAACTTGCACAGCGTTTAAAACCTAAATTTTCATACAGACTAATCGATTCAGCCTGTTTCGGGCCTGTTTCTAAGCGGATCAAAGGGATCTCTTCTTCGCCAGCATGATGCAATAAAATTTGCATTATACGCCGAGACAAGCCTTTACCACGATGACTTGGTTTGACATATAGACGGCGTATTTCACCATAAGGTACTGTGTCGAACTGTCTGACAATCGCACCACATGCAACAATACCCTCCTCGCTTTTTAAGCCAATGGCGTACACATTAGCTTGACCAAGCTCACTCACCGACAGCGATTGCGCCGTGGCTACTGGGTACAGAGAATTTATAAGCCTATCGATATCAGAAAAAACATTAATCACATCCGGATCATCAGGGGTTAAGTCGACTAACTGCATAAAAGCTCTAATTATATTTATTGTTTGATAACAAACTATACCGAATTGTTGCAAATGAACAACCCAGAACTATGGATTTTTCATTTATTTGCTGTCTTATTAGTCACGACTTTGTCGTATGTCAAAATAACAGCATTTAGCTATTTTCTAAAAAGTAGCAAACACGTCAAGATAATAGTTTGCTGTGGTGTTAAACGTTAGCGACTTTTATAAAAATACGGGTTAAAAAATAAATTAACGACTAAAGCTTTAACGCCCTGCGTCGATAAATAGCTAAGTTAACGTTAAAGGAATAACAATGAAACTCCCCAATCTTGGTCAAGCGCAGCAAATAGCTTTGCAAACGGTGTCGGCCAATCGCGCCACGGAGTTTAAAGCCGCCGCTTCTCTTGTCGAACCACAAGACCTCCTTTCAACGCTCGAAGACGCAGCAAGTACGCCCCTTTATGATCCATTCAAAGGCCGCAAACTTAATCAAGATTACACCCCCTCTTCTTACATTGGTATGAACCGTTATAAAGTCACCTCTAGCACCACCATTAACATAGGTGAACCGATTAAAGAACCGACCTATCGCTATGGTGACTTTACAGATCCCGATGATATAAATGCTTTTTTAGATCAAGTAGACCGGCTTGAAGGTGAACATAAATTTATGTTCCAACACCTAAAACCAACACAAGAACTACTTGATTTGGTGCAAAAAATGAGTGATGAAGAGCTTGCTGTATTTAGTCAATTTGTTGTTACAACATCTAGCTATCACTTTGGCACAGAAAACAACAACAGCAGTGCACAGTTAATTTCAGCTTTAAGCAAACTGTCAGATGATGCCTTGAGCAGTACCCTCGCAACAATGGATAAATTATTACAACAAGGGAATGATTATAAGAAGCCGGTGTCACCATTAGGTGAAAATGAGCATGGTAATGAAAGAGTCGAAATGATCAGTATGCCTGAAACCATAAACTGGTTTAAATCAAACTATAAGGCTAACAGTGCAAAATATGAATTGGCAAATGACTACACCAATTTATTAATAGAAAAAAACCTCAGCGAAGATCAACTTATGCAGTTAAATGACCACTTATCTGCCAGTACCCTCGAGCAAAGCAATAGTATTATCGACATGATGAACCTAGTGAAAACTCACCAAAACGATGATGTATTGGCAATGCTCAAAGAAGTTGATAAAGACAGTGAAGCTAACTTATTACATTACCTTGCACAGCAAACTAATTATCAAGCCAATAAGCAGTATTACCAAATGGATAATGGTAGGTTTATTGCACAGCAAGATAATATTAGCTCTGACTCTAATAGACGTGAGCTGTATAACACTATCTTAAATGCCTATAACGACATTGGTATGGGCTGGATTAACGATACGCTAGAGCAATTCACTGGGACTCCAGCACAGATCCAAAACGAATTATGGCAAACACTACTTGATCATAAAGAAAAACTGCCAGAGCAATTTACTCGCTCAGATTCGGTTGAGGCATGGGCAATAAATAATATTGCTCGGATAGAAGGTGCATTTCACGTAAAACAAATGAATAAAATTTATGATTATAATAGCGAGCGACTCGTGCCTGACTTGATCGGCCAACTTACCTTTTACAGCAGCGGCAATATTGGCAGTTCAGCTGATAGTAAAGAGCCCAAAACTGACTAATTCTAAATCAATCAACTGTAGTCAAAGAACTTGCGATGCTCTGCTCCGGCTAAGTTGGCATTCACCTTATTAGGGTGTTTATACTCACGCCAGTTTGCCACATTACGGCCAACATTTAATTTCGCAAAGTCAGTATCGCCCTCAGGCGACATTCCCAAAAACTGTTTTAGCTTCAACAGGCCGCCAGGTTCGCTGACATCAAGAGATAAAAAATCATCACGGCCTTTGAAATAATGAAACACTGCATGTTGATGTTTAGTATAACAAGCAGCCAAATCGCGCTCACTCAACGGGTAAATAGAGGGAAACGTTTGATGAAAGCTGCGCTTTAGAACCGGGCTAAAGTGCCCTGTTTTAAGATCAAGATGTGGCGCCATTTTTTCAAGCAGCATCGTGATGGATGGCAACCATGCTTTTAGGTCTCGGTTTAAATAAATAAACTTAGCACCAGGAAATAACCCGTCTAAATGCATATAGTCACTAAAACACGGTGCGTCAGATATAGCATCAGCTATTTCAAACGCTTTTTTAGTAAACGCGGTATGCGCAACCAACAAGCCCATTTCTAACAACGCAACACTGATGCTCGTGGTGCCGGTTCGAGGCAGACCGATAATAAATATCTTAGACATCTAACGTCACTCATTTTTAAAAGGCCGTTAGTATATACCTAAATGACAGCATCACCCACAGAGCAACAACAAAGTTAAGCGGTAGTTTAACCGCAAGCTCCCTTATTTATTATCCATATTACTACGGTGCCCATAACTCAATACTCGAGTAATTTCTAATTTGTCGCCTAAGTCATGCCAAAGCATCACAAAATCAGCTTTACCGTCACATTTATTGCCGCCATTTTGACAAAATATGTGAGTTCCTTTGGTCATCACACCAAAATCTTTAATGGTAAACACTTCAAACGTGCCGCTGACCAACTCCCGCGTATACTTGCCACATGCATATTGTTTAGTATTAGCTATCATGGAATTGCGATCCCAGGTAACTCCACCGTTATCATGATAAAACTCAACACCTTCCGCGAAGTAGCTCGCGTGCTTAGCAAGTTGTACTGGGTTATTACAATGATTAAAAGAATCAAAAAGTCCTGTATCTAAACGCATCATTTTACTTTGCAAATCAGTAACATCAGCCTGACTTACCAGCGGCATTAGTAACAATGCAAACAGATATAACTTTTTCATAGTCATTTAAAGCTTCCTGCGTAATAAACGAGCCGATAACATCTCTCGTTTAATTTATTATTGTTGATATATAAACCATATCCCAGTGTTTGTTGCGATTCAATCAGTAACTCCGATTTTTCTATCAATATAAAGATAATGCTTTTTAGACCATACACTCTATTGCTCATTAGATATTAAACACTTTGTTACGCAAAAATACTGTTCAAAAAATCTGAGCAATTTATACTGAGGGCAATGTCGATATGATCAGAGGTTTTAGCGTGCAGTTTACACAAGGTATGGAATATTTTTTTTCGGGCTTCAAATTAATTACCCAAAAAGGCTTGAAGCGATTTGTATTTATTCCTTTATTAATCAATATCGTGCTTTTTGGTAGCTCATTATTCTTTTTATATGGCTGGCTTACCGATGGGTTTGCTTATTTAAATGATCTATTACCAACGTGGTTAAGTTGGCTGGAGTGGCTGATGTGGCCTATTGCAGTATTAGTGATTTTATTTAGCTACAGTATGCTGTTTTCGGTGATCACTAATTTCATCGCCGCGCCCTTTAACGGCTTACTCAGTGAAAAAGTAGAGCTGTATTTAACAGGTCAAAAAATTAATGATGATGGCTTAGCGGATATAGTGAAAGATGTGCCACGAATGCTTGGCCGTGAGTGGACTAAGTTGTGCTATTACCTACCACGTGCCATTGGCTTTTTTATCTTACTGTGGATATTACCTGTTATCGGCCAAGTGTTATGGGTGATGTTTACCTGTTGGATGTATGCCGTGCAATACAAAGATTATCCGTTTGATAATCACAAAATTTGCTTTAAAGAAATGAAAGAAGACTTAAAACAAAAACAAACTCTCTCGTATGGATTCGGCTTAGCCGTATTGTTGCTTACAGCCATTCCTATCGTGAATTTAATTGTTATGCCAGTCGCTGTGTGCGGCGCAACTCGCTTATGGGTTGATCAATACCGCCCTAAGTATCGCGAATAAAACGCTCAGAGGGGACGACAATATAAGTCATTATTAAGTCCCCTATTTGCAGCACTATTTACACTAAAACTTGCCGTGTATTAGCGATGAAATGATGCACTTCGCGCTCAATTTTAGGATCAACTGGCTGCTCTGGAGCGCGATCATTTGGGCATGGCATCCTTGGAGTTGTGCCAAACAAACGACAAATTAATGGCCGTTCATCATATACAGTGCATCCCTTTGGACCTAAGTGTACACAATTAAATTCATTTAATGCCGCTTCGTGCTCTGCATCGCTTTTTACCGGTAATCGCGACATTTCTTCAGATGATGTTGTCACTGGACCGCAACAATCATGACAACCTTCAACACATTCAAACGATGGAATGTTAGCGCGTAATCGCAAGATTACTTTTTGGTTTTTGTACATTTATATTTACCTTTTATAATGCAGTGCACTCATGCCGCAACTTAACTAATTCTCCATAACCCCTATATTACGCGTTATATGCTGTAACTTGCAATGCTATGTTAGTGCAGACTTACGCCATAACGTAAAAGCACAGCTAATGCTGTGCTTTTATATATCTAAACTTTGCAAGCTTATTAACTATATAGACTTTGTGGCACTTTAGTGACGTTCAAATGAACAGTTACTTCTTCCCTATCGTGATAAAGATGCTTAGCTTGTAATTCATAGCTTATACCGTATTTATTAAGCTCTTCTTTGATCATCGTTAAGCACTCATACACACTGTCAAAGCGCTTTTTCATTGGCAGCTTTAAGTTAAAGATAAGTTCTTTCGCGTATGCGTTGACCGCCCAATCAATCATAAGACTGGTTACTTTGGTTGGTTTTTCTACCATATCGCATACTAACCAAGTAATATTTCTTTTCTCAGGGCGGTATTTAAAACCATCAACACGGAAGTGCTTAACTTGACCTGTTTGCATTAAATCATCATTCATTGGGCCGTTATCAATGGCGCTAACAAACATACCGCGACGCACTAGTTGATACGTCCAACCACCTGGGCAGGCACCTAAGTCAACACTGCGCATACCGGCTTGAACTCGCGCTTCACGATCTTTTTCCGCAATAAACACATTAAACGCTTCATCCAGTTTTAAGGTCGAGCGACTCGGTGCATCACTTGGCATTCTTAGTCGTAATATTCCCATAAAAAATGGGGAATTATTATAACTATATGAATGACCAACAAACGCGGTGTTATTAGTTAAAAACATGATGTGCATTACGGGGCGATTGGCTTTAGGTTCGCGTAACACGGTGTTTTGTTTCTCTAAAGCCTTTTTAAGTGGGGTAGAGATTTTTTTGCAGAAAGTTAACAGCTCCTTGCCTTCATTGGTATCGGGTGTTTCTACCCGTAGCTCTGAGCAAAGTGGAAAATCGACCGCTGCTTTTACTATTTCGCCAACACGGTCTTCGACGGGCATGTTTTCAAGTAAAGTGCCGGCAAACCACTGACGGGCAAATACCATATTTTTGAAATCAACCTTTTTGATGATTTCATCACTATGCTGCGCTTCAAAACATTCGTAAATAACATAGCCGGTATTTGGCTTTGCTTTTACATACCCAGCAAAACCTTGCTCTGCGGCATGAAATGTTATTTCTGCAGCGGCATCATTTTCAAAACCACTACGGCAGTAAATCACTACACTTGACATAAAAACCCTTTAATTGCTCTTTTGAGCGATATTCTCTATTAAAATTTAAACCGTGCTACTTGCACTAATAAAATAGTCCAACCAATAATAAAACATAAACCACCAACGGGTGTGATGGGGCCAAGCCACTTATAACCGGTGATTGCTAATAAATATAAACTGCCACTAAACAACAAAATACCAGCAATAATAAACCAACCAGCCGATGTGAGGTTAATTCCCCATTTTATTAAAATGGCAATCGCAATTAACGCAAGGCCATGCACCATCTGATACTCTGCCGCAGTTTTAAATACGCCAATAGCATATTCAGAAACACGGCTTTTTAAACCATGAGCCGCAAAGGCGCCCAACACCACTGATAGCATGCAAAATAAACTGCCAGTCATTAAAAATAGTTTAATCATGATTTTTTTCCTGCTAAAGATGCCTTTAAATATGCTGTTTAATAAAACTAGCAGCGTGCTCAGCGGCAGTTTGCACATTACCTAACTCTTTAAAGCCACTGCGTTTGCGTGGTTTTAAGGAATGATCGCCATCAGCTAGCCACACAAACTCTGGGCGTTTATCCAGTTGTAGCTGTGCTAATTCGTCACGGGTACCAAATGTATCGCGCTCGCCTTGGAGCACCATAAACGGGCATGATATTTTACCAAAATGATCAATACGTAATTTATCAGGCTTGCCTGGTGGATGAAATGGATAGCCAAATGCCAATACGCCTGAAATTGTTGGCATTGTTACTCGCTCTTCACTGACAAGCATTGATGCCATCCGCCCGCCCATTGACTTGCCACCAATAAATAACGGTAAGCTTGACTGTACAAAGGTTAATATATGTGCAAAGTATTGCAGTAATTTAGGCGCACGATCTGGCGGGCGACGCTTATTGTTTTGCTTGGCTATTTGCATATATTCAAAGTCAAATAAGCCAACATCAATACCTTTTTCTGCCAGCAAGCTTGCCATTTTCTGCATAAATTCTGAATCACTAGCGGCTCCAGCACCATGGGCAAAAATAAATTGTGCCAAAGCGGGTTGTTGGTCACTTTTAATCCACTCGATAGTCATATTAATACTCTTGCTCTTGTTCAACTAAACTCAGCATCCACTGCTTAAACGATACTATTTTTCCTAATTCTGATTGCGTTTCACGACTTACTAAATAGTACGCATTTTTACTTTCTAAACTGTGGTTAAACGGAATAACTAAACGTCCTGCATCAATATCAGGTTTAGCAAGCACACTGTTACCAATAGCAACGCCTTGACCATGCACTGCTGCTTGCAACACCATTGATGAGTGGCTAAATATTGGTCCTTGGTTTACTTGCACATTACGAACACCGGCGGTTTTCATCCACGTTTTCCAGTTCTTACGGGTGGTATCGTGTAATAAAGTATGGTTTGCCAAATCACTTGGCTGATCCAGCGGCTTTGGCCCTGTTAATAGCATGGGGCTACACAAAGGTACTAAGTATTCGGTATGCAGTTTATGCGTTTGCACGCCACTCCAATGACCACGGCCATAATAAATAGCCACATCAACATCATCGGTGAGTGAGTTTTCGTCTTGATCTTGGGCTTTTATTCGTACATCTATCTCAGGGTGCAGTTCGTTAAATAAGCTCAAGCGTGGCACTAACCATTGAATAGCAAAGCTGGGCGTTAAACTCACGGTTAATGAGCCTTTTGCACCACGGGCTAATAGCTTTTCGGTAGCATCAATTAGCTGAGTAAATATTTCTTTAATATCTAAAAAGTAACCTTGGCCTTCTTCGGTGAGTAATAAAGAACGGTTTTTTCGCAAAAATAGTTTTAAGCCAAGATGCTCTTCTAAAGTTTTTATTTGATGACTTACCGCCGCCTGTGTGACGTATAACTCTTCAGCCGCTTTAGTAAAACTCAAATGGCGAGCAGCAGCTTCAAATGCTTTTAATGCGTTTAGTGGCGGAACACGTCGAGACATAGTGATCAAACTTAGAATTAGTTTTTCTTATGGATAAGATTATATACACATGCCAAGGAAGTGTATATTCAAGACATAAAAAAAGCGACTTTCGTCGCTTTTCTTATCACGCTTTGCGATTACAAGTCGCTGGCGCTGGTATCCAATGGGCCAAAGCTTTTAACTAAATCATCCACGGCTTTCATTTGACTTAAATAGCCTTCCAACTTACTTAATGCAAGTGCACATGGGCCATCACATTTAGCTTCATTAGGATTAGGATGCGCTTCAATAAATAAACCCGCTAACCCTAATGCCATGCCGCTGCGAGCAAGTTCTGCCGCTTGTGCACGACGACCATCGGCAGAATCACTGCGCCCACCTGGACGTTGTAAAGCATGAGTGGCATCAAAAATAACCGGAGCCATTGGTTTCATGTCATCCATACCCAGCATATCAACGACTAAGTTATTATAACCAAAGCTTGAGCCACGCTCGCACAATACAACATTGTTATTACCCGCTTCATTAAATTTAGTAATGATGTGGCGCATTTCGTGCGGGGCTAAAAATTGTGGCTTTTTAACATTAATAATTGCGCCCGTTTTCGCCATTGCGACCACTAAATCTGTTTGGCGCGCCAAAAATGCTGGTAATTGGATCACATCAACCACTTCTGCCACAGGCGCTGCTTGATGCGGCTCATGGACGTCAGTGATCAAAGGAACATTAAACGTTTTTTTAATTTCTTCAAAAATCCTTAAGCCTTCTTCCATGCCAGGACCACGGTATGAATTAATTGATGAACGGTTTGCTTTATCAAATGACGCTTTAAACACATAAGGAATATTAAGCTTAGTGGTCACTTCTACATAATGCTCGGCGATACGCATTGCTAAATCACGAGACTCAAGTACATTCATGCCACCGAACAATACAAACGGTTTTTCGTTTGCCAGTTCAATATCATTAATTTTAATTAAATGGTTGTTCATTTTTATTCCTTAAGGTGCAACTGCTTGCATCATTAAACCACAAATATATGCCATATACGTGCCTACGCCATAGCCCAGAACGGCTAATAATACCCCAACTGGCGCAAGCGATGGGTGAAATGCCGAAGCAACCACAGGTGCCGATGCCGCACCGCCCACATTCGCTTGTGAGCCAACGGCCATATAAAATAGCGGCGCTTTAATTATTTTTGCCACAATTAACATTAAACTGGCGTGGGTAAGCATCCAAATTAAGCCAATGACGAAATACATAGGCGATTCAAATATAGCCGTAATATTCATATGAAGGCCAATTGATGCCACTAAAATATACAAAAAGCTGGAGGCTACTTTAGATGCGCCAAAGGCTTCAATATGACGTACTTTAGTAAACGACAATGCAATACCTATGGTCGTCGAAATAACAATTAACCAAAAGAACTTGCTGTTTAAGCTATATTCTTGTGCCCATGGAAAATTAGCGCCAAAGTAAGGTCCTAAAAAGTCTGCACAAAAATGCGCAAGACCGGTAATACCAAATGCAATTGCAATGATCAGCATATAATCATTGAGTGTTGGCAGACGTGCGTGCTCGGCTTGGTATTTTTCAACGCGATTTTTTAACTCTTCAATCGCGCTAGTATCCGCGCCTGTTTTCGCATCAATGGCTTTATGGTTGGCAGCCATTAACAGTAATACTGCCATCCATAAATTAGCGACTATCACATCTACCGTAACCATTGCTGAGAATATATCTCCGCCAACTTCAAACATTTCTTTCATCGATGCTTGGTTTGCACCACCACCAATCCAGCTTCCAGCAATCGTGGTCATGCCACGCCATACTGCATCAGGGCCATGACCACCGACTGCTTCTGGATACACTGCGCTCATGATCAAAATGGCCAACGGGCCGCCGATCACAATACCCGCAGTACCGGTTAAAAACATAATTAATGCTTTCGGACCAAGATTAATAATGGCACGTAAATCAATACTAATGGTCAGTAAAATTAAGCACGCCGGAAGCAAGTAACGTGATGCTACAAAGTACACATTAGATGAATGACCATCAACAATGCCAAAAGTATTCAATAGTGAAGGTAAAAAATAGCACAGTAATAATGCTGGGACATATTTGTAAAACTTTTTCAGTGCGCTATTTTGACTGTTCGATGTTTTAAAAATAAAGCCTAATATTACTGCTAATAAACCAAAGACAACCGCGTCATTGGTGATCAGGGCAGTATGGGCGTCAGCCATGTAAATTCCTTAAAAGTTAATGGTGAGTTTTGTGATTATCTTCGAGTTCTTCAAGTTGATGCTGAATAATATCAATTGCAGGATCATCTGGACACTCATCGATAAAAAATTGTAAGTCGTCACGTGCCATTTTCGGACAATCAAGCTGGTTAAGTAAATAGCCTCTGTCGCGTCTTTCGTACGGATCATCGCCTATTAGCTCCATCAGCATCTCAACACAGCTCAAAGCATGACCAAATTTATTACTGCTAATAAAGGCCCACTTTTGTTGTGCTAGATAAAGCTTATACACTTCTTCGTCAAAAATGAGCTCAAGCGGCTCTTGCTCATCACCATTTTCTTCACTGGCGTTTTCAGGAATAATATACCAACTTTGTTGACCTGAACTCGGCTCAAGTAAATAACCTTCCTCATCGCTAATAGCAACATGGACATTTATTTCACTATTATTAATCGTTACATTTGCATCAAAACCTGCATGGTTCAGCAAATGGCATAATAAAATACCCAGTGTTGTTTCAGAACCACTGCGCATACTCAGCATATAGCTAAAACTATTTAAGGTGTATTCTGGGACTTTTAAACTGGATACGCTAAATAACCACTGAGTAAAAAACATGTCAACCAACGCATCAAACCGTTCGTGAATATCAGGGTATTGTTGGCATAGTTCGGTGACTTGATTTTCAAAGTCGCTCAGTGTGGCAAAGCTATCACTTAAATCAGCTTGAGGATCCCACTTCGCTTCAGCGCTTATACAACGATACAACGCTTGGGGAACGAATGTGTCAAAAGCCTCATCTTGATAGGATTCATTTTGATCTTCAAACCAAGGGGTGGTCATTAATACGGCAACATCTTTAATAGAAAATGAATGACTAGTTTACCTATTTTTTTACACAGATACCAACGTAGCGCGCTAGATTAACGTTCAAAGACTGTTTAGTGCAGCCTTTGAACACGTTTAGTTACAAAATAAACGCTGTTTTGGCAACCGCCAGCTTACCAATGAAGGCAATGACCGCAGTCGTAACAACTAAAAACACAATTTTTATACTGGTTTTTTGCTGTTTACTGGCAATAATACCCAGTACAATGTACGCCACTACAAGAATAATCTTTTCAAGCAGCCAGGTTTGTTCTAGTGGATTAATTTTTGCAATTGCCATCAGCGCGAAAGCTGAAATAAGTAAAAACGTATCGGTTGCGTGACTACCAATAAATACCAATTTATTTTTAGCGATTGCACCACTGCCGAGGCGAGAAAATGAACGTACATAAAATAGAACAATGCTTAAAACTGCAATTGCCATGTGTGTGTGTTTGACTGCTAAATAATCCATATGCCCCTAACTACTCATTAATGTTAAAAAAGAAATTGTACCAATGTTATTAAACATACTCATTCTAATGCGTTAAATAACTCACCAGTTCAATGCACTGGGTATTATTTTTTAATCTGGAAAACGGGTTAAAATTTCTTCAAGCTCCGCTAGGTTGTCGTTAAATGCATCGACCAGTTTAGGCTCAAAATGTTTGCCTTTTTGCTGATTGATTTCATTAACGACATCATCAAGCGTCCACGCTTCTTTGTAACAACGTTTATGGCGCAGCGCATCGTACACATCTGCAAGCGCCACTATACGGCCAAAGATATGAATGTCTTGTCCTTGCCTTCCTTGTGGGTAACCTGAACCATCCCATTTTTCATGGTGATCACGTGCAATTTGAGCACCCGCATTAACGATTTCTCGACGAGAGCCTTGTAAGATAAGGTAACCTTTTTGAGTGTGCGTTTTCATGATTTCCCACTCTTCGCAGGTCAATTTACCCGGCTTATTTAAAATAGCGTCAGGAATACCGACCTTACCAACATCATGAAGTGGCGACGCTAAACGAACTAAGTCAGCCTCACGTTTCGATAAACCATACGCCAGTGCTAAAGTATTACATATATGCGAAACCCGCTTAACATGATTACCTGTTTCGGTTGAACGCTGCTCCAGAGCTTCACTTAAACGAAGCACTAACTCTTGCTGAGTAGCTTCGACCTCGGATTGTAATTGCACATTCTCATACGCTAACTGTACATTTTGCGAAAATATTTCAATCAAATGGCGCTGTGTATCCGATAAGTCGTGTGGAATACCAGATATAAAAAGCATTGAATTATGATTATGTTCGCTGCAACAGTATGCAAACAAATAATTGTCTTTATAAACAATGTTTTTATCTCTAAATGCTTGCTTACATGCTGATAGCTGCTCGGTATTCAAGACCTCTTCAATTGCTTTACCTTCGCTGCGTTCAAAATCGCCTCGCCCAGAAAATACCACTAATTTATGCTGATTATCTTGTGGATTACCTGCCACTAAACTGGTGGCGTACATTGCTTGATCAACGGTGCCGAGCAACGATGTTAATTGTTGCATCACCCCTTCAATAAAATGATCAAGTGAGTGCGCTGAAAAAATATCTCGAGATGCTTTAATGATTTTTTCAAGCCCTTGACGAGATTGTTCAATCGATAAAATATCGCGATAAGAACGTAAGCTCGACATCACTACAGTAAATAGTTTTTGTGCGGTAAGTTCTGTTTTTGATTTGTAGTCATTGATATCGTAATTAACAATAACTTGGCGCTCTGGCGCTTGGCCGGGTTGACCAGTACGAAGGATAATACGGATATGATTATTTTTAGCGACTTCACGAATATATTGCGCGACTTTCAAGCCTGCATCGTCGGTTTCCATCACCACATCAAGCAGTACTATTGCAGCATCGGGATTATTATCTATTTGTACTTTAGCCTCAGCCCCTGAGTATGCACTAATAAACTCTAAACGCTTGTCTTGAAACTCAAAATCACTTAACGCCAGTTTCGTGACGGCATGAACCTCAGGCTCATCATCAACAATGATGACTTTCCATGTCCCCTTAACTACATCACTTTCTACTTCTTGTGGTTCATCCGAAAACAAAAAATCATCCATCATACTGAGTCCTCAAAGCGTTTATTTTGCTCTCGCACTGTAATTGTTATAGTTATCCCGGCCACTGTGCGAGCGTTACACGATCGTTATTTGCTAAATCTTTAACTGTAAGTATATTTGTATACGCCATTTGTGCAAAAAAACTATGCACTTTAGTACTTTGTTGATATCCATGCTCAATAACAAGGTAACCATTTGACGTTAAAAAATTGCGTGCTTGAGTAATAATATACTTGATATCAGCCATACCGTCATCATCGGCAACTAACGCAGAAAGTGGTTCAAAACGTACGTCACCTTGATTTAAGTGAATATCATCATATTCGATATACGGCGGATTACTAACTATTAGATCAAACTTTTGTGCTGTAACTTGGCTAAACCAATCACTTTGCACAAAGTCTACATTAATAAAGCCTAACCACTGCTTATTTGTATTCGCAAGCGCTACAGCATCAGTAACCCTATCAACCCCTGTGATTTGCCAAAGTGGCATTTCGCTGGCAAGTGCAAGCGCAATTGCACCAGTCCCAGTGCCTAAATCAAGCACTTTAGCGGCCACAGGTAAAGGTAAACTGAGCGTATATTCAACCAGTGTTTCGGTATCTGGACGGGGGATCAGCGTAGTGGGATTAACCTGCAGTGGCAAACTCCAAAATTCACGCGTGCCCGTTATATGAGCCACTGGCTCACCTGTTAAGCGACGTTGACAATAACTTTCGAATAGCTGTTGTTGTTGCGGTGTTAACTTTTGTTCTGGCCAGCTAAATAAGTAGCTACGTGGTTTTTGTAATACGTCGAGCAATAATACTTGAGCGTCTAATTTGGCACTATCGCTGCTACTTTGCAGCAGCAAAGTAGCACGCGAAACAGCACTTTCAATCGTGTCGGTCACGATTACTCATCACCCATAGCGGCTAGTAAATCAGCCTGATGCTCTTGCATTAGCGGCTCAATCACACAACCTAAGTCGCCGGCAACTACCTCATTTAAACGGTATAAAGTGAGATTGATACGGTGATCTGTAATACGTCCTTGCGGATAGTTATAAGTACGAATACGTTCCGAACGGTCACCGCTACCGACTAAGTTACGACGCTCTGATGCTTCAGCCGCGTGGCGTTTTTCATCTTCCGCTTGTTGTAAACGTGCAGCAAGCACTGACATCGCTTTCGCGCGATTTTTATGCTGTGAACGTTCATCTTGACACTCAACCACTACACCTGTTGGTAAGTGGGTAATACGAATTGCCGAGTCAGTTTTATTAACGTGCTGACCACCGGCACCTGAGGCACGGAACGTATCAACTTTAATATCAGCGGTATTAATTTGAATCGCTTCAGCTTCTGGCACTTCAGCCATTACCGCAACAGTACACGCAGAGGTATGTACTCGTCCTTGCGATTCAGTTTCTGGCACACGTTGTACCCTGTGAGCACCAGATTCAAACTTCAATTGCCCATACACGCCTTCACCACTAATGTTAGCAATGACTTCTTTGTAACCACCGTGCTCACCTTCATTGGTGCTCACAATCTCTACTTTCCATTTTTTAGTTTCAGCATAACGGGTATACATACGGAATAAATCACCAGCAAAAATGGCCGCTTCATCGCCTCCCGTGCCGGCACGTACTTCTAAAAACACATTATTATTGTCGCGCGGATCTTTTGGTAGCATCAACACTTGTATTTGATCTTCGATAGCAAGGATTTGCGCTTTGGCTTCTTTGTATTCTTCTTGCGCCATCTCACGCATATCAGGATCCGAATCCTTTAGCATTTCTTCTGCTGTAGCAACATCATCTTGTGTTTGCTGATAGCCTAAAAATGCTTTAACAATTTCTTCCAACTCAGAATATTCTTTTGAAAGCGCACGAAAACGATTTTGGTCGCTAATAACTGACGGATCACTTAGCAGCGCTTGTACTTCTTCATAACGCTCTACTAAGGTTTCTAACTTACGATAAACGGACTCTTTCATGTAACTGCTATTCCTGATCAATACCTAACATTTTCTTTAATTGGCTTAACTGAGCAACTTCACCTTTTTTAGCCGCATCTTGAATTGCACGGGTAGGCGCGTGCATTAGGCGGTTGGTTAACTTGTTGGCCAGCTCTAAAATAATTTTTTCTGCGTCTTTACCGGTATTTAATTGGCTTATTGCCTTATCAACCAGCTCAGACTTAATATCGTGTACATCTTGGCGATAAGAACGGATCAGATCGACAGAGTCGAGTGAACGCATCCACATCACAAATTCCGCACAGCGCTGGGTAATAATCACTTGCGCTTCATCGGCGGCTTGTTCTCTTGAAGCGATATTTTCGCTTACTATTGCCTGTAAGTCATCAACCGAATACAAATAGGCCGCATCTAATTCACCAACTTGGCTTTCAATATCGCGCGGTACTGCAATATCAATAAATAACATTGGCTTATTACGGCGTTGTTTTAGCGCTTGTTCAACTACCCCTTTACCAATAATTGGCAAAGTACTTGCTGTCGAACTGATCACTATATCCGCCTGATGTAAGCGTTCAGGTAACTGCGCTAACGCAATAACGTCGGCATTAACATCTTCTGCCAGTAGGCGTGCACGCTCTATGGTGCGATTCGCCACGGTGATCTGTTGTGGTTCATTTTGATATAGATGTTTCGCTACCAGCTCAATTGTTTCCCCGGCACCAATTAATAACACTTTGGTTTTATCTAACTTGCCATATATATGTTTAGCTAAATTAACCGCAGCATAAGCAACAGACACCGCACTGGCGCCTATATCGGTTTCCGTTCTTACTTGTTTTGCTACCGAAAAGGTTTTTTGAAATAACCGGTCAAATACCACACTCACCGAATTGTGATTTTTGGCGCTATTATAAGCTTGCTTTATCTGACCAAGAATTTGCGGTTCACCTAGCACCAGAGAATCTAGGCCACATGACACACGCATTAAATGATTGATAGCATCATTATCTTGATGACAATATACATTACTGCTCAGTTCGTATTCATCCAAACCGTGGAAACTAGCTAACCATTGCAACAGTATTTGGGAATTTTGCTGAGCGAGGCTACAATAGATTTCTGTTCGGTTACATGTGGACACAATAACCGCTTCATTAAACTGATCGTGATCGCTCAGTTGCTGTAATGCTTCTGACAATTGCTCAGGCGAAAAGGCAACCTTTTCGCGTAATTCTACAGATGCGGTTTTATGATTAATACCAAGTGCTACTATGGTCATATGTGCCAAATATTGCTAAGCCGTGCTCGAAAGACGATAATTTTACCAAAAATCAGCGGAATATGGAAAGTAAGGAACGACATTTGATTCGACTATATTTGATTTTACTCATATTTTTTTTATTTTTAAGTGGTTGTGCGCAGCAAATTAGCCCTCAAACAGCTCTTTATGACGATTGGAAGTCGCAATTATCACAACAAACCAATTGGCAAGTTGAAGGAAAACTGGCTTTTATTAGTCCAGATGAACGCCAATCAGCAAACTTAAATTGGCAACAACAAGAACAGTTAAACCAACTTATTTTAACGAGTTTTATCGGTACCCGTGTTTTAGCATTAACACAAAATACTAACGGCGCTGAACTTGAATACGATGATCACATTTACCATGACATTAATGCATCGCGCCTGCTTGCTAGGCTCACTGGTTTTAATATACCGATGGACAGCGCCGATAATTGGTTAAAAGGCACTGTTGACGATCCAAGTTTGCAAGTTGATGAACTAGGCCGAGCAAAAAATGTAACTTGGCACGCACCCGATGGCGATCAATGGCAAATAAGCTATGCTGATTACCAACAATACGCCGGATTTTGGTTACCTAAAAAGCTCACGTTAAAACACCAAGATATTAAAATAAAAATTCAACTTTACGAGTGGCACTTTAACTAACATGACTACGCACACTATGACTTCATTTTCGTTATTGGCTCCTGCCAAACTCAATTTATTTTTACACATTAATGGCCGTCGTGAAGATGGCTATCATGAACTGGAAACCTTATTTACTTTTTTAAATTATGGCGATCAACTCACATTTACTTTGACTGAAACAACTGAAATTGAAGTCACTGGTGACACCACCGATATCCCCCTAAAAGATAATTTGATCTATAAAGCGGCCGTTTTATTACAAAAACACACAAATTCCCTTTTTGGCGCAAAAATAAATTTAACTAAAATATTACCCATGGGAGGCGGCGTTGGTGGTGGTTCTTCAGATGCGGCCAGCACACTTTTAGCGCTTAATAAATTATGGCAATGCCAGTTATCACTATCTGAATTAGCAGCGCTTGGCGTGCAGTTAGGCGCAGATGTGCCGGTGTTCATTAACGGCAAAAGCGCCCTAGCTCAAGGCATTGGCGAGAAGTTAGTGAATGTAGAGCTGCCGTCAAAATGGTATTGTGTAGTGCATCCAAGTGAACATGTCAGCACCGCGAAAATTTTTACTCACCCAGATTTAAAACGCAATACACCGAAGCTAAAAGGCCACTGGCAGCAACAAACATTAGCCAACGATTGCGAGCCTTTAGTTAAAAAGCTCTGCCCTGAGGTTGAAAAGACCCTCCAGTGGTTGCTAAAATACGCTCCGTCGAAGATGACTGGCACAGGTTCATGCTGTTTTGTTGAATTTGCCACGCAAAAAGAAGCGCAACATGTTCTTGAAAATCTCCCCCATAACTGGGACGGTTTTATTGCCAGCAGCGTTAATATCTCTCCTGCTCATACGCAGTTGGACGCTATACATTGAAGCAATGAAGTAACGTACAAGTAAATAAAGTTTAAGTTAATAAGCTATACTTTTTTTATCGCTTATTAGTCCAAAAATTCAGTGCCTGAGGAACCCTACCGTGCCTGACATGAAGCTCTTCGCTGGTAACGCAACACCTGAGTTAGCTCAAAAAGTTGCAAAACGTTTATATATTGAAGTTGGCGATGCTGTTGTTGGCCGTTTTAGCGACGGTGAGATCAGTGTTCAAATTAATGAAAATGTTCGTGGCTCGGATGTTTTTATTGTGCAATCAACCTGTGCCCCTACTAACGATAACTTGATGGAGCTTATTGTAATGGTTGATGCCTTACGTCGTGCATCTGCAGGTCGTATAACAGCCGTCATTCCTTATTTTGGTTATGCACGTCAAGATCGCCGCGTGCGCTCTGCTCGCGTACCAATCACAGCAAAAGTTGTTGCCGATTTCTTATCAAGTGTAGGTGTTGACCGAGTTCTAACGGTTGATTTACACGCTGAGCAAATCCAAGGCTTCTTTGATGTACCAGTTGATAATGTGTTCGGTAGCCCAGTGCTACTTGAAGATATGAAAGAGCGTCAATTTGATGATGTTGTTGTTGTATCACCTGATATCGGCGGTGTAGTTCGTGCCCGTGCTATTGCTAAGTTATTAAACGATACCGATCTTGCCATTATTGATAAGCGTCGCCCACAAGCGAATGTTTCTCAAGTAATGCACATTATTGGTGACGTTGAAGGCCGTGACTGTATCATCGTTGATGATATGATCGATACTGGCGGTACCTTATGTAAAGCAGCTGAAGCACTTAAAGAACACGGTGCTAAGCGAGTATTCGCTTACGCTACTCACCCTGTACTTTCTGGCCAAGCATTAGAAAACATTCGTAACTCAGTAATTGATGAAGTGATTGTAACTGACTCAATTCCACTGTCTGCTGAATTAAAAGCAATTGATAAAATTAAAGTGTTAACACTTGCAGACATGCTAGCTGAAACAATTCGCCGTATCAGCAATGAAGAATCTATTTCAGCGATGTTCGAACACTAAACTTGGTTTAGTTAAAATATCCTGATGTAATAAAGCGCCTCGTTGGCGCTTTTTTTATGTATCGTGTTTCTTTTAATTAGTCGCGGTGGTATGATAGCGCGCCTTTTGGCTAGGGACCTTGGTCGCAAAGGCCCTACACTATTTAATTATTGGAGACATCATGTCTAACGAAACATATACATTTAATGCAGAATTACGCACAGCTACGGGTACAGGTGCGAGCCGCCGCCTACGTCGTGAAGATAAAATCCCTGCGATCCTTTACGGTGCTGACAAAGAAGCTGCATCACTTACTTTTGAACACAAAGATATTATCAAAGCACAAGAAAGTGAAGGTTTTTACACTCACATCCTTACTCTTGATATCGCTGGTGAAAAAGTTGAAGCTATCCTTAAAGATATCCAACGTCACCCGTTCAAGCCTAAAATCACTCACCTTGATTTCCAACGTGTAGATGCTACCCACAAACTTAACACTAAAGTACCAGTTCACTTCATCGGTGAAGAAGCGGTAACTAAAGCGGGTAACACTGTAGTTCACCAATTAACAGAAATCGAAATCACGTGTCTTCCTAAGTCACTTCCTGAATTCGTAGAAGTTGACGTAGCTGGCCTAGTTGCTGGTGACTCAATACACATCTCTGACGTTAAACTTCCAGCAGGTGTTTCATCTGTTGATTTAGCGAAAGGTGCTGATCACGACCAGTCTATCGTAACTATCAAAGCTAACAAAGCTGCGCCAGTTGAAGACGAAGCTGCAGAATAAATTTTAAGGTTTGCACCTTGAATTCTATTCAAATGCTTGTGGGCCTGGCTAATCCAGGCCCCGAATACGCAAACACACGCCACAATGCAGGTGCTTGGTTCATCGAGCAACTCGCTGCACGCTACAACTGTACGCTAAAACACGATCCTAAGTATCACGGCCTTACCGGCAAAGTGATCATCCAAGGTCAAGAATTCAAATTACTGATCCCTACTACTTATATGAATTTAAGTGGTAAAGCTGTCGGTAGTTTAGCCAACTTTTTCAAAATTCCTGTTGAGAGCATCCTAGTTGCCCATGACGAAATGGATTTAGAACCCGGTGTTGCCAAATTAAAAAAAGGTGGCGGACACGGTGGCCATAATGGTTTAAAAGACATTATTGCAAAGATGGCAAATCAAAAAGATTTCATGCGTTTGCGCGTTGGCATAGGTCATCCAGGACACCGTGAAATGGTGACCGGATGGGTGCTTGGAAAAGCAGCCAAAGAAGACCAAGAGAAAATGGATGCCGCAGTAGATGAAGCAGTTCGTTGTATGGAAATACTTGCAAAAGACGGTGTGTTAAAAGCACAAAACAGACTACATTCGTTTAAGCCATAATTGGTTAAGCGGATCTAAACAAGGTATCTTAACTATGGGTTTCAAATGTGGCATCGTCGGTTTGCCTAATGTTGGTAAATCAACACTTTTCAATGCATTAACCAAAGCGGGTATTGAAGCCGCTAACTTTCCTTTTTGTACCATCGAGCCAAATACGGGCGTGGTACCGGTGCCAGATCCTCGTCTAGACGAACTTGCAAAGATTGTAAAGCCACAACGTATTCTTACAACGAGTATGGAATTTGTGGATATTGCGGGTCTTGTAAAAGGCGCATCGAAAGGGGAAGGTCTTGGTAACCAGTTTTTAGCTAACATTCGTGAAACCGATGCAATTGGCCACGTAGTGCGCTGCTTTGAAGATGACAACATCATTCACGTTGCAGGTACCATTGATCCTGCTGATGATATTGATGTGATCAACACCGAGTTAGTACTTGCTGATATGGATAGCGCTGAAAAAGCCCTTTTCCGTAACGCGAAAAAAGCCAAAGGTGGCGATAAAGACGCAAAAGAACAAAATGCCGTACTTGAAAAAGTAAAAGTACACCTTGATGAAGGCTTAACTTTACGTTCTTTAGCATTAACTAAAGAAGAAAAAGCGGCTATTAGCTCTGTTAACTTCTTAACAATCAAACCAACTATGTACATTGCTAACGTAGCTGAAGATGGTTTTGAAAATAACCCATATCTTGACCGTGTACGCGAAATTGCTGCTGCTGAAGATGCTGTTGTTGTGCCTGTATGTGCCGCGATTGAATCTGAGCTTTCGGAACTAGATGAAGAAGATAAACTTGAGTTTATGGCCGATCTTGGTCTGGATGAGCCAGGTTTGAATCTAGTGATCCGTGGTGGTTATGAGTTACTTCATTTACAAACCTACTTTACTGCAGGTGTAAAAGAAGTACGTGCATGGACAATCCCAGTAGGTGCAACTGCGCCACAAGCTGCAGGTAAAATCCACACTGACTTTGAGCGTGGCTTTATCCGTGCACAGACCATCGCTTTTGATGACTACATCGCCTATAAAGGTGAAAGTGGTGCAAAAGAAGCAGGTAAGATGCGCCAAGAAGGCAAAGAATACATAGTTAAAGATGGCGATGTAATGAACTTCTTGTTCAATGTTTAACACCATCCCAGTGTGACCTATCACCTTTAGTGATTTTTAAAGGCTCGTTTTTACGAGCCTTTTTTATTTTTGCACTATCATTAAATATCAGCTGTTGTGAATAAGTCACAATAAAGCAGTTAAAAAAACACCATTTTTATTAAAATTTAGCCTGTTAGCCTATTTTTCCTGCA
This sequence comes from Pseudoalteromonas sp. SG41-1, assembly GCF_014164575.1. Taxonomy (NCBI): domain Bacteria; kingdom Pseudomonadati; phylum Pseudomonadota; class Gammaproteobacteria; order Alteromonadales; family Pseudoalteromonadaceae; genus Pseudoalteromonas; species Pseudoalteromonas sp. SG41-1. The sequence continues at coordinate 40,399 of NZ_JACJFL010000042.1, forward strand.
AACAAACCAAGATACGTGTTTTTTTGCAAAAAAGGTGTTGACGGATTTGGGTCATATCAGCATAATACGCCCCGCACTCAGCGATGAAGTGCTAACAAAAAAAGATGGCTAAGTAGCTCAGCTGGTTAGAGCACATCACTCATAATGATGGGGTCACAGGTTCAAATCCCGTCTTAGCCACCATTATTTTTTGTTGCTCAATGAAGAGTTTAAAATAACTACCTAGTGTTTTATTACACAACGTATGCGGGAGTGGCGGAATTGGTAGACGCGCTGGATTTAGGTTCCAGTATCTTAGGATGTGAGAGTTCAAGTCTCTCCTTCCGCACCATATTCTTGATAAGAATTAAAATTATCAATTGTTATTGTTGGGATATCGCCAAGCGGTAAGGCACCAGGTTTTGATCCTGGCATTCCCAGGTTCAAATCCTGGTATCCCAGCCAACAATGGCTAAGTAGCTCAGCTGGTTAGAGCACATCACTCATAATGATGGGGTCACAGGTTCAAATCCCGTCTTAGCCACCATTTATTTTGAAATGGCTCTGTAGGAGTATAAACTACACTCAATAAAGAGTTTAAAATAACTACCTAGTGTTTTATTACACAAAGTATGCAGGAGTAGCGGAATTAACAGTTGTCTTGAATTAGGCGCTGGATTTAGGTTCTAATACATTGTTACCTGTATGTTCGATGCGGGAGTGGCGGAATTGGTAGACGCGCTGGATTTAGGTTCCAGTATCTTAGGATGTGAGAGTTCAAGTCTCTCCTTCCGCACCATGTTCTTGATAAGAATTAAAACTATCAACTGTTTCTTT
>NZ_JACJFL010000043.1:0-40980 GCF_014164575.1 Pseudoalteromonas sp. SG41-1
GTTGTGTGTCCTTAGTGTTTTTTGTATTAGCGTAATTTACGCGTTTAAATTAGTGTGTATTTTATGCAGTGATAACGTCATCATCATTATTATCACGCTCAAAGTTCAGATTAAATTGGCCTTGGCGATTAATGGTAAAAATAGCGCGCGTCCATTTTTCTGGTTGGTGCTTTGTGGCTTTATCAAATACTTGTTTGAATAAATTGACAATCTCGTCTGTCACGGTAATCGGCTGTTCGCTTGTATCAGCAGCAGTTTGATAATGGGCTTTGCATTCAAGTACGTTTTCATCTTCGCAATTTAAAATGAGCAGGGCTTCAAGCCAAGGCTCATTTATTTGCTGGTACAAGTATTGCCCAAGTTGTTGTGGGATGTTTTTAATATTTGGTTGCATGTGCTGTCCTTAGCGTTGTTTGATTTATTCAAAAATATTTGCTGTTTTAAGTAAAGAGCTTATCGCCAAAGTTAAAGTCGGGAAACTTTCTAGCTCTTCCCACGTGAAAGAGTCTACAATCTGAAATTGATTCACCTTTAAGTTATAAACCACCCTGGAGCTGCTTTCATCACAAAAAGCGACGAAATTACGTAAAGATTCTTCCGTATGAAATTCTTGATTGGCTTCAATAATTCCAGCTAAGTAATATGGTTCATTTTGTTCTTTAGCACTATAGACATTTAATCCATTTACAGAAAAGCCATTTGATATCTTTAATATATCTAAAAGTTCATTTGGGGGTTGAAAGTTGAAAGCTTTTGTGAAATGCGCATTAAAAGCTTTTAACTCATCTAAACTAATTGGTGTTAGAAGAAAGCCTTCGCCAAAATGAGTTTGCTCTTCTGAGTTTTTCTCTATCAGGTAATTAATTAACTTTTTTATATCACTCATAGTAACTTTGGTCTGCCCCTACATAGAAACTTAAAAAGGTCAAAGAGATCTAATAAAAGGGCTTTAACCCATAACATTTTTGCATGCTAAGCTAGCGCTACTAAAGCCTTTTCAAATCAAGTTTAATTTTGCTGAGATAGCTGTTTTTCATATAATTGCTGAATGTCTATTTCGGCTTCTTCAATATAGTCACAGTCACCATAACCAATGGCAAGCTTCAGTCGTTGCTGAAATAGATTGGTTGATTTTTCAATTTCGCCTAATTCAAATTTAAGCACGGCTAGCTGGAATATGCTGTTAAACTTATTTATAAAAGTATCTTCAGGGTAACCACAGTCTGTTTTTGACATTTCTTTTAGGTAATGCTCAGCATCTTTCATCAAACCAAGTTCGTAACTATTGTTTGCTAAATTATTTAAAATGAGATGTTTTATTTCTTCTAAATCAGGATTACTCAAAATTTCTTTATTAAGCTGCAACGCTTCTTTATATCGCCCAACCTCATGGAAGCAAGCCGCTTTTAACGCAATTAAATTAGACACTTCGTTTTGAGTACGGTGGTTAGCATTAGCGATTGCTGCTTGTAAGTATTCAAGTGCATTTTGATGTTCATTGAATTCACTATATGCTTCGTATAAACGGTGATTTAAAGAAAATACTTGCTCTTGATTTAACTTTTTTAAAGTTGCATTTAATTCCAAAGCTATCGTTGAGTGACTAATAATTTCAGATTCATAGTCATAACTCTTAGAGTAAATCATTGATAAGTAGTAATTTGCGTATAGCTTTTCTTCATTTGTTTGCGAACTAGCTAATAATTCACTTAAATCCTCTCGCATTCCAGAGAAGCTAAACATACGTTCAGGGTCTTCTATCGTTTTACCCAACTCGAGGATTTTAGATACAAGGGTAGATTTTTTTGACTTAAATATTTTGTTTAGTAATGTAGAACCCACATTGAGCTTTTTCATTTCGTTCATCCTTAAATTTTAAATTGGCTTTCTAGTGCATTTACGAAGTAACGATGATGTCATGAACGGTATTCTCACGCTCAAAATTGAGATTAAATTGGCCTTGGCGATTAATCGTGAAAATGGCGCGCGTCCAGTTTTCTGGTTGGTGTTTAGTGGCATTCACAAATAGGGTGTTGAATAAATCGACTATCTCGTCTGTCACGGTAATCGGCTGTTCGCTTGTATCAGCAGCAGTTTGATAATGGGCTTTGCATTCAAGTACGTTTTCATCTTCACAATTTAAAATAAGTTGTGCTTCAAGCCACGGCTCATTTATTTGCTGATAAAGGTACTGACCTAGGTGATGCGAGATGTTTTTTATGTCTGGTTGCATGTGCTGTCCTTAGCCATAGATAAATTGAATCTATTAGTGATCATAACTTTCAATTTCATCAGCCAGCTCTTGATCCCATTCAAAATCAATATTGAAGTCGCCTGATGGCTCAAGTGTAAAGGTAGCCTTATTCCATTTAATTTCTGGGTTATCTGACATTATCGTAGAGAGACTTTGGAACTCTTTAAATAAGTAATACCCTGATTCTAAATCAAAGCTTTTATCCTCAAAATTTGTATATGTTGCATCAAACTCAGCAGCATCACCAAAAAACTCAACCTCAACCTTGCACTCTTTCCAATCAGCAGTGATTTGCTGTACTAGATATTCTGCAATATTCTCGTAAATATTATCAACATTATTCATTATAATTAACCCCCTATAGCAATAAAAAATTACTTTGATGGAGTTGTTTTAATTATTGAATCCAAGAAAGCATCATTAGCTAGCTTTAGCTTTGTTAGGTCATAATTCGTCGTCATTTTCTTCTAGGATAGCTAAAAACTCATGGAAATTTACGCTAATATTTCTTATTGCTTTATCACCATCTTCGAGTTGTGAAGAGATAATAAATATAACTTCGGGCTCAGTCAGTTTATGACGAAAATCAAAAGCGATTAAATTTGAATCAAAAGTTATAGCGATAGGCACTATTTTATTCGATAAAAATTCATCTATTTCTTCTTTTTGTTCGGAGATGCTATAAATGTCAAAATTATCATCTATTAACTCTTGGCAATGAAGGAAGTGTGCGATTGAGCTTTGCCCTTTCCCTACTTTAAAAGATGAATAAAATGGCTTATCTCCAAAGTGTAATTCTATGAAGTTTAAAAACTCTGACGGGAATTTAATCTGAAGTTCGCATTCAAGTTCCTTTAAGTAATCGGGATTGTAAGTTGGCTTATTTTCTTCCCACAAATACGGTTCACATTTTAACATAATTAATACCCTCCTCCCCAAATAGACATACCACCAGTATGCCTAAAAGTGTCATGTGTTGTTCTATCAATAAGCTGCATTCTGCCAGTATCTTGATGATGATGCCATGTTAAACCCTTTGCTGGATCTTTCGATGGTGGTTTTTTCATAATATGTACTACTTGTTCATTACTTAATCCTAGCGTCTTGGCTAAACTTGGGTTTCTTTCTAATTGCATAGCAAGATTTTTATTTGCTGCTTTAAAATGTTCAGTAGCTTTACCCGAAGTTATATGACGATCAGGTATGTGGGTATCAAATTTACTGTCAAATATGGGGAAACCATTCGAATCATACTGTAATTTCTTGCCTTTTCGATGTAAGTACCCATTTTCATCCAGGTTATTCTTATTTCTAATTGTAATTGCATCAGAGGGTTGTCCACCAATAGGGATAACTTTCCCATCTGGAGTTAATTTAGGTTTTCTGGCAAGATCATTTATTTTATCCAAACTATTAGGGTCAATAGCGGTGTTTCTGTTAACCGTTTTAGCCCCCTTTAAATCATTCCCTTTCGGCGCATCTAATTCATTGGCTACTGTTTTCTTCGGTTTCCCTACTACACCTGTACTTGCCGGTGGCTCAAATTCATCGAGGGCTTTATTTACGCGATTGCCAATTTCTTGCGCTGCGTTTCTTACCCCTTGGTCTATTTGCGGGGTGACTTCATCAAGCTGTTTGACCATGGCTTGCATGCCGTCAATGGCCGAGTCTGGCAGTAGGAGGTCGTATTTCCAGCTGGTTGAAATATCTTGCAAGGTATCTCTAAAGCTTTTAATAATTGCTTTGACTTCACTGGCGGCTTGTTTGCCTAAGTCTTGCCAGTTTATTTTACGTAAATACTGAACAGGGTCGCCTTTGCCTACTTTCGTTGGGTAAAGAGCCGGAATATTGCAATAGCGCCTTCCATGGACTCACCGCTGTTTTTAATCACGACTTTTCCCACGCCTTTTACAGCAGAGTATTAAAGCGTTTATGGAGTAAAAGCTAATGAAAGGCTAGGACGCTAGTCTTTAAAAAAACTGTAGCGCCTAGCTTCACAACATCCATGTTGTTAAAGAGCGGGTTTATTTATACGTTCGTTTATTCTGGTTTTGGTGGGTTTACATTAATTAACCAATCAGGAATATACTCATTTTCAACAGTAAGTTGATAACCTTTGACTTCTTTAGCGATAACAGCCATTGCGGTTAGTGGTATTGAAATGGCGCCACGGTCATTCCACATGCGCTCTTCATCACTGTAATATTCTTGGTGCAGTAATAAAGCTTTTTCCATGGTGCTGTTGTAGGCTTGCTCACCATTTTCGGTGAAAATCGCTTCGATAACAGAGACCAACGGCCACTTGAGACGACTGGCATACAAATACGCTTCATCAATAGGGTAATCATCCGGGTTAGAGGTGATATACGCTTGCTCTAGCAGGTGCGCTAAGTCGGCGCTTGGGGCGAACAGTCCTTTGAGTAAATCAGCTAAGGCATAATCAAACGGTTTGAGTTGATTGCCGTAATTAGAGTTTACAAACACCTCATTGTCGATGGTGGTTAAAAAATCTATGGCCTCTTGGTTGCGTACGATAATCGCGGCATATAAAGCAAGTAGCCAAACAGGGTGCTCTGCGTTTTCAGGGTTTTTCTTGCCAACCACCTCTAGGTATTCATCGTCATAAAAAAATGGAAAGGCTTGACCATCATTGGCGTTACTTTGAAAAATACCGAGGCCTAATTGCGATGCGCGTAGCAAGTACAGCCAAGCATGATAACCATTGGGGTTTTCAATGGCTTCCATTGGGAATGATTCAATTAAATTTCGTTTAAATTGAGTTTGCAGCCCTAAACTTGGGTTTTTTTGGATGCGAGGAATGTTTTTTTCTTCGTGTTTTTTGTATCGCTCACACATGTGTTCATAACTTACTTTTGCAAAGCTGTAATGGCTTTTAATCATCTAAAAAATCTCCTTAAAATCCGATATCAAAAATAGACACATCAATAACGTCAATTAGTCCATTGTCATTGGCTTTTTGTTGTATGCCAATATACTCTAGCGTTCCATCTAGTTTTGCGTCTTCTAGTGAATCTAACATATCTTGAATACCTTCAACCTGCTTAGTAAAGGCTTTTTCGCCGACTTTACCATAGCGAGGGTCTTTTGTGAGGCGTTTCATCTGCTCGGTATAATTATCAATCACAGAATCCATGTACTTGGCGGAGCCTTGCTGTGCACGTTCCTCTCCAGCTATTCTGCTACCCCATGTTGCATTACCGCCTTTGGCTTCCATGATAAGGACTTTACCATCTTCGATGACATACACTTGGTCAAACTCGCCTTGTTTGCCGTTACCGGGTAATTTGGTGTTTAACGGTTTGGCGTTAGGGTAATTTTGTTGTACGTAAATGCGTGCGGCTTCTTCACCTAAATCTTCACTGGCCAATCGCATGGCTTTTTGTGCATCTGTTAATGCTTTAGCGTCGCCTGCCAGTAATGCAGCGTCACGTTGTGCAACGGCTTTATTACGTGCTGTTTCTAATTTTTTTAAACGCTTTCTTGCGGCTGAATCTAAGTTGCTGTGTTTAATTTTAGTTTTTGTGAAATGGTGTTAAACACATCGATTTGGTCAGATACAGTAACTAACGCGCCATTTTCATAACGCAGTTTCGGTGGTTTACTCCCATCTATGCGCTGTATGATAACTTTACCGTCTGCATTGGTGTATGCACGGTAGTTGCCACGAATATCATCGGGAAGATTCTCTAATAAATAGTCAGCATGGGCTTTGGCTGACACCTGCGTGGTTACGCCTCGGTTTGTACCTGGTTGTAATGTCGCATCGGGTTTGTCAATGTGCTCAATTAATTTAGGTTGCTCAGGCGACACGGTATGCGAGGTGGTTTTGTTAAGTTGCTTGCGTTTGAGTATGTCGGCCATCTCGACTAATGAGCGATTCGCATTGACGAGATGCTTGGATTTACTTGCCGCAGAGGCTGCGGCTCCCGCACCGCCCGTTAACAGCGCTAATAATATCTCAAACGCCATAACACCGGTTAAACGTTGTTTATCAACGTAGGAATGCGCTTCAATATAGTCATACGGGAAGCGCGCTAATGCACTGCGGGTGTCTGCATCGTCCATTAAGGCAAGTAATAGTTCAAACGCCTGTGATAATGCGCTGGTCGTTTTTTTGCTAAAGGCTAAAATGGTTTCAAGTTCTTGTTTAACAGCGTTTTTATCACCACTTGCAACGGCGTCAATCATTCTAAAACAGGCCGAATACACACTGATATTGATATCAATCCCTAGTACGACTAAATCAGCGATACCCGTTACAAGGGATTTAGCGCCTTGATACAGACCCGTTGCTCTTGCGCCGGTTTCAATCATCCATTGGGTAAAAAAGTCTTCTTGCTCAAAAATGGCATCCCCAATCGCGGCTTGCCTGCGAATTTCATCAAGCATGGAGGTAAGGTGTTGATTGAATTCTTTGCGCAATTGAATAAGGCGTTGCTCATCGGCTTGGGTGGTTGCTGACAATGTCACTTGGCTTTTACCTTGTGGTAAATTAGCCAAGGTTGCTACGCCATTCGCCAGGGTGCCGGTGTGTTCAACACCATCATTATCAATAATATGGTAGTCAACACCTTCAATGGCAGAGCCATCCTCGTAGAAGTATTCAAGTTCAAGCTGAGCGAGTGCGCCTGCAGATAGCGTATTGTCACTTAAATCAAACGCGGTGATTTGGCTAATACTCGCAGGACTTGAGGCACTTGGGCTACTGGCTGTTTGCGGGCTTTCTATATCGTAATCAACTGGTCCATCAAAGGTCACTATGTTACTGTCGAGCGTGAGTATATTGGTAGCGATGATGGTGGCGTTGCCTTGGCTATCGAGTTTAATTTCGCCGCCAGCGTTATGAATGATTAAATCGCCTTGCCCAGAGCCTGTGATGTTAATTGACTTACTGGTTTGTAAAAACGTTGAGCCATTTGGTACGTTGAGCTTTAAATCACTGTTATTAGTCTTTAGTAAAATATCACTTTGCGCGTTTATTTTAACCGCACGCCCCGAAATTAATGATAGCTCTTGGTCAGCTTTAACATCGATTTTTTTACCTATGAACGCATTGTTGCCGGCACTCTGGTAATTTATATTGCCGTTGTTAGTTTGTTGTTTGAGTTCATTTTTAACATCAATAAATTGATTGTTCTTTATCACGAACTGTACATTGCTTTGCTCGGTTTCTAGGCAGAGGTCTTTTCCTGCGTGCAAGTTTATAGTGCCTAGTTGGCTTATCCATTCTATGAATTGGCGGCCAGACTGTTTGGCGTTTAGCTCAAAGTAATGTTCACTGGCAAGGGTTTGTAAAATAACTTTTGGCTCATTGTCGTCATCATCAAATAGTAGTTCGTTGTGGGCTGCGGTTAATAATCGGTTATGCGTTGGATTGGCGGCGGTTACTATGCTTGGTTGATCGCTATTTAGTGCAAAGCCCATAATGTAGGCGTGATTAGGGTCGTTGTTAATACAGCCTATTAGTACCTCTGAACCACCGACGAGTGGAAAGTGCCATCCAGTGGCCTGAGTTTGGTTTTGGCATGCATACAGAGCTAACTTTTGCAAGGCAGGGCTTGACTGCGTTATTGGTCTGGCATTTTTGTCAAAATCAACGCGGGCTCGATATTGCCCGTTGTCATCAATAAATGCATTGCCGGTCAGTGATTCTACTTTCGCAGGGAATACCATCGGTTTTGCTTGATGGGGAATAGGGAGTGGCTTAAAGGGGGTGCCTCGCTCAATAAATTGCGCTGTACAACTGTATTTAGTTAAACCCTCATGGCTACTTTCGTCACTTGGTTGCTCGCTGTAGTGCTCGACTGCGATACAGAGCAAGTCACCACTGCTACCAATGCCGGTGTTATCACTTAATGAAATCGAACATCCCGCAAATAAATCACATACGTTACCAGTTAAGCTAATAACTTTATTTAAACTCGCTAGTGCATTACTAAAATTTTGTGCTTGATTAGTTGCGGCGGATTGCGATAACGCACAGGGTTCAAAGAATGATTGGCTATTGCTGGCAATGGTATTAAATTGCCCATAGGCTGCACTGTTTGCAGTATTGTTATAAATAGACTCAGTAAGTTGAGCATGCATAAAGCCAACAAATTGCTCTCTGTGTTGGTTATTCATTCCAGCGCTACTGGTAACTTCTAAAACGCCGCGCTCAAGGTAGGGACTATTTAAATTACTGTCGCTTATCACCAGTATTTCAGCCGAGTCTTTGCTTTCAAACCAATAAAATAAACCATGGGAAGCCAGTAAACGATGAAAAAACTGCCAGTTACTTTCCATTGCTTGTACGCACTGAGGCATATCAGCAAACGGTTGGGTAACTCTAAAATCTACTTGACCTTGAGAGTATCCGGCTTGTGATGCTAGGTAGTGTAAAACATCTTTTAAATTAACCCCGATAAATACTTTGCTATCTGAGGTGTTTTTTAGCGTACTCAATCGATCTTTAATGACGATATGATAGCGGCGTTTTTTATTGAATAACCCAAGATCGGTGCTTTGTGTTATGAGGCCTGCTTGGTGGCGATAGTAATTGTCTTTATTTACAAATGTAATTAAGGCCGATTGTAATAATAAATCGTTTAAAGGCTCATCTGTGAGGGTGTCGAAAATCAGGTCAAACTCAAAGCTTTTATTTAAGCGTTCAATTCCCTTTACCTGAGTTACGTTCATTGTTTTATTATTAATATCTAACAATAATCGTGATTTAGACATTTCCTTGTCCTTTTTCTACCTTGGTCGATAATGCGTGTAAAAATACACATTAATCTAGCGATAATCAATGAAATATTTGTAATCAACGATATTTAGATTATATGAAAATAGGTTCATAATGTGTTCATTTTTAAAATTATATGGTGTGGTCGCTTTTATTGGGAACAACTTTAAGTTAGAAATAGTTGTATTTTCGCACTGAATTCGGTTGACATTTTAACAATTATGTTTGTATCATGCGCTAATTCTAAGGACTGAATAATTACCGCGTTAGTGCAACTTTAAGCTGACTATGTTAAATCAAGGATGATAAAATGAGAAAAAAAGATTTTATAAATCAGGTTGATAGCCTTTACTCCTTGGCTTGGTCTCTAACCTGTAACATCTCCTCTTTACTTGATCAAACAGGTATTCCTGCACATCGTGTTTTTTCTGAATCTGTTATAGATCAGTTTTTCTTCTTTTTGAATAATCCTCCAAAGAACGATGGAAATATTATTTTAATTAATGAAAATATATCTAGTTATATTCAAGAGTTAATAGTTTTAAATTCTAAATTAATATCTTCAATCGATCATGTTGTCATCAAGTCTCTAGCTGTTGAAAATCAAGAAAATAAAAGTTCAGGTTTTTTTTCTAGAATTTTAAATGACAATCGCTGGTCAGATTGTGCGTCAGTGCGTTTTAACAGGGTTATTTGCCCTGTTTATGAAGAGATCCTTTGTAAAAACTGAATAATCAATTTTAAAATATCTAATGAGGTATTAAATGCGTTTTGCAATAAATAAAGTAATCTTAGCTGTGCTGTTAATGTCACTCACTGCGTGCATGAGCACTAATGTAGAGTTAGACATTACAGCAACAGATAATTTAAATTTAAATCAATTTGATGAAGCACTTCCAGTGGTTCTCAGAGTGTATCAATTGTCTGATATTCAGAGCTTTAAAACAGCGACGTTTGAAGAACTTTGGAAGTCAGATAAATCAGTATTAGCAAATTCATTGATCACGTTAGAAGAACGCACTATTAATCCTGCCGAAAAAACAACGATCGCTTTTGAACAAGCTGAAAATGCTCGTTTTGTGGCAATTGTTGCGTTATTCAGAGATCGCCAAGGAGACAAATGGAAAACGTATTATCAATTAGGTGATGGTCCGGTTAAATTATCGACTGCATTAGATGTGCTGATCACAAATAATGAAGTGCAGTTGCCTGACGTGGATGAGGCACAGTAATGAGTACTAAAGCCCCCGTAAAACCCGTCTGGGCTGAAGGTGTATTATTAGCACAACACCATTTTCAGTTATTTGATGAGTATCATGAGCAAAATCAAATTGTAAGACAGCGACTTATTTCTCCATTGGTATTTGGTATCCAGCATCTTGCAATTGATGAGTCAGCGTTATCACGTGGGCTATTAAAAATTACTAGCTTCAAATTGTTACTTGAAAATGGTCGATTACTTGATTTTGATCGCCAACAACATGACGAATTAAAGCTGGAATTAGATCCTAACCTAGATGAAGTGATTATTTACATCGCGATTGCTGCCAATAAAATCGTTAGTAATATTGAAGGTTATGCAACAACCGGTCAGCTCAGTGCCTATCATGCAGACTATATTGAGTTAAATGATGATCATGATGCTGCACGTAATCGTGAAGTGCTGATAGCGCACCCTAAATTTATATTACTAACAGATAGTGATGTAAAAACTTATTTTGATACTTTAGCGTGTTTGAAAATAGTCCGCGCAGAAGACGGCTCTTTTGTTGTTAATAAACACTTTGTACCACCACTGTTAAATATCAGTGCTTCGGTATATTTAACTGAGCTATTAAATCGCACCGCAAATTTAGTGAATGCGAAAGTCAATGTGTTGCTTAGTCGCAGGAAAAACTTTGGTTCAGTGACTGACTTTGGTCCAAACGAGATGAATAGCTTTTTATTACTTAATGCGATGGCACCTTCAGCAAAGCGGTTGGATCATTTAAAAAGTTTGTCATTAGTTCATCCAGAGCGTTTGTACTGTGAATTGGTTGATTTGATCAGCTCTGTATCGATGTTTGAACACAGTGATTTAGTAAACCAAGTCCCTCCTTATCAGCATAAACAACTCAGCCATGTATTTGGTAAGTTAGATGAGTTGCTAACTAAGCTACTTGAAGGTGTTGTGCCTAAGAAAATGGCTGGCCTTAAACTTGAAAAAATTTCCAATGCTATTCATCAGGTTGCGACTATTGACTCAGCAATTTTTGAGCATAACGACTTCTATCTCGCGGTTTATTTTGAAGCTGAGGATACTAAGTGGATTGAAACATTTAGCGACCAAGCTAAAGTTGGCGCAACTGAAAAACTCGATATTATGATTTCATCAGCCCTTGCAGGTGTTCAGCTAACTCACTGCCAACGGCCGCCAAATAAATTAGCAATAAAGAGTGGATATGAATATTTCCGTCTTGAATCACATGGTTACATTTGGCAGCAAATAATCGAAGAGCAGTCGTTAAGTTTATTTATTCCATTTGGTTTGCAAGCTGCGCAAATCGAAATAGTTACTGTCGCACGCAATTAAGTTAGGTGAAATGATGCAACAACAATCACAACAACAAGATTTAATCGCCTGTATATCACCGGTTATAAATGCGTTATCGCCATTAAAGCTCAAGCAATCAACCGATCTTGAGCTGAACGATTTTCGTGATCAGTTATTAAATAGTTTTGATGAGTTTGAGCGTAATTGTTATGCCCAACAAGTGACGACTAGTGTGATGCAAGAAGTAAAATTTGCTCTTACTGCAATGTGTGATGAGTTTGTAATGAGCTCCGGAGCGCATTTTCGTATGGACTGGATGTCACGACCGCTGCAGTTAGAGTTTTTTGGCAATAACCGTGCAGGTGAAGAGTTTTTTGAGCGTTTAGCGACTTTGCGTACTGGCGGTGAAAATAAATTTGCGGCGTTAGAAGTGTACTATATTTGTTTGCAATTGGGTTTTGAAGGTATCTATAAAGTTAAAGGAATAGAACAGCTTAAAGCTTTGATAGTTGACATTCGTGCACAAATTGAAGATGTCAAAGGCACGCCTAATGCACTGCTTTCTGATAATGGCGTACCTGCTGAAGGGTTTGCTATGAAAGTCGGTCGTAATGTCCCTTATTGGGTTATTCTGTCGATTTGTTTAGGCTCAATCGCTTCCCTATTTGCAGGCTTTCATTTTGTGATCAACAAGCAGGCTACACAGAGTACGCAAACCATAAGTAATCAGGTGGAAGTACTCACTCAATTGAATAAAACCAACGAGACACGATAAGGCAATACCATGCAAGGAAGAGTAAATAAAAGTGGCCTAGTGCATTTTTTACTGGGCTTAGTGTCATCTCGCGCCACAGGACAGTTGATCGGTCTAATTGCAGTGCTGAGCATTGTTTGGTTTGCTGGGCGCATGGTGGGCTTAGACACGACTGATAAAAAGCTGATTGCTATGGGAGCAGTTACGGCGGTATTCATTTTATTTATTTTTACTCGTTGGTTATGGACTAAGCGTTCTGGCGATAAGTTAGCTTCTGAACTTGCAAATCACAATGCGGGCTCAAGTGCTGAGCTTGATGAAATAAAAGAAAAAATGCAAGAAGCGTTAGGCTCATTAAAAGCATCGCACTTAGGCGCTGGTTATCGTGGTAATACCGCTCTTTATGCACTACCTTGGTATATGATCATTGGTCCATCAGCGACCGGTAAAAGTACTTTATTTGCTAACTCTGGATTACATTTTCCGTATTCAAACTCTAGCGAACTGCATATTCAAGGTTTTGGTGGCACACGTAACTGTGATTGGTGGTTTTCAGATCAAGCGATCTTAATTGACACCGCAGGACGTTACACAACTGAGCAATCAGAAAACAAAGAGTGGTTATCATTTTTAAATTTACTGAAAAAGTACCGCCCAAAATTACCTATCAATGGCGTAATGGTCGCAATTAGTGTAGCTGATGTTTTAACCTCTGACAGTGAAGAAATTCGCCAGCATGTAAAGTTAGTCCGTGAACGTATTGAAGAGTTGATCACGCAACTAGGTGTTATTTTCCCTGTTTATATCACTTTCACAAAAACCGATTTAATTAGTGGCTTTGAACCTTTTTTTAATGACTTATCTGAAAAAGAGCGCGAGCAAGTGTGGGGCGCATATTTACTTGATATTAGTGAAGATCAAAAAACCGATCCGGCTGAAATGTTCGAGCTCAGAATGGATGAATTATACGAACGTTTGTGCCAGCAACGTTTAAGTAAAGTGGCCCGTGAACGAAATGAGCATCGTAAACAGTTGATCCTTGATTTTCCTAATCAGTTTAAATCGGCCTCAACAAAACTAACCGAATTTGTAAACTTGCTATTTAAAGCGAATCCGTACCAAGAAGTTCCTTGGTTTGCAGGCGTGTATTTTACCTCAGGTACACAAGAGGGCACACCAATTGAGCGAATCACCAACGGTGTACGCGATCAATTTGGCGCGGTTGTGGTTGAACAAAAACAAGAAACAATCACCCAAAGCTATTTTATTAATCGCGTTTTTAATGATGTTGTTTTTAAACTACAAGATTTAACTCGGGGTAATCGTAAAAAGCGCCTAGTTGGGCGTTGGTTAAAAGGTTTAACTGTAACCACGGGGCTTGCCTCAATAGCGGCGATTACAGCGTTATTGATTACCTCATACACCAGTAATCAGTTATTGCTTAACCAAGGCGAAGCACGCGTGAAAGCGGTGGTTGAAGTTAATGTAAATAAGGCGAAGGCGGATCAAAAGCTAGCTGCAACACTTGCATTATTTGAGCATTATCAGGAGCTTGTAAGTTATGAAAAAAGCTTACCTTGGTATTTTATTTTTGGTATTTACGAAGGTGACGAAACAACTCAAAGTGTCGCGAATGTATTATTTAACCAGTTAAACCAATTGATCACACTTCCTGCTGAAAAACAGGTGTTAGCACAATTAAAACAGTATGAAAGTCGTTGGAACTCTGATGAGCCGGAGTCACGCGTAGGTATTCGACAACCTTATTACGAAGCACTTAAATTACATTTAATGCTAAGCACACACCCCGAACATAAAAATGATGAATTTGCTAAACAGCAGCTACTTAGTTTTATTAGTAATCACTTTAATATTGATTTAACAGCGCAACAAGATACACCCATTTATAGTCAATTAACTGCGTTGTTAGATGTGTACTTAGCTAATTTAGGTACTGATCTAGAGCACCCTGGGAATATTAATTTTTGGCAAGCAAATGAAACCGCAATTTATACTGCGCGCGAAAGTTTAAATACTCAACCTGAGGCTGAGCCTCTGTATAAGCAAGTGATAACAAGCTTTGCTGAGCGCAAAAAAGCATTACAGCTTAATCAGTTTATGTCGGCTAATAACCGTGATGTATTAAAAAGTAGCTATGCAATTCCTTATGTATATACCAATGCTGGTTGGCAAGAATATGTCTATCCTGAAATTAAACGTATTTCACGGTTAGTGTTCTCAGGCGATTGGGTTATGGGCACCAGTAATGACGAAGGGCAAAATGCTGTAGATGAAGCACAAGCTGAGTCCTTAGCCAAAGCAATGCGTGCTTATTACTTTAAGGATTACGGTAATACTTGGTTCGAATTCTTAAATAGTATTCAAGTCCCAGCGTTTAGAGACTTAAACGATGCAAGTATTGATTTTGCTCGCCTTTCATCAAACGATGGCCCATTGATAGATTTAATGATGCTGGTGAACAATAACATAATGATTGCTGACGAACCTTCAGCCGTTACCGCGAATAATGACAAAATTGCGACCTTAGTTGCCGGTGCTGCCGACGTTGCGCAGAAAAAAGCAGCAAAAGGAAAGCTAGCTAAACAAGCTATTAACAGCCCTGATTTTTCACAAATGAGTACGGTTAGAGCGCCAGAGCTGGAATCTCGCTTTGCTGATTTACGCCGTTTTACACAAAACGATGATAATAAGCGCAGTTCTGATTACATGGGCCAGTACATTAGTTCATTAAGCAGCATCCACTCAGACATAAAAGCGATGGCGGCGAGTAATGAAGATGATGGCCAAGCTATGATTTTTGTCCAAGATTTACTCTCAGGTAATAATCAAACCAATGCTTTGCAGTCTTCATGGATCATCATTGAAAGCCAAACACGTGCTTTAGACCCACAAACAAAAGAAACGTTGGATACTCTTTTCAAAGCGCCTTTACAAGCGGGTATAGCCACAATTATGGCCAAAGCACGAAGCCAGTTAAATGAAGAGTGGGAAAACCAAGTTTATACAATGTACAGCAACAGCATCGCAGGAAAGTACCCATTTAACCTAAATGGACCTGATGCCGCGATTGCTGATGTGTCGGAGTTTTTAAACACTGAGTCGGGCATATTATGGAACTTTACTAACACTCAACTGAAACCTTTTATGAAAGTACGTCGTGGCGTATGGGAAGAAAAACAGTGGAATGGTGTTGGTATTGGCTTTAGTAAAGAATTACTCGATGGTTTAACAAAAGCAAATAAAGTAACACGTTCACTATTTACTAGTGGCGCAGATTCTGCGGGCTTTAATTTTCAGATGATGCCAGTACCACAAAGAGGCATTCGTGAAACTTATTTAGGCTTTTCAGAGCAAGGTTATCGCTATCGTAATGAGCCGGAGGAGTGGCGTAACTTTTCTTGGCCTGGTCGTGGTGCTGCAGAAAAAGCGATTCTTTATGGTTTAGATAATAAAGGCAATCGAATTTCGATTGAGCAAGATGGTCCGTGGGCGCTACTTAAAGTGCTTAATAATGCTAATGTAAAATGGATAAAAGGCACTGAGTTCTTAGCTACATGGGAACTAACCGATAAGTCAGAACAGCAATTAACAGTACAGTTTTCCTTAAAATCAGGGCGTAATAGCGGTATTTTCTCAAAATATATGCTGACTTCGTTTGCTTTACCGAACTCGTTGTTTTCGAAATCGCCGCAATATGCGCAGTCGAATAATAATTCGGTACAGTAGGGGCGGTTATGTTTAATTTATTTTCTAAAAAGAAATCGCCGTTACTAGTAAAACAGTTTTCTTACGGTTATATGGGGAAAACACCAGTACGACCCGATTTTGTGAAGTTAAATATTTCATCGCGTGAATCAGTGGCATTTGATCATTGGTTACAAGAAGGATTTGCTCACCTTAATCGTGGTCGAAAGGCGAATAATGTTGCTGTACTTAATGGTGTTAAATCGTTGTTTTTTGTATCTGGGAACAGTGAAGACAGTAGTTTGCTTGGTATTTTACAACCAAGTAAAGATAGTAGTGGCCGTTTTTACCCTTTTAGCTCTTTTATACATAGCGGATTAGACACTTATAAACGCCATCCAGCATTTTTGTTTTTATATGCTAGTCATGTGATTGAGCACTTAATTGGTGTGAATGATCGCATTAAAGAAGCGCCATCAATTGATGCGATGGCGGAACAAGCTCATGCTTATAACAAGGTTGCTGATGCGTTGAAGCAGCAACCAAATTTAAATCAAGAGCTAGATAAACTGCGCATGATACCGATGAGTGTGTTGTGGCAGCATCTCCAGATGAATGATGTGCATAAGCGTGCTGTATTAATTGAAGAACTATCTGCAGTATTGAAGTCGATTGCAAATAGAGGCTGTCTACGCAGTCAATTTGGTATTCGTTTACCAATGCCACAGTTTAGTCATGAGAGCGCCTTGGTCGCTGGGTTTTGGCTGCATTTAATAGCATCTGTGGTTGCTGATCACAACTGGCAACCGTGGTTCTTTTATCAACTAGGGTGTGAAGATCATGCGCCTAGTTTAACGGTGTTTTGTCGTCCTGTATCGGCATCCTATTTTAGCTCGATTTGGTTAAATGAAGACAAATCAACACAAATTATTGATTTGACGAATTTACCATTGAGCAAAGTGCCAAGTGACTACAGTATTAATTTTGCCGATATGGATAACGTAAGTGTATACGATGCACTAAGACGATGGTGTAAAGCATGAGTTTAAAGCAACCACATACTCACAATAGCTGGCAACTATGGCTGGATGAACTTGCTGCACCATTGCAAGGTTTGCCGTGTGGCGAAGATTTAAAATACGAAGAAACATTTAAAAGTCTCAAAGCATCTTCATCGGGTGTTGGTGAGGTTGATTTTAAAGTGATGTTTATTCAAGCAACTGACTTATTACAGAATAAGAGTAAAGATTTACGTATTGTTAGTTACTTATGCTTAGCTGCAACCAGTGAATTTGGGGTGCAGGGGTTAATTAGTTCAATCAAATTGTTTAATAAGATATTGGCTGATTTTAGCAACGACGTACACCCACTTAAAGAGCGTATGCGCAGTGCTGTAAATACCTGGTTTTTACAGCAACAAGAACGTCTAAAAGGGATTTCGCAAAGTCATTCGGCAACCGCAGAACAATGGGCCGAACTAGATGCGGTATTAACCGATTACAACCAACACTCAGTACCATTATTAGATAGTGAATCAGGTCCTTTATCTACTTTAAACGAGTGGACTGACGAGCAAATGAAACGCAACCCAGTTGCAAAGGCAGTCGAGCCGTCAGTTGTTAGTAAAGACGATACTGAACAAGCACCAAGCGACGGTACACCGGCAATACATTCAACATCATCAGTGCACAGCTCTGTAAGTCAAGTTGCAAGTATTACGGTTGGTGATCTCAGCAGTGACACGGCTTATTTATCAGCTATTCGTGAATTACTAAATTTTGATAAAGAACAAAATAACATCGAGCGGGTGATTAAATTATCACGTGCTGCACGTTGGTCTGGGTTGAAAATACCGGCTAATGAAAATGGTAAAACACGCTTACCAGCACCAAGAGCTGCGGCTTTTGCACCGATTGAAAATGCACTTGCCAGTGAACAACCAGAGCAGGCACTCATGCTTGCAGAAGGCTTATTTATGGAAGGTGCGATGCAATTTAATCTCAACTTACAAATGTTGGTATTAAGTGCGTTAAAACAATTAAATAAAGGCAAGCTAAGTCACTGGCTTGAGCAGCAATTGATTAATTTAACTAGTCAGTTTCCGCTTTTAACTCATTTACAGTACGACGATGGCACAGGGTTATGCAGCCCAGCCAATAAAGAAACGTTACTTGAAATTAGCAATGCACAAACGCCAGCAAGCAATAATTCGCAAGGCAATATTTTTGATGAACATTATAGCTTATTGGCTGATGAAGTAGTGCAAGGACAACTCAGTGCTGCGCTTAGCAAGGTTGAGCAATTAAGTACCCCTACCGGGTTTGACCAATCACAAAGCCAATTATTAAAAGCCAAGTTGTTACTTAAAGCGGAGCATTATGAACACGCTTTGGCAATTTTAACCGAATTACTTGAGCAAATTGAAACTTTTCAATTAGCGAAGTGGCAACAACATTTTTGCATGGAAGTATGGCGTTTTGCCAAGCAATGTTACGCCAATCTGTCGTTGGCAGAAAGTGATGAAATGAGTTTAGCTGCTAAGCAAATTAGTCAGCGAATGATGGTAACCAATCCGGCTCAAGCAATAGCTTGGATTTAGTTACAAGAGCCTGACTAATGGGTCGAGGTTAATTGGAATTGATACAAACTGCAAAGGAAGAAACATGACAGATACATTTCAAAAAGAGATCCCAAGAGCTCGGATCAATATCTCTTTAGAGCTTGATACGGATGGCGCATCGCAAAAAAGCGAATTGCCACTAAAAATGCTGGTAATTGGTGATTACTCTAATGGTTTAAATACCCAAGACCTTGCTGAGCGTGAACGCGTAACAATCAATAAAAATAATATTGAGCAAGTGTTAAAAGATATGGCACCAAAGGCAAACTTTCAAGTTGCTAATAAGATCAAAGGCGATGGCGAGATCAACGTGAATTTACAGTTTGATTCGTTTAAATCGTTTGATCCAGAATCAGTTGCTTCACAGGTACCTGAGTTAAATAAAATGATGGCAATGCGTAACTTACTGCGTGACTTGAAATCGAATCTTTTGGATAACTCATCATTACGTAAAGAACTAGAGCGGGTATTACAAAACCAGCCAGAACTTGATGAGTTAAAAGCTAAGCTGGATGAAATTGCCCCGCTTGCTTCTGAAGACGAAAAACACCCAGTTACTGAATAAGGACGTTACCATGTCAATGCAAGAACAATTAAACGTTGCAGCTCATTCAATTGAGCAAGCTCCGGTATCAACCTACGAAAGCCTTTGTAACTTGGTCGATATTGCCCCAGTTGCAGATGAGATCAAATTAGACACTTTTCGTGATGCCAGCAACCTTGCTGAAACCCGTGCGAATGAGCGTTTAACAGCGGCAATCAATGTATTTTTAGATATGGCTGGCAGCAGCGGCCAAGAAGTTACGCGTATCGATAAGTTGTTGTTAGATGACTATATTGCGAAAGTTGATACGATTATCTCACAGCAGTTAGACCAGATTTTACATAATCCAAACTTCCAAAAAATGGAATCAGCTTGGCGTTCATTGCGTTATTTAATTAATCGCACGCCAAACAATGCCAACATCAAAATCGAAATGCTCGACGTTGATAAAGAAACCCTGCGTGATGACTTTGAAGAAGCACCTGATACCACGCAATCAGCATTGTACAAGCATGTTTATACCTCAGATTACGACACCCCAGGTGGCGAACCAGTATCGACTATGGTATCGAACTTTGAGTTTGATTGTTCAGCGCCAGATGTTTCATTACTACAAGAAATTTCACGCGTATCAGCTGCGGCGCACTGCCCATTTATGGGCAGCGTAGGACCTAAGTTTTTCTTGAAAGACTCACTTGATGAAGTATCTAAAATTCAAGATATTGGTTCGTACATGGAGCGTGCTGAATTTTTACGTTGGAAAAACTTCCGTGAATCAGAAGATTCACGCTATATCGGCCTAGCGTTCCCACGTTTCTTATTGCGCTTACCGTATGGTGAAACTAATCCACTGCGTAACTTTAACTACCAAGAAGATGTAAACAGTGAACACCATGAGCGCTATTTATGGGGTAACGCAACGTTTGCTTTTGCCGCCAATATTATTCGCAGTTTCCATGATAATGGTTGGGCAGTTAACATTCGTGGCCCACAGTCGGGCGGTAAAGTTGAGAATTTACCACTTCATTCATTCGAAGCAGGTAAAGGCTCAGAAACTAAGATCCCAACAGAAGTATTGATCTCAGAGACTAAAGAGCTTGAATTTGCTAACCAAGGGTTTATTCCACTTAGTTATTATAAAAATTCAGACTTTGCGTGTTTCTTCTCAGCTAATAGTGCGCAAAAGCCACAAGTGCTTGAAACGCCAGAAGCAACCTCAAACGCACGTATTAACTCGCGTTTACCGTATATCTTCTTAGTATCGCGCATTGCGCATTACTTAAAAGTGTTGCAGCGTGAAAACATAGGTTCGAGTAAACCTCGCCATGAATTAGAGCAGCAGCTTAACGATTGGTTAGGTGCGTTAGTTACTAAAATGAATAACCCTGATGAGTCGTTAATTGCAACGCATCCATTAAAAGATGCCAAAGTGACTGTTGCTGAAATTCCGGGTAACCCAGGTTATTACCGTGTTAGTACGTACATAGTGCCACATTTCCAAGTGGAAGGTATTGATGTGCGCTTAGCACTAGTAGGGCAGATGCCTGGCGAAAAATGAACTGCCAAGCCGCCGATGAAACGCATTTAACGCAGGCTTTTAAAGTGTAAATACGTCAATTTGGTGAGTAGCTGGTTGGTGTAAAAAACGTTATGAAAAAGATTGCCCCAAGTTGGTTGCATCCAACTTGGGACATGTTCCCCAGTGGCATGAAGCAGAGGGCTTTTTGGGGGGCATAAACATGGTTGTTTATGCCAATGCCAACTAACAGGAAACACTTCATTCTAAAAGGAGAATAATGAAATGGCAATTCCAGCGTATATGTGGTTAAAGGATGACCAAGGTAATGACATCAAAGGTTCTGTAACTGTTGCAGAGCGTGAAGGTTCAATTGAGATCCTACACTTTGATCATGAACTTCGCATTCCTACAGATAACGACACGGGTGAACTTACAGGTACACGTAAGCATGAACCGTTTGTAATTACTAAAGCGGTAGATGCAGCTACACCGTATCTGTATAAAGCGTGCTCGAACGGTCAAACACTTAAGCAACTTGAGCTTAAATGGTACCGTATCGATGACACAGGGACTGAGCGTGAGTATTTCTGCCACAAGTTGGAAGATGTAAAAATTACGTCAATCTCACCAACAATGCACAACGTAAAAGACTTAGACAAGGAGCGTTATCCGCACCTTGAAACAGTATGTTTACGTTATAAGCGCATTACTTGGACATACCTTGATGGCAACATCGAGTTCTCTGACTCTTGGACTGAAGGTCGATAAGTCGGAATTTTTAAAGGATATGCGCAAGCATATCCTTTTATCAGAGGTAAGTTCATGGCGTTATTCGATTTTTTAACTCAACCTGTCATTCGTAATGGACATCAAGGTTTTCAGACTGATGAGCAAAATAGTGTCTGTAACCATCTTAATGAGCTGCTTAATGCTCGCCGTGGGGTGTTAAAGCATTTGGCTGATTATGGTTTGCCCGATGTTGAAGATATTTACGAAGGTTTGCCTTATTCGCAACATACTTTGGCGTTTGAGGTTAAAAAATTGATTGAGAAATATGAGCCAAGAGTGCGTTATGCCAATGTTATTCCAATGGAAATACGTGAAGAAAATTGCGTGATCCGACTGGATATTCAAGCATTTCTAACCAGTGGCCAATGTATTAAGTTAAACACGCGGTTTGAATCAGGCGGTAAGGCTGATGTAATGCAGCACGCTAAAAATGGTGATTAATATTTCAATGAAAAGGATATTTTAATGCAGCAATATTTTGATGCTCAAATGCGTTTATTAACGCAGGCCGGTAAACAGTTTGCACAACATTATCCTGAGCATGCGGGCATGTTAAATATTGATGCCTTAAAAGATCGCGACCCGCATATCGAGCGTTTACTCGAAGGTATGGCGTATTTAACTGCGCACACACAAAAACGCTTGGATGAATCAGTACCAGAAGTGTCAGAGCAAGTGCTGCGTCAATTATGTCCTATTCTGCTTAGTTATTACCCTTCGAGTACGGTAGTGAAATTTAGCCCTAAGCTGGCAATGCAAAAGACTCACATGATTGAAAAGGGTCTCACATTAAAAGCAGATACCGCTGTTGTTGATCATAAAAATATTACTTTTACCACCACGCATAATTTAACAGTAGCACCATTCGATGTTGAGCATGTGCGCTATCAAGAATCACATTTAGGTGCAGAGCTGCGCATTGGTTTACGTTTTGTATGCCAAGGTGAGCGTAAAAATTATGACTTATCAAACTTGCAGTTTTATTTACGCGGCGATACCCCGTTATGTAGCTCTTTATTTAAGCTGCTGCAAACGGCAGAGAAACATGCTGAACTTGATTTTGGCCCTGCGCATTTTGAGCATAATAAAAAGCTTAAAGTAAAAGGTTGCAGTGCCAGTTATTTAAATATTGATGGGGCTCTTTTACCGAGTGCTGAGCAAAGCCATCCAGGCTATGCATTATTATTAGATTACTTTAATGCCAAAGATCGTTTTTACTTTTTAACTTTTACAGGTTTGCAAGACGTTGAGTTTGCAGATCATATAGACCGCTTTGAAATAGTTTTTCGTGGCTCAAGTAAATTACCACCCGGACACCAATTATCCCGTGAAAACCTACTTATAAACTGCGTGCCTGCAATTAATTTATTTTCCCAAGCGGCAGAGCCAATCAGAATCGAACCCAATCGTACCGACTATATGATCACAGCAGATCAAAATCGTACCGATCATATTTTCAGTTACACCGTCGATTCGGTAATGGGGCGCAACTCGCTCAGTGGTAAAACCTATGATTATACACCTCGTTATCAAAGTGTATTTGAAGATGAGAAAAAGCTATTTACCGTATTAACTAAAGATGTAGGTGCAGCTGCGCCAACTCATTACTTACAGTTGCCTTTCAATCTAAATGATGAAAAAGAAACACTATCTGTTGATTTAACTGCTTTTAATGCAGGCTGGCCTCGGCAACTACTGCAAGAAGGTGATTTAAATATTGGCGGGCGCGATATGCCAAGTATTGCCGAGGTTGAGAATGTTATTAGGCCTACTAATTATTTACCGTGCCCAGATCAACCAAAACATTGGCAGCTGATCAGCTTACTTAATGTTAAGTTTTCCCAAATAACTCAAGTAACCGAGCTTAAACGTTTATTAGTGCTATTTGATTGGTCGCAAAAAGCTGAGAATCGCTTGCGTATTGAGAGCATTCAAAAAATAACGGCTACTCCGATCAGCCAAATAAAGCGTGGAATTTTTATTAAAGGCGTAGATGTATTAATTGATATCGATGAGAGTAAGTTTGTGTGCGATGCCGATCTTTATCATTTTTGTAATATGTTGCACCAATTCTTTTTAATGTACGCACCAATTAATGAAAGTGTGCAGACTCGCGTTAATGCTATTCCTAGCTATAAAACCTGGTGTTGGGATATTGAGCCGGGCAAGAGTTATCAATTATGAGTGTGCATGAACCAGCCATAAAGCATCCCGTTTGGGCTAAATTGCCCAAACCGATTGAGCAATTAATTGCTAAGCCTTGGCAGTTTAATTTATTTAAAGCGATGAGCTTAATTGAAAAGCATTGGGCAACGCCTCACGAACTTGACAAAGGCATTAGTGAGCGGGTGATGTTTAAGCCCTATAAAGAGCTTGGCTTTCCAGCAACCGATGTACGTGCGTGTAGCTTAGATAACCAAGGACGCGGGCGACTCAGTTTATCAACGTCATTCTTGGGTTTGTATGGTGTTGATGCGCCGATGCCACATTACCTGTTAGAGCAAGCAGCAAGTGATGACGAAAGTGGTGACAGGGTTCGGCAATTTTTAGATATGTTTAATCATATTTTATATTGCCAACTTTTTCAGGCGTGGAAAAAGTCACAAATCAATGTTGCAGGACGTGGTGCAGATCAATTTGATCATTTAATAGAAGCCATTTTATCTACAAAAACAGATCAAAAAGTACAATGCGGCATTGCTAGCTTAAAACAAACCAGTGCAGCAGGCTTAACTCAACTACTTAAACATACACTTGCAGTGAAAGAGCTGCACGTTGACGATACCCGCGCTAATTGGCAAACAATTGATGCCCCAAGTACATTTGGTGATGATGCCCAAATGGTACTCGGTGGTTCTGCGGTATTAGGTAGCAAAGTATTAGTAAGTGGCAGTATTTTAACAATTGCCATCGGCCCTGTAGACAGTGAAACTGCCATTAGTTTGAACCCTTTGCATGAGCAAGGTAAAAAAATGGCGGCGTTATTAAGCACTCACTTACCAAGTAATGTGCAGTGGTTATGCCAAATCAAAGTGGCTAACGAAGCTGTAGAGCAACAGGCAATCGGTGTGTCACCGTTAATACTTGGACACAACAGTTATTTAGGTAGTGCTGCGGCAAACACAACCGTACACAGCTATACCCATCTTCAATATCAACATTAGTAAGAAACCAGATTTAAGGACAAAACAATGGATGCAAAAGGCATTAAACAACTTATCGACAAGCTAAATGGCCATACCGCGACCGCGCTTGAGTCTGCTGCAGGGTTTGCTAGCAGTCGTAGTCATTTTGAAGTGCTGCCTGAACACTTACTAATTAAGTTGATGGAAGAGGGCAGTAGTGGCGATTTAGAACAAATATTTCACTTTTTTAATATTAATCAAGATGCGGTATGGCATGAGTTGCTTGACTTTTTAAATCGCCAACCTGCGGGTAACCAAAGTAAGCCGGTGTTTTCTCGTCGTTTATATGAATGGTTAGAACGCGCATGGTTGAGCGCTAATGTGCAGCATAAAAGTGATTGGATCAACGGTGCTGCATTGCTTGATGCACTCACGGAGCTATTACCTTATAGCCCTGTGCTTCAATTACCAGCGTTGCTAGATAAAATTGACTCACGCTTTTTAGCCGAAAACCTCGATAAAATTTGTCAAAACTCAAGCGAGCGTTTAAACCCACAGGCAAAAACAGCTCAGCAAACGCAAAATAATGGCCAAAGTGAAGGTGGCGGCGCGCTTGATGAATATTGTGAAGATTTAACCGAAAAAGCTAAGCAAGGAAAAATTGATCCTGTACTCGGGCGAAACGACGAGATACGCATGATGGTGGATGTGTTATGTCGTCGTCGTAAAAACAACCCGATTTTAGTGGGTGATCCGGGAGTCGGTAAAACCGCCGTAGTAGAAGGTTTTGCACAGCGTATTATTGATGGTCAAGTACCTGATGAATTAAAAGGTGTGCGTTTATTAGTCTTAGACATGGGCTTATTACAAGCTGGCGCAGGTGTTAAAGGCGAGTTTGAGCGCCGTTTAAAAACAGTAATTGACGAAGTTAAAAACTCAACCACGCCGATCATTATGTTTATTGATGAAGCACACACCTTAATTGGTGCGGGTGGCGATGCTGGTATGAGCGATGCGGCTAATTTATTAAAACCCGCTCTTGCCAGAGGTGAATTACGCACAGTGGCAGCAACCACCTGGAGTGAGTATAAAAAGTACTTTGAGCGTGATGCCGCATTAGAGCGTCGTTTTCAACTGATCAAAGTCGATGAGCCAACGGAGCAAGCTGCGCAACTTATGCTAGCGGGTTTAAAAGATAAATATCAGCAACATCATAATATCCAAATTACCGATGATGCCATTGAAGCGGCTGTTGTATTGTCAGCTCGTTATATAACAGGCCGCCAATTGCCAGATAAAGCAATTGACGTACTTGATACAGCAGCAGCTCGCGTCAGAATGTCGTTTGCAACTGATCCAGCTGCAATTGAATCTGAGCGAGAGCATATAAATTATTTACAAACTCGGATTGCCAGTATTGCCAGTGAAAGCGAGCAAGGTTTAGCTGTCGATATGGATAAGTTATTGTACTTACAGCAAGAGTTAAATACTGCACAAGATAAACTTGCTGCATTAACCAGTGCTCGTGAGTCACAAATTGCCACTTTAAGCCAGATCAACGAATTTAAACAAGCAACCAATGCAAGCGAACAAGACAGTGCTGCACTACTTAGCTTGCGCCAAACTTTAAAAGAGCAAAACAGTCAAGATAATGGCTTATTTAGCGAAGTAGATGCTGATGCAGTGGCACAAATAATTTCTCAGTGGACCGGTGTACCTGTTGGTGCCATGGTTAAAGATCAGATCAGTAACCTCATTAATTTAGAAACGGCAATTGGTCAAGAAGTGATCGGGCAGCAAGCGGGTATGGCAAAAATTGCGCAAGCATTACGTGTCAGCAAAGCGGGGATCAGTAATGAACAAGGACCGTTAGGGGTATTTTTACTTGCCGGCCCTTCCGGTGTTGGTAAAACTGAAACAGCCCGCTGTTTAGCTAAGCAATTGTTTGGTGGCGAGAAGTTCTTAACCACTATCAATATGAGTGAATATCAAGAGTCGCATACAGTATCGCAGCTCAAAGGTTCACCTCCTGGTTATGTAGGTTACGGTGAAGGCGGTGTATTAACTGAAGCGGTAAGACAGCGCCCATACTCAGTAATTTTGCTTGATGAAGTAGAAAAAGCGCATAAAGATGTGCTTAACATGTTTTATCAAGTATTTGAACGCGGCAATATGCGTGATGGTGAAGGCCGTGAAATTGACTTCAAAAACACCGTGATCATCATGACGTCTAACTTAGGTTCAGCAGAGCTAATTGATGCATGCACACCACCAACAGTGATCGATTTGAGTCCAGAGCAAGACGATGATGTAGAACAACCGACTGAGCAGCAGCAAGCCATTAATGACGCACTCAATCCAACGGATGCACCGATTAATGAAGATGGTAGCCCATGGCAAGTGCCGTCAATTGGTGCGTTAAGTGAATTAATTAAGCCACAGTTACTACAATTCTTCGCACCAGCTTTACTTGCACGCATGCAAGTAGTGCCTTATTTAGCGCTTGATCAAGATGCACTGCAAGCAATTGTTAGTTTAAAACTAGAAGCGATTGCTAAGCGTCTTGCTACAAATCATAAAATGCAACTGCGTGTTGATGCAAGTGTATTGAGTAAGTTAACTCAGCAATGCCAGCTTTCAGACAGCGGTGCTCGGATGGTAAATGCAGTCATTGAAAGACAAATTTTACCGGGAATTGCTAAATCTATTTTGGAATATATGGCGCAAGAAGATATGCCAGATATTTTAACGTTAACGGTTGATGAGCAAGACGAAATCACCGCAATATTTGCCGATAACGCCTAATTTAATAGATAAAAAAGGATTGAAAATGGGACTCATGGACATCTTTAGTGAACATAAAGCGAATACCAGTCATTTTAGCGTAAGTATACAAGGCTTACCTGATGGCATGGTGCAGGTAACTGACTTCACATCAATTAATGATAGCTTATGTGAAGACTATGAATTTAATATTCAAGTATTGAGTCAGGAACATTTAACTGCGCAAACGTTGCTAGGTAAAGATGCCAGTTTGAGTTTGGTGTGGTCTATGACAGATCGGACTATCTCAGGTTTACTAAGTCGTTTTGTAGCCCATGGTAAAAGTCACCAAGGTTATCATTACACGTTAGTGTTGAGTTCTTATTTAACTTTACTTAAGCATCAACATTCCAATCGTGTTTTTACAGCGATGGATCCCGCTGCCATTATTAAAAGTGTGTTTAATAAAGCGGGCTTCCCAATGCAAAAATTTAGCATGCAAGCCAGCGGCCCTAGCCTCGATATGACAGTGCAATATAACGAAACTGATTATGAATTTGTTACGCGTTTAATGCGTAAACATGGCTTTGTTTATAGTTTTGTTGAGCAAACTGACGCGGATTGCACTTTTAAAGTATGCAATAGCAGCAAAGATATTGCGGCTCTGTTTGATGAAGTAAACTTAAGTTATGTGCCACCATCTGGGCAAGTACGTACTAGCGAAACAATCTTCGCAATTAGTCGCCAAGCCCAACTTCAGCCGCAAAGTATTGCGTTAAACGATTATAACTACCGCGCACCAGGTAATTTACAGGTATCGGCGCAAAATAGCACTTCGCAACCAGGATTTGGTGAAGACAGTCATTATGGTAATAACTATGCAACTTCTGGCGAGGGCAATACGCTTGCTAAAACGCGTCAGCAAGCGTTTGATTGTCAACGAGAGCAATTGATTATCGACAGTGATTGCAGGGCGCTTAGACCAGGAATGATTTTAACTATTTATGATCATCCAGATCATAATGGCCAATATTTGGTTGTGCGTGTTGATCATAAGGGTAGCCAGCAAGTAGGTGTGGAATATGGCGCTAACGTAAAAGGCTTAACTTATAAAAATCAGGCGTACTTGGTCCCATCGGATCAACAGTTTAAAGCACAGTTACTTCCAGAAAGACGTGTATTTGCAACTTTTAACGCACTAGTAGAGCAAGAAATTGATGATGATGGTAATTACGTAGTAAAACTGCCATTTAATCAAGATGGTGAAGGCCAACAAAGCCGCCCAACACGCTTAATGCAACCTTATGGTGGCAGTGGTCATGGCATGCACTTTCCGCTTACACAAGGTACTGAGGTATTAGTTTGTGGCGAAAATGGCGATTTAGACAGACCCATTATTTTAGGTGCGTTATACAACCAAAATGCACCTAACCCAGTTACCAGCCAAAATCCGACCGAGAATAAGCTCGTTACTAAAGCTGGCCACAGTTTAATAATGGATGATAAAAAAGGCGAAGAAAAAATTAGCCTTGCTAATAAAAATAATAAAAACCAACTATTACTCGATGCCACCAATGGCGCACATCAAGCAACGCTTAAGTCTGTAGATGGCGATGTAAAAATATCAGCGAAAGAAAATCTGCAATTTGTTGCTGAAAACGACGCCACCTTTACGGTTGCCAATGACTTTACTACGCGGGTAGAGAATAACTTGCAAATGCAAACCCGCGAAGGGGATATCACAGTAACATCGGCGGCAGATTTAACCCTCAAAGCCACCTCAAACACACGTATTGAAGCAACCGATGGCAGCTTAGAGCTTAAAGCGGATCAAGAGCTTAAATTACAAGGTGAACAAGATGTTAGCGCATATTCGGTTGACGGCAATTTAGAACTGCAAGCCCCCAATGGCGATATAGAAATTAGTAGTGGCGCAAATATTACCATTAAAGCGGATGGTCAAGGATCACTGCAATTGAGTCAAGGCGGTGCGAGTATTGAAATTGATGCCGGTGGTAACTTAACCATTGATGCGACAAGTATTACTTTATCGGCCAGTAATATCGCCGTGAAAGGCAGTGCAATTAGTAATAACTAGTTGAAAAGGAGTTTATTATGAGCGCTCAGATCCAAAGTATATTCAATCACGATCAACATTTAGCGTGTGTGAGTCGTGTCGACAGTTTTGGCCGTGTAAAAGCGGTATTAATTAATAATGTTGAACATCAAGTTATTGCGCAAGGCGCACATGTCAGCATCGCAGAAGTAGGGGCTAATGTATTACTTGTACATAGCGCACAAGGCTTTATTGTAACGGCGCTCTTAGCGCAAGCGGATCAAGCACCTGCCGCGCAAATTAATAATTCGCAAGGGCATATCGTTATTGAAGCCCAGCAAAGTGTTAGCCTACAAACGGCCAAGGGTAGTGTTGAGGTATATGCAGACGGCACTATCGTGCTTGAAGGGCAAGATATTACAGCAAACAGCGAGCAAGACCTTACCTTGGCTGGCTGGCCAATTAGGCTTAATTAGCACTATGTTCGCACCTGTATATAAAGTAAAACTTCATAATCAGCGCCTCACCACCTTGTTAAAGCACCGGCAAAAGCTGTTGCAGCAAGGGGCGTTTTCGTTGGCACGTTTTAGCGTGATCGACACGCAAATGCTCAATCATTTATATACCTTAAGTGAGTTGGCAGGCGAAGCGCCAACAGATTATTTTTCAGCGCAAAACTTAACCCAAGTAAGCGAGTTAACATGGCAGGCTTTGTGTGAACTTGCACAGCAAAATAGCGAACATAGTGAAGTATATCGTTTAATAGCGGCTGATTTATTCATTACTGCTATTGATGACTTTACTGCCTACTTTCATAGCTTAAGAGGCAGTGAGCAATTAGCGCAGTGTGAATTACTTCAACATAATTTAAAGCATTGGCAGCTTAACGATTTAAAAGCGCTACGCACCAGTGTACTTGAAGGTAAAGAAAAACCCCAAAACGTGGTTAAAACCTTATTATTTTCACAACCTCTTACAACCAGTGAATTACTCGCAGCGGTATTACACAAAGATTTCGAGATTGCCTTTGCTGCGTTAGTAAATAGTTATTGTGCAGGGCATGACGATGTAAGCGATAAGCTATTTAAAGTGTTTGCAAAAACCGCAGATGAACAGCAAAAAGCACAATTACTCGCTTTAGCGGGTTTACTTAATGACACGCGTTGGTACGAACCCTGTGCATTATTTTGCAAAGCAAATCCAGAGCACTGCTCGTTTGTATTAAGTCATTTTGTTTATAAACAAGCGCTGCCATTAGTGATGGATTTAATGACCATCGCAGTAACACAACCAAGTGCTTATGCAGCGTGGCTCACATTAACAGATAGGCCGCTTGCCAAAGCTGAAAAAATGTCAGTCGTCAGTGATAACAATGCAGTAAAACCGCAAAGCGGCATTAACCTTGATGATGCCGAGCACGTAAGGCAAGCGTTTGCAATGCAAGCAGGTGAGCAACTTTTAATGGGCATTAGTTTTACTAAAGCCAATAGCGCACAAAAACTCGCTAAATTAGCAGGCTCTTTAGTACAACGTGTTATTGCCCCACATTTTGATTTAACAAGTGCATGTGGTTTATTTCATGTCCAGCAAAGTGCATCGCAGTGGCAATTACTGTTAAGTGAAAAAGTGGAGAACGTTCATGCTTCATAATCTTTCTCCTTGGCAAGCCAGCACGTTTAGCGGCTGGTTAGAAGACAGTACTGAAGGTCAAGTGGTGGTGGTTAAACAAAGCTTTGAGTTTGATGAGCAAGGCAACGTTACAGCCATTGAACCCGGCCCTGAGATTGTTATTGCTGATGATTACCAAGGCGATCCTAACAGCTCACCGATTTGTGAAGTAAACGAGCAGGTGGCTTTTAAGTATGGCTTTGAAGTATATGGTAATTGCACTGCTTATCCGCCAAAAGGAAAAGACGCGCGCGTTATTGAGGTTGAGCTGGGCCTTGATTCGCCTTCGCAACCTTTGTTTAAAAAGCGTTTACGTGTAACCGGAGCGCGTTATTGGCGACGCTCGTTGCTTGGACCAGTCGCTACAGATCCAGATATTATTACCCCAGTGGCACTCAATTATATGCAGGCTTTTGGTGGTAAAGAGCTAAATAACGAGAGCAACACGTTCTTAGAAAACCCAATCGGCCGTGGTTTTAAACTTAAAAATAAGCACGCGGTTGGCCAGCAGTTACCCAGTGTTGAATACGCTAACTCATTACTTAGAAAACCTAGCCACAGCACACCGGTCGCAAGCTTTTCGGCCATACCAAGCCATTGGTCGCCACGAGTTGAACGCTTACCAGAAATAGACGAAACAGCACTTATGGCGGGAGAGTACCCGTTTAAAACAACACAGCCAAAAGATTTATACAACACAGCGCCCATTGATCAGCAAGTTGTAGCCGAGTTTGGCAAAGGCTGGGCGTGTCAGTTAACAGGGCTTTATCCATTACAACAATACGGACAACAACAACGTATAGAACTGCCGTACCAAAAACCTATTGTGGAAGTGGTAAATACACTAGCCCGAGAGCGGCTAACCATGCGCTGCGACACCTTAGTAATTGATTCCGACGCCCAGTGCTTTTCTCTGCTTTGGCGCGGTCATATTAGTCTTGAAAAAGTAGGCGCAAATAGTCAAATACTCGTTGCCTCAGAACAAAATAGCGGTAAAGAAAATTAATATGAAACAACTTACTTTTGACAGTCTTTATCATATTAATGCTGCCGGCTGTACATCAAGCAGCTTGTATACTGCAGTGGCTAATAAAATGCTTTTTTCTAAACCAAGTAAAGCATTAATTCGATGTGATATTAGTTTAGATGCGCCGTATATTTTTGTTGAAATAGACGAACTTGCGCAACTCGATAGAGTCACGCGCTGTTTATTAATGCTCTCGCACATACTTGAGCAAGTTGATATAGCCACGTTAAGGCAAACAAACCGCATTAGCCAAATTGTATTTTTACTGCCCGTTGATGAAATTGAACAGCCACTGATAAGCGATGAAACACTCGCTGAGCTACTCCAAGAGTGTATTGCAGAACAAATACCCGCCTATTCACAGATGCCAACATGTGACTTAACCACCATAAACAACGACACCTTAGTAATCGCTGTGGATTCATGTAATAGCTATCAATATGTGAGTGAACAAGCTAAACGCTGCACCGTGCAAGTATTAAACGGCCCACCGGGCGTTATATATGGCGAAGGTGGATATGCACTGTTAATACAGCCGCAAGGCAAGCTTACCGCGCAATTATATGACGGCCAAATGACGGCTCAATTAGCACAGGCCAATTGCACCAGCCAAGACCGTTATTTATTTGTGGGCGAACAATCACTTACTTGGCAAAAAAAATGGTTTGCTTACACACAAAAATTGTACAAAAAAGGCCAGCCGCTCATTGAGTGTGCAGAGTTAGCAACGACGATAGGCCATCAAGGTAATGCAAACTCATTAGCGGCACTTACACTAGCACAAAGCTATTTATGCAACCCGCTTACGCGCTCACTTGAGCAGGTATTTGTTATTTTTAATGCACCTAATGAGCAGCTAGTCAAAATTTCAAGGAGTGAAAAATAATGCCTTATATTAACGCCGCAGCAGGCAAACAAACAGGCAGCGTACAATATGATATTGATGCGCTGAGCGCTGATGTGCGCACCGGTGGCTCAGTAACATGGCGACATAACAACTCAACATTGCTTGGGCTTAACAATAGCGCCCGCAGTAATGGTGCGCTAGGTAAAGCTAACGGTATCGCTATTTTTGAAGATAAAGCCAGTGGTGACGCCGCCTTTTTAGCTGAGATTGCCAGGCCAAAATACCGCGAGAAAACCCTCGGTGAAATGGTAAATATTTTTATACCTGATTATATTATTCCACCGCCACAATGGGATAGCCAAAAAAACGAACCTAGGCTGCCATGGAATGAACCGCAAACTAATATGGATGTAAATAAACCCGTTAGTAACGCGCAAGCATTCTTAGATTTAGTATCAACGCATTTAGGTTGGCAAGCCGGTAACCAAGAGCAGCTTATTAAAGATACAGCTTCACAAGCACCACAAGTACAAGCTGTATCGGGGCAAAATGTGCTGATAAATGGTCGCACCGCTGTACATCAAGATAGTGGCGGTAAACTTATGACGGTGGATGTCTGCTTAACCACAATTGGGACTAGCGTTGTACCAATTCCATACGCAAATAAAGCGCAATCAAGTGACGTTACAGATGTTGCCAGCTCAGTAAAAGTCAATGGCAATGGCAATGGCGCCGCTAATATAAATAGCACTTTTTCACAAAGCTCAGGTGACTCCCCTGGTGATAAAAAAGGCGTCGCGAGTAAGAAAAACGACGGTGAAGCTGAATTTATCATGGGCTCGTTTAATGTATTAATTGAAGGTAAACCCGCTGTACGCCAAGGTGACCCGATGATCTCCAATTCTAAAAACACCCCACCTGCGCCACTTATGCAATCCGGCGGCCCCGCACCAAGAGGGTTGAGTGTGCAAGTGAGGGATAGTTTGAGTGATGCAGAAACAACACATGGAGCGAGTATTTTAGTCAAAGGTGTTGATAGTAACGATGCATCGCTTGGTGCAATAAAAGCGACTCAAGGTGCAAGTGAGCAAAAAGTGCCAATCGCAGATAAGCAAAATATCAGTGGCAAAAACGCGTCAATTAATTTTACAGCAGGTGCTTAATATGGGATTAATTAAATTAGATTCGGAGATAAAGGGTGAATGTGGGAGTTCATATATACCTTTCGGCTATACACAACCTTATACTTTAGATAATCCGCCAAGTGATGACAATAAAGCGCAATTTATTTCGGTAAAACCAACCGTTTTTACCGAGGCGTCCCTTGATAAAAACAAAGCTAAACCTGCGCAATTTCAAGTGTTAGGAGAAGACGAACGACCTGTTAGTAACTTAAACGGCTTTTACTATATATTCGTTAATGGTTATTTATGGCGTGAAATTGCAGCTGTTGACAATGGTTGTTTATCTGAAGTTGATTTGGCAACTGAATTTGGCAAAAACGAGCGTTCATATTCGGGTTTAGTTACCCAAACAATCTTGCTGCCTAAGAAAACAAATGGTTTAAACTGTGAGCCAGGTTCACTTAGTGACCCCACGGTACAAGTTGCTTTTTCCATCGCCCAATGGTCATGGCTGTATATTGTGAGCCTCGGCGGACTGTACAAAGATGATCCAAGACAAAAAAGTGCTAACGCCACTTCACCTACACATGTTGAAGACCAGGGATTAGCTGATTCATTACGAAACGCTCGCTGTCAACAAATTGATTTAGCAGTAGCAGAGCGTGAAGGGCAAATTACAATACATGACCCAGGTGGCATAGCGCTTTCTCTGTTAAATAAGTGCCAAGTGATTTTTTTACAGCTACAGCTTGAGAATAAAAAGCTAACAGATAAGAAACATTATGATTCAGGTGTGTTGGCTTATCAAGCGATGCTAAATGATGATTTGCATGAAAAAGTGATGCGCGATCATTATATATTCCCACATCGAACTTCGATGACTCCTATAAAAACCAAAAAAGAGGGATATGCAGACTTAAGTTCTGGTGCAAAGTTTTTACGTAGTGGAGCAAAGCATCTAGACAAAGAATATCTAGAGCAATACTTGTCAAATGACAAATTAGAGAAATATTTAAAGGAGTTACCAATAGCACAAAAAGAGTTTGTTGATTTTTTACAAGGCTTAAATAACGACTCATCTTTAACTTCTAAGCAAAGTGATTATATTGGTTTAGCTCCAGTAATGAATGATTGGGTAGCCCTTGAAAATGTAGATTATTTATTTGGCTTTAATTTTATTACTAATGTATTAAATATGTTGAGTATCGACGATGTTTCAACTGGTGTATTTAGACCTTGGAAAGAAAAGTTACCTGCTGAAAACGAGCGTAAAAAAAATATAAATAAAGCCACAAGCGCAATAGAAAGCTTTTTAAAAGCAACGTTTGAGCAAGGCAATTGGTTATCTGACTGCTTTATGATCCCAGAAGGGCACTTCGATATAAACCAGCCTGGGAGTGTTGTATTAAACAAGTTGCCGGAAGAAAAAAATAATGGCGAAGCTAAATTTAGATTTGAAGAGTTTAAGCGCATTCATAAAAAGTTGATCGAAGAAAAGCAAGAGCAAGACAGCTTATTAGCTAATAAAGGTTTAAAAGAGTTTTTTGGTAAAGCAAAAGATGCGGTGGGGTATTTAACCGGTGCGTGGGGGCGTGTTGCAAGTCAATATCAAAACGGCGTTTTAAAACCACATACTGTAAAAATTAGAAACTTAATGGTCTCATATAACAAGGCGCTTGGAATTAGTGACTTTGCAGATATTCATGTTAAACAAGCTGGGGCTGTATTAGGTGATAACCCATCAGTAATAGCCATAACCAATTATAAGCGCACGCAAAACAATAGGCAGCAAAGGCGTGCAATGTTACGTGAAAGCGTGAAAAATCCGCCACCAAATGCAGTAACGATTTATGATAGTAAAAATAATGTAATAGCAGCTGAAGACCCTAAAGCATTTGGCAGCAACAAAGGTTATTTTAACCCTAAAAACTGGACAGATTATCATGATCTAATTGGTCGTTATGATTCAATAGATGGTGATCTCGTCGTTGTTCCTAAAACACACAGATATGCGCTGTATTACGATAACCCAGACTTTAAACTAGGGGCTGTAGATACTGTTAAGCTCAAAGGTGTGAGAGTTTTAGAGCACAACTTGCCAATGGTGATGTTAGCGTTTGAAATGTTTAATGCCAACGAGATGATTAAAAAATTTAAGGCAGGGGACAAGTTTGATGTAAAGTTCGCCTTAGATTCAATAAATCTCGTGTATAGTCTTGCGACATTATCAGTAGAAGTTGCATCATTTCGCATAAGTCGATTATCCAACTTTGTTGGAGGTACAATACTTATAGCTAATAAAGCAATTGCTGTCTCTAAAGCTCTAGGTGCGCTTGGGTTGTTTATTTCATTAGTTGTAACAACTTATGATGTGTATAAATCTGTAATAAAAAATGATATGGATGCTGCTTTTTTCCATGCATTGAGTGGCGCTGTCGCTATAGCTGGTTTTATATATCTTGGTGCGGCATTGCTCACTACACCTTTAGGGTGGGCAATAATCGCAGTAGGCTTGATCATTGCAATTATTGCTATATTAGTCACCGATAATGAATTAGAAACGTGGACTAAAAATGGCCCATTTGCAAAAGACGCAGATGACCGCTGTACTGGCAGTTACAAAAAGTGGCAAACACAACCAAAAGAATGTTACGCCGCATTAGTAGGCACATTGATGAGTCCAAATGTTACATTAGGGGTTAAAAAGCTAACTGGTTCCCATTGCCAGTTAACCATTGATGTAGACACACCAAACTTTGCTTTAGGTCAATCGGAACTTCTCGTTCAGGTATATCAAATTGAAGATGAAGGAGTTTTACATTTTGAGCAGGAATTCCGTTACGATCATAAAAATTGGCAAATAATCCAAAAAGAAAACACTGAATCAGGAGCTATAACCGGGTTTAAATATACTATTCCGATATTATCAATGTGGCCGAAACATTTTGAAGTTGATTGGAAAGTAAAAGTGCAATACCGCCTAGATAAAAATGTGACCTTGCCCTATGTGGATATCGATGAGCGTAATGACTGGGATAAAGGTGAACAACCAGATAAAGCATGGATAATTAAGGAAATAGTATATGCTTGAGCAATATGCTGACACAGCTTACAGAGGTAAGCAAGATGCAAAATTTAGAGATGAAATAGCGACTGATGAGCGTGACTCTATGTATTGTCGTTACCAAAGTAAGCAGGCAATATACCCAAGAGGTAAAGTGTTTGGACATTGCTTTGATAGTTTTCAAGATTCAGCTTATAAATATAACTTATCAGGGAAAGCTGAATATTATAGAAAAGTTTTAGGAAATGATGATTTTACTCTTAATTTGCCTACAAAAGGGAGTAAGATAACGGATTCATTGGTCTTTTTTTGGATAATAGCACATTTAGGTATTTTGTTTTTTTTATTTACTCTACCGTTTTTTTTCACTTTATTTGGTCGTATTGAACTAGCGCTTGAATCTTTTTTATTTGTTTTTATATTTTGGAGTGGATCTAAATTATTTAATCTAACTATTTGGAAAGCAATCCGGATTAGAGTGTCCTCAGGGGTTTTATTTCA
This sequence comes from Pseudoalteromonas sp. SG41-1, assembly GCF_014164575.1. NCBI lineage: Bacteria > Pseudomonadati > Pseudomonadota > Gammaproteobacteria > Alteromonadales > Pseudoalteromonadaceae > Pseudoalteromonas > Pseudoalteromonas sp. SG41-1. The sequence continues at coordinate 37,639 of NZ_JACJFL010000043.1, forward strand.
TCGTAAAGATGGTTCTGTAACCATATCTAATGAACAAAGTAGCACACAAGATAAATTGCTTTTTGAAGAGTTTAATGCTCACTATTGTGTGGAAAATAATCCTGGAAGCGGCTTTCCTTACAGAGGCATTACTTTATTACATTACCAGAGAGATTTTTCTTATGATAGGACTGGAGCAAACTTAATAAGCAGTGGATTTATTCATTGGGAATTATTACAAAACTTCATGGATGTAACTGAACCCTTAGCAGATATCCCACAATTTGAATATTACCGTGAGTTTGATAAAACAACCGCTGAGTTTGATAAAGCGAATGGCCGTCCTAAGTATTTTTGGTATCGGGTCGATAAGCATTTCAAGAAGAGAGTTAATGAGGAAAAACTATTACTCATTAATGAATTTAATGATGAAGAACAGCTCAATAACTTATTGACGGGTAAACCTATCAGAAAGCTAACACCGCCGGATATATTTAAGTTCCCGTGGAAATATGCAGATGATATAAAAGCTGAAAGCGAGATAAAGTTTGGTAAAACACTGTGGCAAAAATTCACCTCATTTTTGATGATTGATTTATAGCTAAGTAAAGAAATAAATAGGATTTAACCCAAGCAGTAAGTCACTGCTTGGATAGAAAAGGATTTTAATGTCAATTTCATATAAATTTGCAAAACTAAATGCAAAAGTGATAGAAAAATCGCAGAACTTTAAACACTATATTTCCTCAAAAAAGTATGAGTATAGTTCACCTAAAGGGTTAATGATTGTCCGATTTTTATTAGAAAAAGAGGATAATAAAAAAGTACAGCCTCAAAGCTTGGATAATGAAAGCCGCTACTTGGGTTTTCATAATGCGGGGGATTGGACGCTAGGGTTAACATTAGGTCCTATTCTTTTAGGGGCAACAGGTAGTTTTGTATCTATATTGGCTATTTTTGGGGTTTTTATTATGGACAATATGGAATACCCATGGGCTTTTCTATTATTTACTATTTGCTGGAATTTTTTCTTTCTCAACTTCAGCCCCATTTTGGCGCGTCATATCTTGCCAAAACGTGAAATATATTTTGATCGCCAAAACCAAACAGTGAACTTTACGTGGTCGGTTGATAATGCCGAAAAAAATGAGCATGGCCATTCGACTTTTCCGTTTGAGGATATAGAAGCGTTTTATTCTAAAGCGAACCATTCACAGGGCCATGGTGTGACCCATGCTATGTATATTGCCCATAAAGATTATGAAAACCACCATGGTGCATTTAGTGAAATACGGGTTAAAGACAACCCACAAAACCCAAACTACTGTAAGTATACATGGGAGCGCGTAGTGCGCTTTATGGACTTAAGCAAACCGCTCGTTGATTCACCAGAAATCGAGCCATTTCGTCATTTAGACCCGATAACACGGGATTTTGATAAGCAAAATAATCGCCCTGAAAAGTACTGGCATTTAATGAGCTACAAACAAATGCAGCAGATAGAAGAACAGCTTGATAACGATATTTATCGCTTTAACTTTGACGGTGCCATCACCAACCCAAAACGCTGGGCAAATAAAGAAATCACCAAACCGTGGGAAAAGTGGCCAGTAGATGAAAGCCTAAACCAACCAGACAACCCCCCGTATTGGAAACGCCTGATGAAAACCCTTGCAATGCAAATTATTGCGGGTGTTTAAACGCGATTGCTCTTTAAAAATCTGAAAAGGAATTCAAACCTAGGCGGTATATGCTGCCTAGGTTTATCGTCACATGGCGACACAATGACCCCACTTTCTCAGATCCAAACCAATATTTTAAATATATCCAAAGCGTATTGTTTTCGCCTAAGGTGACTGTTAATACTCCTACTTTTTTTGATGGTCGCAATTATTATACGGTAAAAGTTGAATTGCCAATGTTCATAGTGGGTAAATCTGAGTTGCTTTTAGATGTAAAATACTCATGGCGGCATCCAACAACGTTAAATGTTTATAAAAAAGCAACCTGGGTTGAAGGCACTAAAGAGTATTTATCTGAATTTGATGAAAATAGTCTGAGCTTAAATGCAGCCACCTATGAGTTTGAAATTGAATCACCGAACATTAGTGTGTTTGATGTTGAAATAACATCAACACTTATTTACAACGAAAGTCTAACTTTGCCGATAGATTTTGATGCGTTTGAAAAGCCAATTGAAAATGCCTCACCTGATTTAGCAATCGCATAAGGAACCTGATGCAAAAGAATAATTACTTTGGTGTTGGAATCATGCAAAAGAAAACGAAGTTTAATCGTTTTTTTGAAGCGCACCGAATAATAAATGAAGGAAGCGAATTTAGAGGATTATGTTTTTTCCGACGTTGGCTAAATCAAGATAGGCGCATTTACGCGAATAAAAAAGAGCAATATAAAATAGCACCTTGTGGTAATAACCCTATAAAAGCCATATTATTTGGTCCAATGGCTATTGGTGCTGTATTAAGCTTAATTACATTAATTAGTATCTTATCACTTCCATTTTATGATGAAGGTGAAAATTTTCAGTGGTGGATACCACTGGTTACCTTTTGCTGGAACTTATTCTTCTTAAATTTACTACCAATAACGGCTAGATATATACCTGATAAGATGATGTACCTTGACAGGCAAAACCAAACGGTCGGGTTTACTTTTGATATACCAGGTTGTGAACAACGAGATGACTTAGGTAACTGTTGCTTTAAATGGGAAGAGATTGTTTGCAGGTTAACCTCGAAAATGGGCGCGCCGGGTGTGATGAATTACTTTCCAGAAATTAGTCATATAGACCAAGAGAAGTACCCTAAAACAACTGTTACCGGTTCAGTTGTCGAACTTTCAGCTAACCCTGTCCATTGTTATTTATTGTGGGAACGTTATGTGCGCTTTATGGATTTAAGCAAGCCATTGCCCGATGTGCCGGTATATGAACGACACCGCCATTTAGACCCCATTACAGCTGAATTTGATAAGAGGAATAATCGGCCTGATGAGTTTTGGTCCTCATTTTCGTTTTCGCAGCAATTAGAAATTGAAGAGGAAATTCTGAGTGAAGCATTTCCTTTCGATTGGCTTAAAGGTAGAGAGCAGGAAGAAATAATCAAACCTTGGCAGCATTGGAAAGCAGAGCCTGAGCGCATAGAACAATTAACGTGGAAATATAAAGCTAAGCACCTTGCGCTTCAGCTTTTTATCGGCTTTCCGTGAAACGGCTTAAGTTTCAGGGTCCATGATACGTTAACAATCAGAAAAGGAATTCAAACCTAGGCGGTGTATGCTGCCTAGGTTTATCGACAGGTTGGTGATTAGAAGGCGCAATTAATAAGACACCCCCCTTTAAAT